>NZ_JBHVXW010000011.1:0-115351 GCF_042881375.1 Streptomyces sp. NPDC058274
CAGCCGACGTGCTGCGGGCCCTCCGGCGTTTCTGTGCCTGGCGTGCGGCTACGCCTCGTCCCGGCGGAGCGACTGCTTCAGGTCCTTCAGCCGGCCCAGCAGGCCGTTGACGAACGCGGGCGACTCGTCCGTGGAGAACTCCTTCGCCAGCTGCACCGCCTCGTCGAGCACCACGGCGTCCGGGGTCTCGTCGACCCAGATCAGCTCGTAGGCACCGAGGCGCAGGATGTTGCGGTCGACGACCGGCATCCTGTCGAGCGTCCAGCCGACGGAGTACTGCGCGATGAGCTCGTCGATCCGCCTCGCCTTGGTGGCGTAGCCCTCGACCAGCTGCATCGTGTACTCGCTCACCGGCGGCTGCCGGGTGTCGGTCCGGGAGTGCCGGATCCAGTCCGCGAGGACCGTCTGGACGTCCACATCGCGCTGGTCGCCTTCGAAGAGGACCTGGAAGGCGCGCTTGCGGGCCGTGTTGCGAGCAGCCACGGTTAGCTGTTCACCCGGCCGAGGTAGTCGCTGGTACGGGTGTCGACCTTGATCTTCTCACCGGTGGTGATGAAGAGCGGCACCTGGATCTGGTGGCCGGTCTCCAGGGTGGCGGGCTTGGTGCCACCGGTGGAGCGGTCGCCCTGGACGCCCGGCTCGGTCTCCTGGATGACGAGCTCGACGGCGGCGGGCAGCTCAACGAAGAGCACCTCGCCCTCGTGCTGCGCGACGGTGGCGGTGAAGCCCTCGATCAGGAAGTTGGCGGCATCGCCGACGGACTTGCGGTCGACCATGAGCTGGTCGTACGTGTCCATGTCCATGAAGACGAAGTACTCGCCGTCCATGTACGAGAACTGCATGTCGCGCTTGTCGATCGTGGCCGTCTCGACCTTGACGCCGGCGTTGAACGTCTTGTCGACGACCTTGCCGGAGAGCACGTTCTTCAGCTTGGTGCGCACGAAGGCCGGGCCCTTGCCGGGCTTGACGTGCTGGAACTCGACGACGGACCAGAGCTGGCCTCCGTCGAGCTTGAGCACCAGGCCGTTCTTGAGGTCGTTCGTGGAAGCCACGGTTGCGGAATCTCCTGGACTGACGTGGACGACCCCGGCGCACGCGCACAGCTCGAAGCTAGAGCGCGAGCAGCTCCTTGGTCGTAATGGTGAGTAGCTCGGGTCCGCCGTCCGCCTCGGGGCGTACGACGAGCGTGTCATCGATCCGGACACCGCCCCGGCCCGGGAGGTGGACCCCCGGTTCGACGGTGACCGGCACGCAAGCGTCCAGTTTACCCATGGCCGCGGGGGCCAACTGCGGGTCCTCGTCGATTTCGAGCCCCACACCGTGTCCGGTCAGGGTCTCGAGCCCTTCCGCGTACCCCGCGGAGTCCAGTACCTGGCGGGCCGCGCGGTCCACGTCGCGGTAGGCGACACCGGGTGCCAGCGCCTCGCGTCCGGCGCGCTGAGCGGCGAAGACGAGGTCGTACAGCTCGATCTGCCAGTCGGCGGGCGAGGTCCCGATGACGAACGTACGGCCGATCTCACAGCGGTAGCCGCGGTAGACCGCGCCGAGACAGACGGAGAGAAAGTCACCCTCCTCGACCCGGCGGTCGGTGGGCCGATGGCCTCGGCGCCCCGAGTTCGGTCCGGTGCCGACGGAGGTGGCGAAGGCGGGGCCGTCCGCGCCGTGGTCGACGAGGCGGCGCTCCAGCTCCAGCGCGAGATGCCGTTCCGTCCGGCCCACCAGGATGGATTCGAGCAGTTCGCCCAGCGCCTGGTCGGCGATCTCGGCTCCGATGCGCAGGAAGGAGATCTCCTCCTCGTCCTTCACGACCCGGAGCTGTTCCACCGCCCCGCCCAGATCGGCGAGGCGTAGCCGGGGGGCCACCGAGCCGATGGCGCGATGCCGCGTCACGGTCAGGTGGTGCTCCTCGACGGCGAGGGACTCCGCGCCCTGTCCGGCGGCCTGGTCGGCCGCGGCGACAGCCGGGTCGCCCCCGGTCTCCGGCAGCGCCTGCACGCGCAGCAGCTCGTCGGGCCGGCCCTCGGATGCGTCGCCGCTCGGCGTGGACGCACAGAGCAGCAGATCCTCGGTCCTGCCGAGCAGCAGGACGGCGCCGCGCGGCGCCGTACCCGCGAGATATCGCACGTTGGCCGGACGGGTGACGAGCGCCGCGGCGCTGCCTCCCGCCGTACAGCGTTCCCGTAGCCGCTCCCTGCGCGCCGCGTACACCTCTGACATGTCACGAGCCTACGAGCGGTGGCCGAATACCGCTGGTTCAGCGGGTCCGACCGGGCGGTGGCACGCGCGGGGCCGGTGTCCCACGGGTGGTGACCGGGACCGCGGGTGGGTCCCGGTGTGACGGTGGCGCTAGCCGTTGTCGCTGGTCACCACTGGGGCGGGCTGGCGATCGAGCGGGCCAGGACGTCGTCCAGGACCTGGGCCGTGGTGGCCACGTCGAGCTGTGAGTTGTCGATGATGGGGAGCCCGGAGCCGTACCAGCCGGCCATCCGGCCGTGGATGCGGGCCACCTCCTCATCGGTGAGGCGGCGGTTGCCTGAGCGCTCGGCGTTGCGCTCCAGGACGATCTCCAGGCCCGGCAGCAGGACGACCGGCAGCAGACCGGGCCCCACGTGCCGCTTCCAGCCACCGAGACCGACGACCGGGCGGTCCGGGAAGACGGCGTCGTCGAGGATGCAGGAGATCCCGTTGGCCAGGAAGTTCCGGGCGGCGAAGCCGCAGGTACGGCGGGCGAGGCGATACTGCGCCTCCGAGTGGTCGTTCCACCCCGACTGCGGGTCGGCGAAGCCCGAGCGGACCCATTCCCGTACGTCGTCGAGGCTGATGTGGGCCGTGGGAACACGGCGGTGGTCCGCCCAGTACTTCGCGACGCTGGTCTTGCCCGCGCCGGCCGGGCCGATGAGCAGCACGGCGAGCGTGGTGGCCGCGGGGTCGGGTGCGCCCGCCGTGAGGGGCGGCGAGGGCATGGCGACGGGAGCGCCCGGCGGCAGCTGCACATGGCCGGTCGTGTCCGGCGTGGGGGGCACGGGGGCGTGGTGCTGCGGTGCGTGCCCGGGCGGGACCTGTGCTCCGGCGAAGCCCGGGGCGGGCGGCGGCACGGGGGCGGGGCCCACGTGTCCGGGGGGTTGTCCGGCAGATGACCAGCCGGCGGCCGGTCCGTGCCCCGGCTGATGGGGCGGCGGCAGCGGAGCCCCCACTGCGTGCTGCATCCGGTGCCACTCCGTCTCGTGTCTTTCGGTGGTTCGCCCCCCCCCGGGACGCCTCGTCGCGGCAGGCGAGGGGCGCCGGCAGCGAGGTCCGGGCCCCGCTTCCTACCGAACGGTACCGTCCCCGGCCGCCGTTGTGTGAACGGCCGGGGGCGGCCCGAAGTGCCCATGCCCGAAGGCAAATCGGGCCAAGCCGGCCCGAGGGGAACTACTCGCCCACTTCACCGTAGGCGGCGAGCAGGACGGCCGGGTCCGGGCCCTCCAGCACGGTCGGCTTGGCCAGCCCGTCGAGGACGATGAAGCGGAGCAGGTCGCCGCGGGACTTCTTGTCGACCTTCATGGTCTCCAGGAGCTTGGGCCACTGGTCGTAGCGGTAGCTCAGCGGGAGGCCCACGGACTCCAGGACCGTGCGGTGACGGTCGGCGGTGGCGTCGTCGAGACGGCCCGCCAGGCGGCCCAGTTCGGCCGCGAAATGCATGCCGACGGCGACGGCGGCACCGTGCCGCCACTCGTAGCGCTCGTTCTTCTCGATCGCGTGGGCAAGGGTGTGACCGTAGTTGAGGATCTCGCGCAGCCCCGACTCCTTGAGGTCCGCGGAGACGACCTCCGCCTTGACCTTGATGGAGCGCTCGATGAGCTCGGCGGTGTGCGGGCCCGCGGGGGTGCGAGCCGCCTCGGGGTCGGCCTCGATGAGCTCCAGGATCACCGGGTCGGCGATGAAGCCGGCCTTGATGATCTCCGCGAGCCCGGACACATAGTCGTGGACCGGCAGCGACTCCAGCGCGGCCAGGTCGCAGAGCACGCCGGCCGGCGGGTGGAAGGCGCCGACGAGGTTCTTGCCCTCGGCGGTGTTGATGCCGGTCTTGCCGCCGACCGCCGCGTCCACCATGCCGAGCACGGTCGTCGGGATCGCGATCCAGCGCACCCCGCGCAGCCAGCTCGCGGCGACGAAACCGGCCAGGTCGGTGGTGGACCCGCCGCCCACGCCCACGATGACGTCGGTGCGGGTGAAGCCGGACTGGCCCAGCGCCTTCCAGCAGTAGGCGGCGACCTCGGCGGTCTTGGCCTCCTCCGCGTTCGGCACCTGGATGGCGACGGCCTCGAAGCCCTGCCCGGCGAGGTCGGCACGGAGCGCCTCACCCGTCTCGGCGAGCGCCTCGGGGTGCACGACCGCGACACGCTTGGCCCGGTCGCCGATCAACCCGCCCAGCTCACCGAGGAGTTGACGGCCGACCAGGACCTCGTAGGGATCGGAGCCTGCCGTGCCGCCGACCTGGATACGGGTCACTGCCTCGCTCATGCTTCCTTCAACTCCAGTGCGTCGAGGATCGCTTGGGCGACCTCTTCGGGGGTGCGGCCGTCGGTGGCGACCACCGCGTCCGCCACTTCCGTGTACAGGGGGCGGCGGGCCTCCATCAGCTCGCGCCACTGCCGGCGCGGATTGACCGCGAGCAGCGGCCGCGCCACGTTCAGGCCGGTGCGCTGGACCGCTTCCTCGACGTCCATCGAGAGGTAGACGACGCGGTGCCCGGAGAGCAGCGCGCGCGTCTCGTCGTCGAGGATGGCGCCGCCGCCCAGGGCGAGGACACCGTCGTGCTCGGCGAGCGCGCGGCGGACGGCCTGCTTCTCGACCGCGCGGAAGACCGGCTCGCCGTCGTCGAGGAAGATGTCGGCGATGGTCCGGCCCTGCTCGGCCACGATGTCGTCGTCCGTGTCCCGGTAGGCGCGGCCCAGCCGCTCGGCGACCAGCGCGCCCACGGTGGACTTGCCGACGCCCATCGGGCCGACCAGGACGACCACGGGGCCGGCGGTCACCGGATCGCCAGGTTCTCGAGGAACGACTCGACGTTGCGCCGGGTCTCCGGGACGCTGTCACCGCCGAACTTCTCGGCCACCGCGTCCGCCAGGACCAGCGCCACCATGGCCTCGGCGACGATGCCGGCGGCCGGGACCGCGCACACGTCGGAGCGCTGGTGGTGGGCCTTGGCGGCCTCGCCCGTGGCCACGTCGATGGTGGCGAGCGCACGCGGCACGGTCGCGATCGGCTTCATCGCGGCCCGGACGCGCAGCAGTTCACCGGTGGTCAGACCGCCCTCGGTGCCACCGGAACGCCCGGAGGTCCGCCGGATGCCGTCCTCGGTGTGGACGATCTCGTCGTGCGCCTGGGAACCGGGCACGCGGGCCAGATCGAAGCCGTCGCCGACCTCGACGCCCTTGATGGCTTGGATGCCCATGAGCGCGGCCGCGAGCCGGGCGTCGAGGCGCCGGTCCCAGTGGACGTGCGAGCCGAGTCCCACCGGCACGCCGTACGCGAGGACCTCGACCACACCGCCGAGCGTGTCGCCGTCCTTGTGGGCCTGGTCGATCTCCGCGACCATCGCCTTCGACGCGTCCGCGTCCAGGCAGCGCACCGGGTCGGCGTCCAGCTTCTCGACGTCCGAGGGCTTGGGGTAGACGCCGTAAGGGGCCTTGGCCGAGGCCAGTTCGACGACGTGCGAGACGACCTCGATACCGGCCGTCTCCTTCAGGTACGAGCGGGCCACCGCACCCAGGGCCACCCGGGCCGCCGTCTCCCGCGCGGAGGCGCGCTCCAGGATCGGCCGGGCCTCGTCGAAGCCGTACTTCTGCATGCCCGCGAGGTCGGCGTGGCCGGGGCGGGGCCGGGTCAGCGGCGCGTTGCGGGCCAGCTCGGCGAGGATCTCCGGGGCGACCGGGTCGGCCGCCATGACCTGCTCCCACTTCGGCCACTCGGTGTTGCCGACCATGACCGCGATCGGCGAGCCCAGGGTGAGGCCGTGCCGGACGCCGCCGAGGAAGGTGACCTCGTCGCGCTCGAACTTCATCCGCGCGCCGCGTCCATAGCCGAGACGCCGCCGGGCCAGATGGTCCGCCACCATGTCCGTGGTGATCGGCACGCCGGCGGGAAGTCCCTCCAGCGTCGCGACAAGTGCGGGACCGTGGGACTCCCCCGCGGTCAGCCAGCGCAACCTGCTCAACGGTGCTCCTCATGCTCGCGCCCTGGTACTGCTGCTGCGTACACGTCTCGCGTACGGCGACGGCGCGACCGGGTGCGCGGCCCTGGCCCGCCACCCCCGATCCTCCCACGTCCGGCCCGGTAAACCGGCCGCAGGTCCATCAGGCGGACGGACCTCGCCAAGGCCACGCGCGGGTCAGTGACCCGCGAGGGCGTGCTCGCCGGCCTTCCGCATGGCGTCGAGCGGTGCCGGGGAACGCCCGGTCATCCGCTCGACCTGGAGTACGGCCTGGTGCACCAGCAGGTCGAGTCCGCTGACGACGGCGCCGCCGTACGCCGACCAGCGGGCGGCGAGGTCGGTGGGCCACGGGTCGTACAGCACGTCGAACAGGGTGGCGGGCCGCTCGGGGACGGCGGCGGCCAGCGCGTCCGTCGTACCGGCCGGGGTGGTGGCGATCACGAGCGGAGCGTGCAGGGCCTGGTCGGCGTCCGCCCAGTCCGCCGTGCGCACCTGGATGTCCAGCCGCTCGCCCCACTGCCGCATCTCGGCGGCGCGGGCCGCGCTGCGGACGTACGCGACGACCTCACCCGTGCAGATCCGCGCGAGGGCGGCCAGCGCGGAGGAGGCGGTGGCGCCCGCGCCGAGGACGGCGGCCGTGTCCACCTGCTCGATGCCCCGCTCGCGCAAGGCGGCGACCATGCCGGGGATGTCGGTGTTGTCGCCGGCGCGGCGGCCGTCCTCGGTGAACACGACCGTGTTGACCGCCTCTACGGAGGCGGCCGTCTCACTCACCTCGTCGAGCAGCGGGATGACCGCCCGCTTGAGCGGCATGGTCAGCGACAGCCCCGCCCACTGCGGCCCGAGCCTCTCGAAGAAGCCGGGCAGGGCCTCCTCGTCGACTTCGAACCGGTCGTAAGACCAGTCGCCGAGCCCCAGGCGCTCGTACGCGGCGCGATGCAGCACCGGGGAGAGGGAGTGGGCGATCGGAGAGCCCAGTACGGCGGCTCGGCGCCTGCTGTCGGTACCGCTCATTGCCCCTTCTGTTCCTCGAGGTACTTCTCGCGGTTGCGGTTCTGCTCCTCGTTGGTCTCGGCGAAGAGGGTCTTGTCCTCGCTGACCGAGACGAAGTAGTACCAGTCGCCCTTGGCCGGGTTGAGCGCGGCCTTGATCGCCACTTCACCGGGGTTGCCGATCGGCCCGGGAGGCAGGCCCTTGATCTTGTACGTGTTGTACGGATCGTCGATCTGGCGCAGGGCGCTGACCGAACCGGTGGCGAGCTTGGACTCACCGCGCAGGTAGTTCACGGTGGAGTCGAAGTCGAGGAGGCCGTACGTCTCGGTGTTGGTCGGCTTCAGGCGGTTGTAGACGACCCGGGCGACCTTCTCGAAGTCGTGCTTGTACTTGCCTTCCGCCTGGACGAGGCTCGCCACCGTGAGGACCTGCAACGGGTCCTTCAGGTTCAGTTCCTTGGCCTTCGACTGCAGACCCAGTTCGGCGTACTTCTCCTTGGAAAGGTCGACCATTTCCTTCAGGACATCCTTGGGCTTCATGCCCTTGGAGACGGGATAGCTGGACGGATAGAGGAATCCTTCCAGCGGGTCCTTGATGTCCTTGCTGGTATTCGCCCAGGAAGGCAGGCCGAGGGACGACCATTCCTTGTTGGCGACACCCTTGGTCGTACCCGACTTCACCGCGAGGCGTTTGTCGATCGCCGCGTAGATCTTGGAGTTGCGCGTGCCTTCGGCGATGATCAGGTTGCTGCGGCTCTTGGGGCTGAGCATCAGCGCGACGGCGCTTTCCCCGGACATCTGCTTGCTCAGCGTGTAAGTGCCCGCCTGAATGTTGTTGCCCTTGGGATTCTGGGTCTGCGCGGTCACGAAAGCGTCGACACTCTTGACGACGTCCGCTTCTTTCAGGACCTGCCCGATGGCATAACCGCCGGAGCCCTTCGGAATGGTGACGGTGACCGTTTCGCTCGTCCCGTCCCCCGCATAGTCCGGCGCCGTGCCGAAACGATTTTGGTAGAATTGGTAACCGAAATATCCCACGCCACCGATGCCACCGCCGAAGACCAGGACGACGACCATGCAGGCGCAGCCGCTGCGGCGCTTCTTGCCCTTGCCGCCGCCCCGGCCCCGCCGGTCCCCGCGGCCGCCACGGCCCTCGGTGTCGTCGGTGTCGTCGTCATCCCCGCCCGCGAAGAACGCGTGCTCGCCCTGGTCGGGTCCCGGATCCCAGTCGGGCTCGGGCTCCGGTTCGGCGCGACGCCGGGTCGGCGGCTCCGGCGGCGGATAGGCGTCGGGCGTGCCGTAGAAGTCGGGCTGCTCACTGCCGTACGCGGCGGGCTGGCCGCCGTAGGGGTCGACCGGGTCGGTCGGGTACGGGACCTGAGGGTGCGTTCCGCTGTTCCAGGCGCCGTTGTCGTACGGCTGCTGTCCCTGTCCGGCGTACTGCTGCTGCCCCTGCTGTCCCTGACCGGGGAGCTGCTGCTGCCCCTGGTACTGCTGTTCGCCCTGGCCCTGCCCCTGGTACTGCTGTGGGTTCTGGTACTGCTGCTGGTTCTGGCCCTGCCCCTGGTACTGCTGCTGGTCCTGGTACTGCTGCTGCCCCTGGGCGTGCGCGGTCTGCTGGCCGGTGCCCCAGTCGCCGTACTGCGACTGCTGCTGCGGCTGTTGCGGATAGTGCTGCGGCTGGCCGCCGTAGGGGGACTGGCCGTCGTCGGCCTGTCCTCCCCATCCGCGGTCCCCGTACAACGGGTCCTCCGGATGCCACGGTTCGGAGCCTGGGCCCCGGCCATACTCAGTCATCGATCCCCTAGAGCCGCGAGGCGGCGGCTGGCGCTGGTGGCGCGGCTCCCGTCCGCCTCTTTGCTGTGCGGCGACTGTTCGAACACCGCCGCATCGCGCGGAACGTTACCGTATCGCGATCAGATGACCACTTCGACGCCCTCACCCGGAGCAGCACCTGACGCCCGTTCGGACTCCAGTGCCTGCTGCAGGATGACGACGGCGGCTGCCTGGTCGATGACGGACCTGCCCTTCTTGGACTTCACGCCTGAGGCGCGCAGGCTCTGACTGGCCGTCACTGTGGTCATCCTCTCGTCGAGAAGTCGCACCGCGACGGGCGCGATGCCCCGGGCGAGCTGCTCGGCGAAGGCGCGGACCTTGACCGCGGCCGGGCCCTCGCCTCCCTTGAGGGAGCGCGGGAGCCCGACGACGACCTCGATCGGCTCGTACTCCTCGACCAGTTGCTTCAGCCGGCGCTGGGCGGCCGGGACATCGCGTCCCGGCACCGTCTCGACCGGCGTCGCGAGGATCCCGTCGGGGTCGCACGAGGCGACCCCGATCCGGGCGTCCCCGACATCGATCGCGAGACGACGGCCTCGGCGCATCAGCGGATTTCCTTGCGCATGATTCCCGACCGCTCCTGCGTCCCTTGCTTCTCTTACTTCGCCGTCTCGGTGACGAGACGTTCGACGGCGTCGATGGCCTCGCCGATGGCGGCCGGGTTCTGGCCACCGCCCTGGGCGACGTCCGGCTTGCCGCCACCGCCGCCACCGAGGGTCTTGGCGGCCGCGCGGACCAGCTCGCCGGCCTTGAGACCGCGCTCGCGGGCCGCCTCGTTGGTGGCGATGACCGTGAGCGGCTTCCCGCCCGCCGTGGTGAACAGGGCGACGACGGCCGCCCGTCCGCCCTGGATGCGGCCGCGCACGTCGAGGACCAGCTTGCGCAGGTCGTCGGCGCCCGTACCGTCCGGGACCTGGCCGGTGACGAGCGCGACACCGCGGACGTCCTTGGCGGAGTCGACGAGACCGGCGGCGGCCTGCAGGACCTTCTCCGCGCGGAACTTCTCGATCTCCTTCTCGGCGTCCTTCAGCTTGCCGAGCATGGCGGAGACCTTCTCCGGGAGCTCCTCCGGACGGCCCTTGACCAACTCCTGGAGCTGGGCGACGACCGTGTGCTCACGGGCCAGGAAGTTGTAGGCGTCGACGCCTACCAGGGCCTCGATGCGGCGTACGCCGGAGCCGATCGACGACTCGCCGAGGAGCTTCACCAGGCCCAGCTGGGCGGTGTTGTGGACGTGCGTACCGCCGCACAGCTCCTTGGAGAAGTCGCCGATGGTGACAACGCGCACGCGCTCGCCGTACTTCTCGCCGAACTCGGCGATGGCACCCTGCTTCTTGGCCTCGTCGAGACTCAGGATCTCGGCGTGCACGTCCAGGTCGCGGGCGAGCACCTCGTTGATCTGCTGCTCGACGTCGGTCATCACGGCCGTGGGCACGGCCGACGGCGAGCCGAAGTCGAAGCGGAAGCGGCCCGGCTGGTTCTCGGAACCGGCCTGGGCGGCCGTCGGGCCGAGAGCGTCACGGAGGGCCTGGTGCGTCAGGTGCGTGGCCGAGTGGGCACGGGCGATGGCCTTGCGACGGCGGATGTCGATGCTGGCCTGGGCCCTGGCGCCGACGGTGACCTCGCCGACCTGGACGACGCCCTTGTGGACGTACACCCCGGGGACCGGCTTCTGGCAGTCGCGGACGTCGATGATCGCGCCGCTCTCCACCCGGATACGGCCCGTGTCGCCGATCTGGCCGCCGCCCTCGGCGTAGAACGGGGTGCGGTCGAGGACGATCTCGACCTCGTCGCCCTCGGTGGCGGCGGGCGACGAGGCGCCGTCGACCAGGATGCCGACGATCGTCGACTCGCCCTCGGTCCGGTCGTAGCCGATGAAGTCGGTCTCGCCGGCGGCGTCGGCGATCTCGCGGTAGGCGCCGAGGTTGGCGTGACCGGTCTTCTTGGCCTGGGCGTCGGCCTTGGCCTGGTCGCGCTGCTGCTTCATCAGACGGCGGAACCCGTCCTCGTCCACCGAAAGGCCCTGTTCGGCGGCCATTTCGAGGGTGAGGTCGATCGGGAAGCCCCAGGTGTCGTGGAGCAGGAAGGCCTTGTCGCCGGCGAGGACCTTGCCGCCGGACTCCTTGGTGTCGCTGATCGCCGTGTCGAGGATGTTGGTGCCGGCCTTCAGCGTCTTGAGGAAGGCGGCCTCCTCGGCGAGGGCGACGGTCTCGATGCGCTGCCGGTCGGAGATGAGCTCCGGGTACTGCTGGCCCATCATCTCGATCACGACGTCGATGAGGTCCTTGACGACCGGGCCGGTGGCGCCGAGCAGGCGCATGTTGCGGATGGCGCGGCGCATGATGCGGCGCAGTACGTAGCCGCGGCCCTCGTTGCCGGGAGTGACGCCGTCGCCGATCAGCATCACGGACGTCCGCATGTGGTCGGTGACCACGCGCAGCGAGACGTCGGAGTCGTGACCGGCGCCGTACTCGACGCCCGTCAGCTCGGTGGCCTTCCTGATGACGGCCATGGAGGTGTCGATCTCGTACAGGTTCTGCACGTCCTGCAGAATCATGGCGAGGCGTTCCAGGCCGAGGCCGGTGTCGATGTTCTTGCTGGGCAGGTCGCCGAGGATCTCGAAGTCCTCCTTCGAGGTGCCCTCGCCGCGCTCGTACTGCATGAAGACCAGGTTCCAGATCTCCACGTACCGTTCGTCGTTGACGGCCGGGCCGCCCTCGACGCCGAACTCCGGACCGCGGTCGTAGTTGATCTCCGAACACGGGCCGCAGGGGCCCGGGACGCCCATGGACCAGTAGTTGTCCTTCTTGCCGAGGCGCTGGATGCGCTCGGCGGGGACGCCGATCTTGTCGCGCCAGATGGTCTCGGCCTCGTCGTCATCGAGGTAGACCGTGATCCACAGGCGCTCCGGGTCGAGCCCGTAACCCCCCTTGTCCTGGGGCGAGGTGAGCAGCTCCCAGGCGTAGGTGATGGCGCCTTCCTTGAAGTAGTCGCCGAAGGAGAAGTTGCCGCACATCTGGAAGAACGTGCCGTGCCGGGTGGTCTTGCCGACCTCTTCGATGTCGGGCGTACGCACGCACTTCTGCACGCTGGTGGCGCGCGGCCACGGCGGCTTGACCTCACCGAGGAAGTACGGCTTGAAGGGGACCATGCCCGCGGGGACGAGGAGCAGAGTCGGGTCGTCCGCGATGAGCGACGCCGAGGGGACGACGGTGTGACCGCGCTCCTCGTAGAAGCTCAACCAGCGGCGGCGAATTTCAGCCGACTCCATCAGTGGTCCTCATTCCGGTTGTACGAGTACGTCGACCTCTCGACGTACTTCGGGTTCTTGCTGTACTTGGGGTCGCCGCTGTTCTCGATGGCGGCGACGCGCCGGGGCGCGGGGAGTTCGGCGTTCGCGTTCAGCCCGAGGGCCTCGTCGAGTTCGGCCTCCCGCTGGGCCATGCCGTCGCGGACGTCGAGTGCGAAGTCCTTGAGCCGGTGGCCGGCCTCGATCGCCTTGTTCGCGGCCTGTGCGGCGAGGCTCTCGGGCGTCAGCTGCTTGAGCTTGCGGTTGACCTTGGTGGTGGCCCACACACCGGCGGCTGCGCCCGCGGTGAACCAGAACGTACGGCGGAACATCGCTGCGTCAGTCCTTCTTCCGCTTTCCCCGTCGCGCCGACGGGACGGTGCGGCCCACGATCACGGTACGCCGGGGCGTCTTCGCGGGCGCGTTCTCACGGCGGCCCACGAGGGCCTGGCGTACGCCGTAGCCGAACGCCGCGACCTTGACCAGGGGGCCGCCGAAGGTGGAGGCGACCGTGGTGGAGAGCGCCGACGCGTTCGACGTGACCTCCTGGACGTCCGAGGCGATGGCGTCGACCCGGTCGATCTGGGTCTGTGCGGAGCGCACGGCCGAGGAGGCGTCCGCGAGCAGCGGGACGGCCTGGTCGGTCACGTCCGCCACGAGCTTGGTGGTCGCCTTGAGCGTCTGGGCCAGCCTCGCCAGCGCGACGGCGAGAAAGGAGACCAGGATCGCCCAGAAGACGGCCACCAGGATCCCGGCCACCTCTCCACCGGACACTGTGTGCACCCGCTCCCTGATTGCGTGCCTCAACATCGAAAAGTCGTCCCCCGAGCCTATCGCGCCGGGGCCGCGGCTCCGTACCGGATTACCGTCCCGCCGTACCGGAGTTGCGCGAAGTGATTGTACGGAACGCTTACGGATCAGTACGCTCCGTATTCCATGCAGCGACCTCACCGCCCCCAGCACTCCGCCCGTTCGCCGCTCGGCAATCTGCCTCTGGAACTGAACGCGTTCGTCGGTCGTTCGGCCGAACTCACGTACCTCGCCGAGGCCCTGGAGACGTCCCGGCTGGTGACCGTGACGGGCATGGGCGGCGTCGGGAAGTCGCGCCTCGTGTCGCACGCCGCGGCGCGGAGCGACGCGCGGGACGGGGTGTGGCGCGTGGAGCTGGCCCCGGTGCGGGACGCGGAACTGCTGGAGTACGCGGTCGTGGAGGCGCTGGGGCTGACGGACCAGACCTCGCGGCTGCCCCGTCAGGTGCTCCTCGATCATCTCGCCGAGCGTCAACTCCTGCTGGTCCTGGACGGGTTCGAGCATCTCGTGGACGGCTGCGCCTCGCTCGTGGGCGAGCTGCTGAGGAGTGTGCCGGGGCTGCGGGTGCTGGCGGCGGGACGGCGGCCCCTGGAGGTGGAGGGGGAGCGGTTGCTTCCGCTGGCCCCGCTGGCCGAGCGGGAGGCCGTGGAGCTGTTCGCGGACCGGGCGGCGGCCCGCGTGCCCGGGTTCGCGCTGGACGAGGGCACCAGCGCCGACGTCCTGGAGCTGTGCCGCCGGCTCGACGGGATCCCGCTCGCCGTCGAGCTGGCGGCCGGACGGCTCAGCGCGCTGTCGCCCGCGGGCCTGCTCGCCCGTCTGGAGGACCGCTTCCGGCTGCTGACGGGCGGCGGGCGGGACGCGCTCCCCCGCCATCAGACGCTGCGCACGGCGATCGGCTGGAGCCATGAGCTGTGCTCGGCCGAGGAGCGGCTGCTGTGGGCACGCCTCTCGGTGTTCGCCGGGCAGTTCGACCTGGAGGCCGTGGAGTACGTGTGCAGCGGCGACGGGCTGCGCGCCGACGACGTCCTCGATGTGCTGGGTGAGCTGCTCGCGCAGTCCGTGGTCTCCCGCGAGGAGACGGCGACGGGCGTGCGCTACCGGATGCTGGACACGGTCCGGGCGTACGGCGCCGACTGGCTGGAGGCGGCGGGCGACGCGCAGCAGCTGCGCCGGCGCCACCGCGACTGGTACGTGGGGCTGGCCACCTGGTGCGAGCTCGACTGGTTCTCACCGCGGCAGGACGAGGTCGCCGCGCGCGTGGAGACGGAGCTGCCCAATCTGCGCTGCGCCCTGGAGCACTGCCTGACCGAACCGGGCGAGGCGCATCTGGGTCAGTACCTGGCGGGCAGCCTCTGGTTCTACTGGGTCGGCTGCGGCCGGCTCGCGGAGGGCCGGCACTGGCTGGAGCGCAGTGTCGAACTGGACGCGGAGGACGGACCGCACGAGCAGTCACGACTGAAGGCGCTGTGGGTGCTCGGCTATGTGGCGATCCTCCAGGGCGACACCGTGCCCGCGCTCGCCGCGCTCCAGGAGTGCCGCGAAGAGGCGGAGCGCACCGGCAACGCCACGGCGGTGGCGTACGCGGAGCACCGCACCGGCTGTCTGGGGCTGGTGACGGACGACATGGGCCGTGCGGAAACCTTGCTGCGCTCGGCGCTCGACCGCTACCACGAGATCGGTGAGCTCAACAGCAATGTGCTGATGGCCCAGGTCGAGCTGGCGATGACGAGGGCGTTCCAGGGCGATCTGCCGGGCGCGGTCAAGCTGTGCGAGGACGTCCGCCGGGTGTGCGAGGACCACGGGGAGCGCTGGGCCCTCGCGTACGCGCTGTATGTGCTGGCGTACGAGGCCTGGACCGACGGCGACACCGGGCGGGCCCGGGGCCTGCTGGACGAGTGCGTCGGCATCGGCCACGCCTTCCACGACCTGCTCGGCACGGTCCTGGCGATCGAGCTGCTCGCGCTGGTCACCGCCGAGGAGGGCGACCCGGCCGAGGCCGCGCTGCTGCAGGGCGCCGCTACGCGGATGTGGCCGTCGGTGGGTCTGCCCCTGTTCGGTTCCGCGCACTACAACGTGCCGCACGAGCTGTGCGAGGCGCAGGCCCGCGAGGCACTCGGCGACGAGCGGTACGAGGAGTGCGTACGGGAGGGAGCGCGGCTCGGACCGGAGGCGACGGTGGCCCGGGCGCTGCGGCGGACCGGAAACCGGCCGCTCGGTGCGGTGCCCTCGCCCCGGGCGATGCCGTCGCCCTCGGATGTGCGAAAGCCCGCCGCCTCGCCCACCCGTAAGGGCGGCGAGACGACGGGCTGACACGCAGGTGGTGCTACGTCCGCCGGAAAGCGATCAGCGGGCGTAGTACTCGACGACGAGCTGCTCGTCGCAGATCACCGGGATCTCCTTGCGGTTCGGCTCACGGTCCAGGCGGAAGGCCAGGGCGCGGAGGTTCACCTGGAGGTAGCGCGGGGTCTCGCCGTCCGGGGCGAAGCCACCCTCACGGGCAACCTCGAACAGCGGCTTCTGACGGCTGCGCTCGCGGACCATGACGACGTCGTCCGGCTTCACGCGGAAGGACGGCTTGTCGACCTTCTGGCCGTTGACCTCGATGTGGCCGTGGACGACCATCTGGCGGGCCTGGTAGATCGTGCGGGCGATGCCCGAACGCAGAACCAGGGCGTCGAGACGACGCTCCAGCTCGATGACCAGGGCCTCACCGGTCTTGCCCTGCGTCTTGGCGGCACGCTCGTAGGCGCGGACGAGCTGGCGCTCGGACACGTCGTACTGCGCGCGCAGACGCTGCTTCTCCAGCAGACGGACCTTGTAGTCCGAGTTCTGCTTGCGGCCACGACCGTGCTCACCCGGCGGGTAGGGGCGGGCCTCGAAGTACTTGACGGCCTTCGGGGTCAGCGCGATGCCGAGGGCACGCGACTTCTTGACCTTGGGGCGGGACTGATTCGCCACTGTTTCTCTTTCCTGTGTTTTCGGCTCACCAGAGTTAAGGGAGGTCGCATCCGCAGCCTGGGAAACCCGCTCTCGTCCCTGCGGACGTGGCGGGCAGCCGCTCCCTGGTCTGGGCACATATGTGCAGCACGCGAGTGGCCCACCGACCGTCCCCGGGAGAACCGGGTGGGTGGTGGGCTGCACGCGACACCTTCAACGGTGCGCGACGCTCCTGGATCCCCTCGCCTTGCGGTTTCGGGGTTCCGGCTGGGTGTCTCGTGTGGTGACGCCGACCGGGGTCGGGCACGGGACTCAGCACTGCGGGCCATCGTACAGGGTGCTCAGGACCGCCCTCGACCGAGGTGCTTCCTCGTCCACTCCACCGCGTCCGCGTACCGCGCCTCGGCGCCGTGGCGGGTGGGTGTGTAGTACTCCCGGTCCTTGAGCTCCTCCGGGGCGTACTGCTGGGCGGCGATGCCCTCGGGCAGGTCGTGCGGATACACGTACCCCTGGGCGTGACCGAGCTTGGCCGCGCCCTTGTAGTGGCCGTCGCGCAGATGCATCGGCACCGGGCCCGCGTGGCCCTTGCGTACGTCCTCCATGGCGGCGCCGATCGCCGTGGTCGCGGCGTTGGACTTCGGGGCGAGGGCGAGGGCGATCGTCGCGTGGCTGAGGGTGAGTGCCGCTTCGGGGAAGCCGATCATCGCGACGGCCTGGGCGGCGGCGACGGCGATGGGCAGCGCGTTCGGATCGGCCAGGCCGATGTCCTCGCTGGCGGAGATCATCAGCCGGCGGGCGATGAAGCGGGGGTCCTCGCCGGCCTCGATCATCCGGGCCAGATAGTGCAGCGCGGCGTCGACGTCGGAGCCGCGGATGGACTTGATCAGTGCGCTCGCGACGTCGTAGTGCTGGTCGCCGTCGCGGTCGTACTTCACGGCGGCGCGGTCGACGGTCTCCTCCAGGGTCTGGAGGGTGATCTCCGGCTCTCCCTGGTCGAGCGCGGATCCGGCCGCCGCTTCCAGGGCGGTCAGCGCGCGGCGCGCGTCGCCGCCGGCGATCCGCAGCAGGTGTTCCGAGGTGTCCTCGGGGAGGGTGAGGGCGCCCTTGAGGCCACGCTCGTCGGTCAGCGCGCGCTGGACGAGGCCGCGCAGGTCGTCGTCCGTGAGCGGTTCGAGCGTGAGCAGGAGGGAGCGGGAGAGCAGGGGTGAGATCACCGAGAAGTACGGGTTCTCGGTGGTCGCCGCGATCAGGGTCACCCAGCGGTTCTCGACGGCCGGGAGGAGGGAGTCCTGCTGGGCCTTGCTGAAGCGGTGGATCTCGTCGAGGAAGAGGACGGTCTCCTTGCCGAAGCCGCCGGTGGCACGGCGCGCGCCCTCGATGACCGCGCGCACTTCCTTGACGCCGGCGGTGATCGCGGACAGCTCCACGAAGCGCTTGTTCGTCGCCTTCGAGACCACGTACGCGAGGGTCGTCTTGCCGGTGCCCGGCGGGCCCCAGAGGATCACGGAGGACGGTCCGGCGGGGCCGGAGGCGCCGTTGTCGACGAGTCTGCGCAGGGGGGAGCCCGGCTTCAGCAGATGCTGCTGGCCCACGACCTCGTCGAGGGTACGCGGGCGCATCCGGACCGCCAGGGGACTGCTGGACGGGTCCTTTTCCTGGCGTTCTTCTGCTGCGGCGGTGAACAGGTCGGGCTCCACGTACAAAACCCTATGTCACACCACTGACAACGCCGTCGGGCCCGGGGGATCCCGGGGTCGGGCGGGGTCAGCTGGTCCAGAAATCCCACCAGCGGGTCAGGATCAGCATCCCGATGATGCCGATGTGCAGCACGGGCAGGACCCAGGTGAACTCGCCGAAGAAGCTCTTCAGCCAGCGGGGAGCCGGCAGGAAGCCGTTGCGGACGTTGGACGAGGTCACGTACCAGAACATGAGGATCGTGGCGGCCCAGGCCAGCGAGCACCACAGGCACAGCGAGTTGATCCGGTACAGGGACTGGAACTGGAGCCAGGTGCAGAAGCCGACGCCGAAGAGGGTGCCGGCGTTGAAGGTCAGCCAGTACCAGCGCGGGAAGGTGGCCCGCGCGAGCAGGCTCATGCCGACGCAGATGACGATGCCGTACGCGACGAGCCCCAGCATCGGGTTGGGGAACCCGAAGGCGGAGGCCTGGTCGCTCTTCATGATGTTGCCGCAGGAGACGACCGGGTTCAGGCTGCATCCCGGCACGAAGTCGGGGTTCTCCAGCAGCTTGAACTTGTCGATGGTGATGACCCATGCGGCGAGCAGACCGGCCGCACCCGTGATCACCAGCAGCAGGGCGAACGCGCGGCTGCCGCCCACCGTCCGCGGGACGTCGACGCGCTCCTGGTCGCGGGAGACGCCGTCCTTGACTGTCGTCTTGCTCATCACGCCGATTCCGTCACTCCGAGAGAGGGGCCTGCGGGCACGGTCATTGTGCCGCACGCGCCCGCGTGTCCACCGTTCGATGGACATAAGGAGGTACGCACGGTCGTTCCGCAGCGTTCGGTTTCGCCGGGAGTCTGGTCGGCATGACAGCACACGGGGACCAACTCGCGGTGGACGTACGGGGTCTGCGCAAGCGGTACGGGGACGTGACCGCCGTCGACGGGATCGACCTCGGTATCCGGCACGGTGAGGTGTTCGGCCTGCTGGGACCCAACGGCGCGGGCAAGAGCACCACGGTGGAGATCCTCCAGGGCAACCGCTCCCGGGACGGCGGCGAGGTCTCGGTGCTCGGCTCGGATCCCGGATCGGGCACACGCGCGTGGCGCTCACGTGTCGGCATCGTCTGGCAGGACGAATCCGCGCCCGCGGAGTTGACGGTGCGCGAGACCGTGCGGCATTTCTCCCGCTTCTACCCGAAACCGCGTGACCCGGAGGAGGTCATCGGTCTGGTGGGTCTCGAAGGCAAGGCCGGCAGCCGGATCAAGGCACTCTCGGGGGGCCAGCGCCGACGGCACATCCCGGAGGGGCTTTCTGCAGCCCCTCCGGGATGTACCGCGTTCAGCCCAGCCGGGACTCCAGTTCCGCCACGATCTCGTTCACGCCGACGGGGGTCTGCTCGCCGGACTCCATGTCCTTGAGCTGTACGACGCCCTCGGCGAGGTCCCGCTCACCGGCGACGATCGTGAAACGGGCGCCCGACCGGTTGGCGTTCTTCATTGCGCCCTTGAGTCCCTTCCCGCCGTACGAGAAGTCGGCCGCGATGCCCACCTTGCGCAGTTCGTTGACCTTGGCGAAGAGGAGGCGGCGAGCCTCCTCGCCGAGCGGGACCGCGAACACGCTGGTGGACGAGGGCAGTTCGAGCTCGACCCCCTCCGCCTCCAGCGCGAGGACCGTGCGGTCGACGCCGAGGGCCCAGCCGACGGACGGCAGCGCGGGGCCGCCGATCATCTCGGACAGACCGTCGTAACGCCCGCCGCCGCCGACAGCGGACTGGGAGCCCAGTCCGTCGTGCACGAACTCGAAGGTGGTACGGGTGTAGTAGTCCAGCCCGCGCACCAGCTTCGGGTCGTCCTCGAAGGAGACCCCCGCGGCCGTGATCAGCTCGCGCACCTCCTCGTGGTACGCCTTGCACGCGTCGCACAGGTAGTCGCGCAGCAGCGGCGCGCCCACCAGCTGCTTCTGGACGTCGTCGCGCTTGTCGTCCAGGACTCGCAGCGGGTTGATGTCGGCACGGCGGCGGGTCTCCTCGTCCAGGTCCAGGCCGCGCAGGAAGTCCTGCAGCGCGGCCCGGTAGACGGGACGGCACTCCTTGTCGCCCAGGCTGTTCAGCAGGATGCGGAACTCCCGCAGCCCCAGCGAGCGGTAGGCCTGGTCGGCGAGGATGATCAACTCGGCGTCGAGCGCCGGGTCCTCGGCGCCGATCGCCTCGGCACCGACCTGCGAGAAGTGCCTGTACCGGCCCTTCTGGGGGCGTTCGTAGCGGTAGTAGGAGCCCGAGTACCAGAGCTTGACCGGGAGGTTGCCGGCCTTGTGCAGGCCGGCCTCGAGTGCGGCGCGCAGGACGGAGGCGGTGCCCTCGGGGCGCAGCGCCAGCCGGTCGCCGCCCTTGGTCTCGAAGGCGTACATCTCCTTGGTCACGATGTCGGTGGACTCACCGACACCGCGCGCGAACAGCTCGACGTTCTCGAAGCCCGGGGTCTCGATGTAGCCGTAGCCGGAGGTGCGCAGCGGCGCGGCGATCGCCTCGCGTACGGCGAGGTACTTGGCGCTCTCCGGCGGGATCAGGTCGTACGTGCCCTTGGGGGCCTTGAAGGTGCTCACGGAAGGTCTCGTCACATTCCTCGTCGGGGAGCGTCCGTGCTCCCCCGGCCGGCTGCCACCTGCCGCAGATACGGGTTGGCGGCACGCTCCTGGCCGATGGTCGTCTGGGGGCCGTGGCCGGACAGCACCACGGTCGAGTCGTCGAGCGGCAGGCACACGCGGGCCAGCGAGTCGAGCATCTCGGCCATGTCACCGCCGGGCAGGTCGGTGCGTCCGATGGAGCCGGCGAAGAGCAGATCCCCGGAGAAGAAAACGGACGGGATGTCCGCCGTCTCGGGCATCTGGAAGGTCACCGACCCCTTCGTATGGCCGGGCGCGTGCGCGACGGAGAGGTCGAGGCCGGCGAGCGTGAGCTCGG
This sequence comes from Streptomyces sp. NPDC058274, assembly GCF_042881375.1. NCBI lineage: Bacteria > Bacillati > Actinomycetota > Actinomycetes > Kitasatosporales > Streptomycetaceae > Streptomyces > Streptomyces sp. NPDC058274. The sequence continues at coordinate 20,703 of NZ_JBHVXW010000011.1, forward strand.
CGCCGTCGGTCAACTCCTTCACGTCGTCCGGCTCCCCGATGGTCAGCTCGCCCATCAGCGGCATGCCGATGGAGCGGCCGAGCGCCTTCTCCGGGTCGCTCATCATGAAGCGGTCCCGGGGGTGGATCCAGGCAGGTACGTCGTGCGCTCCGCACACCGGGACGACCGAGGCGACGTGGTCGATGTGGCCATGGGTGAGGATGACCGCGACGGGCTTGAGCCGATGCTTCTTCAGCGCGTCCTCGACTCCCTGGGCGGCCTGGTGGCCCGGGTCGATGATCACGCACTCCTCACCCGCGGCGGGGGCGACCAGATAACAGTTGGTCCCCCAGGCCCCGGCGGGGAACCCGGCAATGAGCACGATCGTCCTTCGTTTGTGTCGTACGAGGTCATACGGCGTCGTACGGGGCGGGCGGCTGTGGCTCAGAGCCTACCGGCGCTGCCGTTTCCTCAGCGAACCCATATACGGTACGGGGCACACGCAGGCGGTCGGCTCATATGACGCACGCGTCCCACAGCACACACGAGACGCATGAGGAGAAAACCCGGTGGTCACCCAGGAGCAGCGGCGGCGTCAGCTCGCCCGGGAGAAGTTCTTGCGGCAGCAGCAGCGGCGCACGTCGGCCCGACGCAAGACGCGTATGCGCAACGCGGTGATCGCGTCGGTCCTCGGCGTCGTCGTGGTGGGCAGTGTCGTGTCATACGCGACCGGGGTCTTCAAGAACGACGACAAGAAGACCAACGCCGGCGCGGAGGCGTCGCCCAGCGCCTCGGCACCGAGCAAGGCGCCGGACCCGTGCAAGAAGCCCGCAGCGGGCAAGGTGAAGACGGCGACCTGGAAGAAGGAGCCGGCGATCACCGTCGACAAGTCCGGGAAATACACCATGGACCTGCAGACGACCTGCGGCACGATAGACATCGCCATGGACGCGTCGAAGACGCCGCACACCGTGAACTCGTTCAACTTCCTCGCGGCCAAGGGCTTCTTCGATCACACCAAGTGCCACCGGCTCGTCACCTCGGGCATCTACGTGCTCCAGTGCGGCGACCCGCAGGGCACCGGCACGGGCGGACCGGGCTACACGATTCCGGACGAGAACCTGAAGGACAGCCGTCTGAAGGGGAACGTGTATCCGGCGGGCACGGTGGCCATGGCCAACCAGTACAACGCCTCGACGAAGGAAGGCCGCGACACCGGCGGCAGCCAGTTCTTCCTCGTCTACCAGGACAGTCAGCTCCCGGCCGACTACACACCGTTCGGGACGATTTCCGAATCCGGAATGAAGGTCCTGAAGAAGATCGCGGGTGCCGGCGAGCGCACCGGGCAGGGCGACGGCGCACCGAACGCAACGGTCGTGATCAACAAGGCAACGGTGAAGAAATCCTGACCCCCAACTGCGAAATTTCGGTCGCGCGGGATGCGGACAGCCGCCCCGCCGGTCGCCTATGTTGGCCGTGACGAAACTGTGGACGATGCCCGGGGGCACTGAAGCCTTCCGCAGGCATCATGTGGAGGAGGCGCTGTGAGCAGCGACCCGTGGGGCCGCGTCGACGAGACGGGGACCGTGTACGTGCGTACGGCCGACGGCGAGCAGGTCGTCGGTTCCTGGCAGGCCGGCTCCCCTGATGAGGCGCTGGCCTACTTCGAGCGCAAGTACGAGGGCTTGGTTGTCGAGATCGGCCTCCTCGAAAAGCGAGTGAAAACCACCGACCTGTCCGCCAAGGACGCCCAGGCCGCCATCGGCCATATCCGCGAGCAGGTGGACGCGCACCACGCGGTCGGCGATCTGGACGCCCTGCGGCAGCGGCTGGACAAGCTGGTCGAGACGGTCGACGCGCGCCGCGAGGAGCGCAAGCAGCAGCGGGCCAAGCAGTCCGACGAGGCGCGGCACTCCAAGGAGGCCCTGGTCACCGAGGCCGAGGAGCTGGCCCAGAGCGATCAGTGGCGGGCGGCCGGCGAGCGGCTGCGCGCGCTGGTGGACACCTGGAAGGGGCTGCCGCGACTCGACCGCAAGTCGGACGACGAGCTGTGGCACCGCTTCTCGCACGCGCGCTCGGCGTTCTCCAAGCGCCGCAAGGCGCACTTCGCGTCGCTGGACGCGCAGCGCGAGGAGGCCCGTAAGACCAAGGAGAAGCTGGTCGGGGAGGCCGAGGCGCTCTCCGGCTCGGTGGACTGGGGTCCGACGGCGGCCCGCTACCGCGAGCTGATGGCGGACTGGAAGGCCGCGGGCCGCGCCCAGCGCGAGCACGAGGACGACCTGTGGAACCGCTTCCGCGGCGCCCAGGACGTGTTCTTCGCGGCGCGCAGCTCGGTCTTCGCCGAGCGGGACGCGGAGCAGTCGGAGAACCTGAAGCTGAAGGAGGAGCTGGCCGAGGAGGCCGAGAAGCTCGTCCCGGTGCAGGATCTCAAGGCCGCCCGTGCCGCCTTCCGCTCGATCAACGAGCGGTGGGAGGCCATCGGGCATGTGCCGCGCGACGCCCGGCCCAAGGTCGAGGGCCGGATGCACGCGGTGGAGCGGGCTCTCCAGGACTCCGAGGAGACCGAGTGGCGCCGGACCAACCCGGAGGCACGCGCGCGTGCCGAGGGGCTGACCGGTCAGCTGCAGGCGGCGGTGGACAAGCTCCAGGGCCAGATCGAGACGGCGCGCTCCGCGGGCAACACCGCCAAGGCCGACAAGCTCCAGAGGGAGCTCGACGGCCGTCAGGCGCTGCTGGACCAGGCCCTGAAGGGTCTGCAGGAGTTCGGCGGCTGATTGCCGGTTCGTACGACCTCGTCGGCCCCGGCACTCGCGCAGAGTGCCGGGGCCGACTGCTGTCGTTCTCGGTCCCGGCGGAGCGCTGAGCGCCTCACCGGGACCGCGCCATGCCTGGCTACGGGCGACGGGCCGACGTCACCCGGTACACGTCGTACACGCCCTCCACGCCTCGGACGGCCTTCAGGACGTGGCCGAGATGCTTGGGGTCGCCCATCTCGAAGGTGAAGCGCGAGGTGGCGACGCGGTCGCGGGAGGTCTGGACGGCCGCCGACAGGATGTTGACGTGCTGGTCGGACAGGACCCGCGTGACGTCCGACAGAAGCCGGGAGCGGTCCAGCGCCTCGACCTGTATGGCGACCAGGAAGACGGACGACTGGGTGGGCGCCCACTCGACCTCGAGGATCCGCTCGGGCTCACGGGACAGCGAGTCGATGTTGACGCAGTCGCTGCGGTGCACCGAGACGCCGCTGCCGCGGGTGACGAAGCCGATGATCGGGTCGCCGGGTACGGGCGTACAACAGCGGGCCAGTTTGACCCACACGTCGTCGACGCCCTTGACCACGACACCCGGATCGGCGTTCGAGCGGCGCTTGCGGCCCCGGCCGTGGGCCGGCGGGACGCTCTCGTCGATCTCCTCGCTGGCCGCCTCCTCACCGCCGAGCGCCTGCACCAGCTTCTGTACGACGCTCTGCGCGGCGACATGGCCCTCGCCGATCGCCGCGTACAGCGACGAGATGTCGGGGTAGCGCATCTCGTGCGCGAGGGTGACCAGGGAGTCGCCGGTGAGGATGCGCTGGATCGGCAGGTTCTGTTTGCGCATGGCCCGCGCGATGGCGTCCTTGCCCTGCTCGATCGCCTCGTCCCGGCGCTCCTTGGAGAACCAGGCACGGATCTTGTTGCGGGCGCGCGGCGACTTCACGAAGCCGAGCCAGTCGCGGGACGGGCCCGCGCCGGCCGCCTTGGAGGTGAAGACCTCCACCAAGTCGCCGTTGTCCAGGGTGGATTCGAGCGGTACGAGGCGGCCGTTGACCCGTGCGCCTATGGTGCGGTGGCCGACCTCGGTGTGCACCGCGTAGGAGAAGTCGACCGGGGTGGCGCCCGCGGGCAGCGCTATCACGTCGCCCTTCGGCGTGAAGACGAAGACCTCGTTGCGGGACAGGTCGAAGCGCAGGGACTCCAGGAACTCGCCCGGATCCTCGGTCTCCTTCTGCCAGTCGAGCAACTGGCGCAGCCACGCCATGTCGTTGAGGTGGTCGTCCTTGCCGGTGCTCCTGGGCGCGTCGGAGCGCACCTTGGAGGCGCCGGCGACGGCCTCCTGCTTGTACTTCCAGTGCGCGGCGATGCCGTACTCGGCGCGGCGGTGCATGTCGAACGTACGGATCTGGAGCTCGACGGGCTTGCCGTTGGGACCGATCACCGTCGTGTGCAGCGACTGGTACATGTTGAACTTGGGCATCGCGATGTAGTCCTTGAACCGGCCGGGGACCGGGTTCCATCGCGCGTGCACGGTGCCGAGCGCCGCGTAGCAGTCGCGGACGGTGTCGACGAGGACTCGGATGCCCACCAGGTCGTAGATCTCCGCGAAGTCACGGCCGCGGACGATCATCTTCTGGTAGACGCTGTAGTAGTGCTTCGGCCGGCCCGTCACCGTCGCCTTGATGCGGGCGGCGCGCAGGTCGGACTGGACCTCGTCGGTCACTATGGCGAGGTACTCGTCGCGCTTGGGGGCGCGCTCGGCGACCAGGCGCACGATCTCGTCGTACATCTTGGGGTAGAGGATCGCGAAGGCGAGGTCCTCCAGCTCCCACTTGATGGTGTTCATGCCCAGCCGGTGGGCGAGCGGCGCGTAGATCTCGAGGGTCTCGCGCGCCTTCTTCTCCTGCTTCTCGCGCTTGAGATAGCGCATGGTGCGCATGTTGTGCAGCCGGTCGGCGAGCTTGATGACCAGGACGCGGGGGTCCTTGGCCATGGCGACGACCATCTTGCGCACGGTCTCCGCCTGCGCGGCCTCGCCGAACTTGACCTTGTCAAGCTTGGTGACGCCGTCGACGAGCAGGGCGACCTGGTCGCCGAAGTCGCGCTTGAGCGTGTCCAGGCCGTACTCGGTGTCCTCGACGGTGTCGTGCAGCAGGCCCGCCATCAACGTGGCCGGGTCCATGCCCAGTTCGGCGAGGATCGTGGTGACGGCGAGCGGATGCGTGATGTACGGGTCGCCGCTCTTGCGCTTCTGTCCGCGGTGCCAGCGCTCGGCGACCTGGTAGGCCTTCTCGACCTGGCGCAGCGTGGCCGTCTCGATCTTCGGGTCGTTGCTGCGCACTATCCGCAGCAGCGGCTCCAGGACCGGGTTGTACGGGTTGGAGCGCTGGACGCCGAGACGCGCGAGACGGGCGCGTACGCGGTTGGAGGAGCCGCCGCCGGTGCGGGCGGGCTGGCCCGCCGCGGGACGGACCACGGGCGTGGCCGCGGACTGCTCACGCTCCGCCGGGGCCGGGGCCGGCTTGGGACGTGGCTGCTCGGCCGCCTTGTCGTCGGGCGCCGCCTGGGCGTGCTCGACCGGCCCGTGCGTGGCGTTCTTCGCGGGCTCGTCCGCGGGGCCCGAAGTGGCGTCGGGCTTGGCGGCGATCAGTGGCTGGGCCTCGTCTGGCAAGAGGGCTCCTCGTGCGCGTTCCGGGTCCCCCGGTCAGGCTCCGGAGATCCCATGGTAGCGATCCTGGGCTTCGGGCTCGCCTCGGGCCGTTGTGACGGCCTCGTACAGGAGGAACACCAGAGGCGGGCACCGGATTCCTCCGGGCCCGCCTCCGCGGTGTCCTATGGGCGTCCCAGGCGCCGCCAAGGGTGCCCGGGACCTTTCACGCCGGGGTCGCCGACGTGCTCACACCTTGAGCAGCGCCTCCAGCGGGGCACCCGCAAGGGCCGGCTCCAGACGGGCCCGCCCGCCGAGGAAGCCGAGCTCCATCAGTACGGCGACGCCCGCGACCTCGGCGCCGGCCCGGCGGATGAGCTCGACCGAGGCCCCGGCGGTGCCGCCGGTGGCGAGGACGTCGTCGACGACCATGACGCGGTCGCCGGCGGCCAGGTCCTCGGCGTGCACCTCGATCTCGGCCGAGCCGTACTCCAGCTCGTACGCCTGGCTCAGGGTCGCTCCGGGGAGCTTGCCCGCCTTGCGTACGGGGATGAAGCCGAGCCCCGCGCGGACGGCGACCGGGGCGCCCAGGATGAAGCCGCGGGCCTCCAGGCCGACGATCTTCGTCGCGCCGTTGCGGACGCTGATCTCCGCGAGTGCGTCGGTGAGCGCCGTGAAGGCCGCCGGGTCCGCCAGGAGCGGGGTGATGTCCTTGAACACCACGCCCGGCTCCGGGTAGTCCGGGACGTCCCGGATCCGGCTGAGCAGGAGCTCCTCGATCCCGGTCATCGACGCTTCCCGGACGGGCGGCCACGGCCGCGGTTGCGGGACGCCGGCTGGGTGCGCGGGCCGACGACCGCGGGAGCCGAGTCCTCGGCCTCGTCGTCCGGCTCCCCGGCGGTGACGGGAGCGTCCAGCGGCACGCCCTGCGCGGCGGCCTGCGCCCGCTTGGCGAGGACCCGCTTCCTGAGGGCCTTCATCTGCGGCTCGCGCTCCTTGAGGTCGGCGACGAGCGGCGTGGCGATGAAGATCGAGGAGTACGCACCGGCCGCGAGGCCGACGAACAGCGACAGCGAGATGTCGTTGAGCGTGCCCGCGCCGAGGACACCGCCGCCGATGAACAGCAGGCCGGCGACGGGCAGCAGGGCGACCACCGTGGTGTTGATCGAACGGACCAGGGTGCCGTTGATCGAACGGTCGGCGATCTCGCTGTACGTCCAGCGGGTCTGCTTGGTGATGTCCTTGGTCTGCTCCTTGAGGCTGTCGAAGACGACGACCGTGTCGTAGAGCGAGTAACCGAGAATCGTGAGCAGACCGATCACGGTGCCCGGGGTGACCTCGAAACCGACCAGGGCGTAGATGCCGACCGTGATCGTGATGTCGTGGATCAGGGCCACCAGCGCGGCGATGGCCATGCGCCACTCGAAGGCGATCGCCAGATAGATCACCACGAGGACCATGAAGATCGCCAGGCCCTCCCAGGCCTTGTTGGCGATCTGGTCACCCCAGCTGGGGCCGACCAGGTCGGCGTTGATCGTCTCCGGGTCGACGCTCAGGTCCTTGGCGAGCTCGGTCTTGATCTTGTCGGACTTGTCGGTGTCGATGCCGGCGATCTGGATGCGCAGGCCGCCGTTGCCGAGCTTCTGGACGATCGCGTCGTGACCGGACGCCGATTCCGCGTCCGTCTCGGCCTGGGTCACCGAGATGCTGGTCTTCTGGGTGGTGAAGACCGCGCCGCCCTGGAACTCGATGCCCATGTTCAGGCCGCGCACCGTCAGGCCGAGGATGGCCGTGATGGTGATCAGGATCGAGATGCCGTACCAGATCTTGCGCTTGCCGACGAAGTCGTAGCCGATCTCGCCGCGGTGCAGTCGGGCGCCGAGGGTGCCGAGTTTCGACATCTCACGCCTCCTTCGTGTCGACGGGGGCGGAGGGACGGCGGGTGCGGCGCAGCGGGGGCTTGGCGCCGAGCCGCTTCGGGTCGAGGCCGGACCACTTGTGGCCGCTCGCGAAGAACGGCTTGCGGGCGAGGATCGTCATCAGCGGCTTGGTGAAGAGGAAGACCACGACGACGTCGAGCAGCGTGGTCAGACCGAGCGTGAAGGCGAAGCCCTGGACCTTGCCGACCGTGACGATGAAGAGCACCGCCGCGGCGAGGAACGACACGAAGTCGGAGACCAGGATGGTGCGCCGGGCACGCGGCCAGGCACGCTCGACGGCAGGCCGCAGGGTGCGGCCCTCGCGGATCTCGTCACGGATGCGTTCGAAGAACACGATGAACGAGTCCGCTGTGATTCCGATGGCGACGATCGCTCCGCACACGGCCGGCAGGTTCAGCGCGAAGCCGATGGTGGGGCCGAGCAACGCCATGATCACGTACGTGAGAATGGCGGAGACCATCAGGGAGGCGATGGCGATGAGCGACAGGCCGCGGTAGTAGAGCACCAGGTAGATGATGACCAGGCCCAGGCCGATCGCGCCCGCGATCATGCCGGCGTGCAGCTGCTCGCCACCGAGCGCGGCGGTCACCGTGGTGACGCTGGACTCCTTGAAGGTGAGCGGCAGCGCACCGTACTTCAGCATGTTGGCCAGGTCCTGCGCCTCGGTCTGGTCGAAGCTGCCGGAGATCTCCGCGCTGCCACCGGTCAGCGCCTGGCTGACGGACGGGTCGGAGACGACATCACCGTCGAGGACGATGGCGAACTGGTTCTGCGGGGGCTGGTTCTGCGCGAGCTTGCCCGTGATGCTGCCGAACTTCTTGGAGCCACCGGACGTGAAGTCCATGGTGACCTTCCAGCCCGCGCCGCTCTGGGTGTCGTAGACGGCCTGGGACCCCTTGACGTCCGTGCCCGACACCTCGGCGGGGCCGAGGACGTACTTCTGCCACTGGCCCCCGGAGTTCTGACCACAGGCCACGGTGGGCTCGTCGGCCTTCGAACCCTCGCCGGCCTTGGTGCGCTGCGCCTCCTTGCTGCAGTCGAGCGCGGCGTACTCGGCCTGGAGCTTCTCGGTCGCCGGGTCCGCGCTCGCGGACGGCGAGGCGCTGGCGGAGGGCGACGAGCTCGCCGACGGAGTGGCGTCGGCCTTCAGGGCGTCGGTGACCGGGCGGCCCTGGGACGTGGCGGTGGCCGACGGAGTCGTGGAGCCCGACGAGGACGGGGACGCCTTGTCCGTGGCCTTGTCGGTCGCCTTGTCCGTGGCCTTCTTCGAGGAGCTGCTGCTCGGCGAGGGGCTGGCCGTCGCGTCGGCGCCGGAGACCTCGGTGGCCAGGACCGGGCGGAAGTAGAGCTTGGCGGTGGTGCCGACCTGCTTCCGGGCCTGCTCGGAGTTGGTGCCCTTGGGGATGTTGACAATGATGTTGTCGGATCCCTGGGTCTGCACCTCGGCCTCAGAGACACCGAGACCGTTGACACGGCGGTTCATGATGTCGACCGCGGTGTCCATGTTGGTCTTGTTGATCGCGTTGGGCTGTCCCGGCTCCTTCTTCGCCGTGAGCGTGATGCTCGTGCCGCCGGCGAGGTCGATGCCGAGACGCGGAGTGGGGTGCCCGGAGAGGAACATCCCCCCGGTGAGCGCCACGATCGCGATCAGGATGAGGGCCAGCGAGCGCCCCGGCCTGCTCTGGGCGCTCGCGCTCCGGCCCTTCTTCGGTGCTGCCACCTTCTCGTACTCCCTCTCGGGCCCCTCGGCGCCGGGTGGGCGCGCGGGCGGCCATGACATGGTGTCGGGATTCCGTGCGAGAACCGCACGTCCCCTGGGGCGCCGGGCGCGAGCGGGTCGCGACCGGCTCCCGGGGCGTGACTACTTCGCGTCGGACTCGCCGTCGGTCTTCTTCGGCTCTGCTGCCTCGCCCGCGGCGGGCTCGTCGGCCGCGTCGTCCTGCGCGTCCACGTCCTTCTTGCCGAGGTCGATGGGCTGGTCGACGGAAGCGTCGTCGGCGGCGGACTCGTCGGTCCCGGTGAGCGAGGAGGCGTCGTCCGGCACGACCGCGTCGTCGTCCTTCAGGTCGGGGTCGATGCCGTGGACGATGCGGTTGTACTCGTCGTCGCTCAGGACGGCGCCGATCGAGTTCTTCGCGAAGATCAGGTGGACGCCCGGGGCGGCGTCGAGGAGGACCGTGTCCTCACTGACCTCCTTCACCGTCGCGTACATGCCCCCGATCGTGCGGACGCCGGTGCCGGGCTGCATCTCGTTGCGCATCTGCGCGGCCTGCGACTGCTTGCGCTTGGCCGAGCGGGTCATCAGGAACATGGCCCCGATGAGCACGATGAACGGGAGGAGGGTCAAGGTATTCACGGGACGGAGTTTCCTTCGCACGACCGCGCGCGCGGCGGCCTGGTGGATGGGGGTGGTCGGCGCCGCCTGCAAAGGCGGCATCGGCGGAGTCTAAGCGAGTCCGCACTGATGGAACAACGCTCAGCATGGCACCGGGGTTCCGTTGCCCGCGACTACCGCGCTGTCACGCCCCGAAGAGGTCCTGTTGTCCGTTTCCCCCGGAGGCCTGGCGGGGCGGGGTGAGGCCGAGATGCGCCCATGCGGCCGGTGTCCCGACCCGGCCCCGGGGCGTACGGGCCAGCAGGCCCTCCCGGACCAGGAAGGGCTCGGCGACCTCCTCGACGGTCTCGCGCTCCTCCCCCACCGCGACCGCGAGGGTGGAAAGACCCACGGGACCGCCGCCGAACAGCTTGAGCAGGGCCTCCAGGACGGCGCGGTCGAGCCGGTCAAGACCGCGGGCGTCGACCTCGTACACGGCCAGGGCCGCGGCGGCGATGTCCTGCGTGATGATCCCGTCGGCCTTGACCTGCGCGTAGTCGCGGACGCGGCGCAGCAGGCGGTTGGCGATACGGGGGGTCCCCCGGGAGCGGCCGGCGATCTCGGCGGCGCCTGCCGTGCCGATCTCGACGTCGAGCAGGCCGGCCGAGCGGTGGATGACGCGCTCCAGGTCGGCGGGCTCGTAGAACTCCATGTGACCGGTGAAACCGAATCGGTCGCGCAGCGGGGGCGGCAGCAGGCCCGCGCGTGTGGTGGCGCCGACCAGGGTGAACGGCGGCAGCTCCAGCGGGATGGCGGTGGCGCCGGGGCCCTTGCCGACGATGACGTCGACCCGGAAGTCCTCCATCGCCATGTAGAGCATCTCCTCGGCGGGCCGGGACATGCGGTGGATCTCGTCGAGGAAGAGGACCTCGCCCTCCTGGAGAGAGGACAGGATCGCGGCGAGGTCGCCGGCGTGCTGGATGGCGGGTCCGCTGGTGATGCGGATGGGGGCTTCCATCTCGGCCGCGATGATCATCGAGAGGGTGGTCTTGCCGAGGCCGGGGGCGCCGGAGAGCAGGACGTGATCGGCGGTGGCCCCCCGCGCGCGGGCGGCGCGCAGGACCAGGTCGAGCTGCTCGCGGACCTTCTCCTGTCCGATGAACTCGTCCAGGTCCTTCGGGCGCAGCGCCGCCTCGACGGCCTGGTCCTCGCGGTCGGCGGACGCGCCGACGAGCCGCTCGGCGGCGGTCTCGTCGGTCGTGTCGTCCCAGTTCATGTGCTGTGCCTCGCGGTCGCAGTGGGGTGGGTCGTACGGGTCTGGGGCGCGCCGGCGGGGTGTCGCCTACCGGGTCCTGTTGAGGGTCTGGAGGGCGGCCTTGAGCAGCTGCCCCACTTGTGGCGTGCCCTCGGCGGCCTCCGCCTGGGGAGCGACGGCGGCGACCGCCTCGTCGGCCTCGCGCGTCGCGTACCCGAGGCCGATCAGCGCGGCGTGCAGCTGGTCGCGCCAGCCTGCGGTGACGGCTCGGCCGCTTGCCTGGCCGCCGGTGCCGAGGGGCGCGCCGAGCCGGTCCTTCAGCTCCAGCAGAAGCTTCTGGGCGCCCTTCTTGCCGATCCCGGGGACCGCGGTGAGCGTCTTCTCGTCGCCGGTGGACACCGCACGGCGCAGGGCGTCGGGGCTGTGCACGGCGAGCATCGCCTGGGCCAGCCGGGGGCCGACCCCGCTCGCGGTCTGGAGCAGCTCGAAGGTCCCCCGCTCGTCGTCGTCCGCGAAGCCGTACAGCGTCAGCGAGTCCTCGCGGACGACGAGGGAGGTGGCCAGCTTGGTCTGCTGGCCCATGCGGAGCCCGGAGAGCGTGTTGGGCGTGCACTGGACGGCGATGCCGATGCCGCCGACCTCGACCACCGCGGAATCGGGGGCGAGGGCGGCGACCGGACCGCTGACGAAGGCGATCATGCGGGACGCCCTTTCGATGCGTGCAGGGCGACGGCCTGCTGGAGTCTGTTCTGGGCGGGTGCGCGCCAGATGTGGCAGATGGCGAGGGCGAGGGCGTCCGCCGCGTCGGCGGGCTTGGGGGGCGCGTCGAGGCGGAGCAGTCGCGTGACCATCGCGCCGACCTGGGCCTTGTCCGCGCGTCCGCTGCCGGTGACGGCGGCCTTGACCTCGCTCGGGGTGTGCAGGGCGACGGGGATGCCGCGCCGGGCGGCGCAGAGCATGGCGACGGCGCTGGCCTGGGCGGTGCCCATCACCGTCCGTACGTTGTGCTGGCTGAACACCCGCTCCACGGCGACGAATTCGGGACGGTACTCGTCGAGCCACTGTTCGATGCCCTGCTCGATGGCGACGAGGCGCAGGCCCAACTCGGCGTCCGCCGGGGTCCGTACGACCCCGACGCCGTGCATGGTCAGGGGCCGGCCGGCGAGACCTTCGACCACTCCGACACCGCACCGGGTCAACCCGGGGTCAACACCCAGTACCCGCACCCAGCCCCTCCCTTCGGTCACCTGTTTGTGCAGGCTATCGGGTGCCGCTGACAAAGCGACGGGCCGACGGGTGTGTCCCGTCGGCCCGTTGTGCTGGGAACGCCTCAGGCGTCGACCTTCGCCATCACGTCGTCGGAGACATCGAAGTTGGCGAAGACGTTCTGCACGTCGTCGCTGTCCTCGAGGGCGTCGATCAGCTTGAAGATCTTCCGGGCGCCGTCTTCGTCGAGCTCGACCTGCATGGTCGGGACGAAGTTGGCCTCGGCCGAGTCGTAGTCGATGCCCGCCTCCTGGAGCGCGGTGCGGACCGCGACCAGGTCGGTGGCCTCGGAGAGGACCTCGAAGGCCTCACCGAGGTCGTTGACCTCCTCGGCGCCCGCGTCGAGCACGGCACCCAGGACGTCGTCCTCGGACAGCTCGCCCTTGGGGACGACGACGACGCCCTTGCGGTTGAAGAGGTACGAGACGGAGCCCGGGTCGGCCATGTTGCCGCCGTTGCGGGTCATGGCGACGCGGACGTCCGAGGCGGCGCGGTTGCGGTTGTCGGTGAGGCACTCGATGAGCACCGCGACACCGTTCGGGCCGTAACCCTCGTACATGATCGTCTCGTAGTCGGCGCCGCCGGCCTCGAGACCGGCGCCGCGCTTCACCGCGGAGTCGATGTTCTTGTTCGGGACCGAGCTCTTCTTGGCCTTCTGAATGGCGTCGAACAGTGTCGGGTTGCCGGACACATCGGCGCCGCCCGTGCGGGCCGCGACCTCGATGTTCTTGATCATCTTCGCGAAGAGCTTGCCGCGCTTGGCGTCGATCACGGCCTTCTTGTGCTTCGTCGTAGCCCATTTAGAGTGGCCGGACATCTGCCTGTCTCCTTCGCGTAACCCATCCTGTACGAACTCCCCCAGCCTTGGAGAGCCTGGGAGGTACCCGAGATCCTACAAGGACTCCGGTGTCCGGTTCGCGCGCACCATGTCGACGAACAGGCCGTGCATGCGATGGTCACCGGTCAGTTCCGGGTGGAACGACGTGGCGAGTGCGTTGCCCTGGCGTACGGCGACGATGTGGCCCTCGTGCTCGGCGAGCACCTCGGCCGCGGCACCCACGGACTCGACCCAGGGGGCGCGGATGAAGACGCCCTCCACGGGGTCGCCCTCGACGCCCACGACGGCGACGGCCGCCTCGAAGGACTCGTTCTGACGCCCGAAGGCGTTGCGGCGCACGATCATGTCGATGCCGCCGATGGTCTCCTGGCCCGAGCGCGGGTCGAGGATCTTGTCGGCGAGCATGATCATGCCCGCGCAGGTGCCGTAGACGGGCATACCGGCCCGCACGCGCGCGCGGAGGGGATCCATCAGGCCGAAGAGGACGGCCAGTTTGGAGATGGTGGTCGACTCGCCGCCCGGGATGACGAGACCGTCGACCTCGGCGAGTTCCTCGGGGCGCCGGACCGGCCTGGCCACGGCGTCAGCCGCGGCCAGGGCGATCTGGTGCTCCCGTACGTCGCCCTGGAGGGCCAGGACGCCTATGACGGGGGTGTTGCTCATCTACGCAGTGCCTGTCTCGTACGCAGGGACCCTGGGGTGGGTGATTACCAGCCGCGGTTCGCGTAGCGCTCGGCCTCGGGGAGGGTGTCGCAGTTGATGCCGACCATGGCCTCGCCCAGGTTGCGGGACGCGTCCGCGATGATCTTCGGGTCGTCGTAGAAGGTGGTGGCCTTCACGATGGCGGCGGCGCGCTTGGCCGGGTCGCCGGACTTGAAGATGCCGGAGCCGACGAAGACGCCCTCGGCACCGAGCTGGCGCATCAGCGCGGCGTCGGCGGGGGTGGCGACACCACCGGCGGAGAACAGCACCACAGGGAGCTTGCCGAGCTCGGCGACCTCCCTGACGATCTCGTACGGGGCGCGCAGCTCCTTGGCGGCGGCGTACAGCTCGTTGTTGTCGAAGCCGCGCAGCTTGGCGATCTCGTTCTTGATCTGGCGCAGGTGACGGACCGCCTCGACGACGTTGCCGGTGCCGGCCTCGCCCTTGGAGCGGATCATGGCGGCGCCCTCGGCGATGCGGCGCAGCGCCTCGCCCAGGTTGGTGGCACCACACACGAAGGGGGTGGTGAACGCCCACTTGTCGGAGTGGTTGACCTCGTCGGCCGGGGTGAGGACCTCGGACTCGTCGATGTAGTCGACGCCGAGGGACTGCAGGACCTGGGCCTCGACGAAGTGGCCGATACGCGACTTGGCCATGACCGGGATCGAGACCGCGTCGATGATCTCCTCGATCATGGTCGGGTCCGACATGCGCGCCACGCCGCCGTCCTTGCGGATGTCGGCCGGGACCCGCTCCAGGGCCATGACGGCGACGGCGCCCGCGTCCTCGGCGATCTTCGCCTGCTCGGCGTTGACCACATCCATGATCACGCCCCCCTTGAGCTGCTCGGCCATGCCGCGCTTCACGCGCGCGGTGCCGGTCGCAGTGGTTTCAGTGGGCTGTGCGGAGTTGGAGAGCGTGCTGGACACGGGTTGACCTCACTCGGTGAAAGAGGGCTGCTGCAGTACCGAGATAACGCGAGTGGACCAGGCCACAGCAAGGGCCAATGGGGAGACGGTGGCTCGTTTTCCGGCCACGGGCGGCTCTCGGCCGGCCTGGCCGGTCCGGTCCCGGGGCCCAAAACCCTCAGCTCGTGGGGCGGTCCGCGAGTGCCACCGGCGGCTCGTCGTCCATCTCGAAGGCCAGCGGGAACGGCGCGTGCCCGGCCAGCCGGAACCACCGCACCTTGCGATGCCGCCGCAGCGCCCGAGCGGCCCGTACGGCGTCGTTGTGGAACCGCCGGGCCATCGGCACCCGGCGCACCGCCTGGGCCAGTTCGGTGGCGGCATCCTCGCCCCCGGGCGCCGCCCGTACGGCCTCGACCTGCGCTGTCTCCCCGAACACGGCCCGCAGCGCCTGGCTCAGCTCGCTCTCGGCGACCTCCCGCTGCTCCTCCTCGGCCTGCCGCGCCGCGTGAGCCGCTTCGTAGAGCACGATCGAGGCGGCCGGGTCGAGCACTCCGGAGGTGGCCAGCTCCTGCGCGACCGACGCACGGCGCAGCAGTTGCGCGTCGAGGGCGGCGCGCGCGGCGTCGATCCGGGCGTGCAGCCGGTCGAGCCGTCCCGCGGTCCAACTCAGATAGAGGCCGATCGCGATGAGGCCGACGAGGATCCAGATGAGGGTTGGCGTCACGGGCCGCAAGGCTACCCGTGTGCGGTCAGCGCTTTTCCGGGCCCCGGGCGCGACGGGACCCGCCGTGTCCTGAAGCGGCGGTCCTGGCACCGCCGGCGATCACCGGGCGGGCGGCACAACGGGACCACTCCCCGGACAGCGATACCGCTTACGGGCCGTAGCACCGCCCCAGAACAGCGGCACCGCTTCCGGGCCGTAGCACCGCCTCAGGACAGCGGCACCGCTTCCGGGCCGCACCGTTCCCTGACAGCGCCCGTTCCCGGACAGGCCGCCCGGCAACAGCGCTACGCCCGTCCCCCGCGCGCCCTCAGTCCCGGGCCAGTCCGAACCGGGCCATCAACCCCGTGCGTTCGTCGGTCGCCACGGCAGCCGCTCCGTCCGTCACCGTCTCGTACACGGAGAGGATGTCGGCTCCGACCGTCGACCAGTCGAAGCGCCGCACATGGGCGCTCCCCCGCTCGCGCAGTTCGGCCCGGCGCTCCGGGTCGCCGAGCAGCCGCAGGGCGGAGCCGGCCAGCGCGTCCGCGTCCTCGTTGGCGAACAGCTCCCCGGCCGCGCCCTGGTCCAGGACCTGGGCGAAGGCGTCGAGATCGGAGGCGAGCACCGGCGCCCCCGCCGACATCGCCTCCACCAGGATGATCCCGAAGCTCTCACCGCCGGTGTTGGGAGCGACGTACACGTCGACACTGCGCAGGAAGCGCGCCTTGTCCTCGTCGCTGACCATGCCGAGGAACTCGACGCGTGAGCGCATCTCGGCCGGCAGGTCCTCGACGGCCTCCTTCTCGTCACCGCGTCCGGCGACCAGGAGCCGCGTCTGCGGACGCTCCGCGAGGATCTTCGGCAGGGCCTTCATCAGCACCGGCAGGCCCTTGCGGGGCTCGTCGATACGCCCTATGAAGCCGAGGGTGCCCCCCTGCCACTCCGCCTTGGGCTTGGCGCGGGCGAAGAAGTCGACGTCGACGCCGTTCGGGATGACGACCGCGTCGCCGCCCAGGTGCTCGACGAGCGTGCGGCGCGCGTACTCGCTCACCGCGATCCGCGCGCTGATCTTCTCCAGCGCGGGCTGCAGGATCGGATACGCGGCGATCATCGCCCGGGAGCGCGGGTTCGAGGTGTGGAAGGTGGCGACGATGGGTCCCTGGGCCGCCCAGCACGCGAGCAGCCCGAGCGACGGCGAGGTCGGCTCATGGATGTGGATCACGTCGAAGAGACCGTCGTGCAGCCAGCGCCGCACGCGGGCCGCGCTCAGGAAGCCGAAGTTGAGACGGGCGACCGAGCCGTTGTACGGCACCGGGACCGCGCGGCCCGCCGACACGACGTACGGCGGCAGGGGGGTCTCGTCGTCCGCGGGGGCGAGTACGGACACCTCGTGTCCGAGGCGGATGAGGTGCTCGGCCAGATCGCGGATGTGGAACTGGACGCCGCCGGGCACGTCCCAGGAGTAGGGGCAGACGATGCCGATCCTCACGGGCCCTCCCCCTCGGCCGGCTCGGGGCGGAGCTCCAGGTCGGCGAGCCACAGACGCTGCAGCATGTGCCAGTCCTCCGGATGGTCGGCGATACCGGTGGCGAAGGCGTCGGCCAGCGCCTGTGTCATGGCAGACGTCTTCTCGGCCCGGGTACCTGTCTCGGGGACCTCGACCGGGGGATGCACGCGCCCCTGCATCACGGGGGACTCGTCGTACCAGAGCGTCACAGGGAGCAGCAGGGCACCGGTCTGCTGGGCCAGCAGGGCCGGTCCGGCGGGCATCCGGGTCGCCTCGCCGAAGAACTTGACCTCGACACCGGACGCGGAGAGGTCGCGGTCGGCGACCAGGCAGACCAGGCCGCCGTCGCGCAGCCGCCGGGCCAGCGTGCCGAACGCGGAACTGCCGGTGTGCGCCAGCACCTCCATGCCGAGGCCCTCGCGATAGGCCACGAAACGGTCGTACAGCGACTCGGGCTTCAGCCGCTCGGCGACCGTCGTGAAGGGCGTCTTCAGAGCGGTGGTGACCCAGGCCCCCGCGAGGTCCCAGTTGCCCAGGTGAGGCAGGGCGAGGATCACTCCCTTGCCGGCGGCGAGTCCGTCGGTCAGATGGTGCACGTCCTTCACGTCGCAGCCCGTCCGCACGCGCTCCTCGCTCCACGCCGGAAGCCGGAAGGACTCCATCCAGTAGCGCAGATACGACCGCATGCCGGCCCGGGAGAGCTCGGCGAGCCGCTCCGGGGTCGCGTCGGGCACCACGCGCGCGTAGTTGCTCTCCAGCCGCCGCACGCCCTTGCCGCGCTGCTTCCAGGCGAGGTCGGCGATGGTCCGGCCCAGGCGCACCGCGACGGGTTCCGGGAGCTTCTTGACGGTGCTCCAGCCGAGGGCGTAGGCCCCGTCGGTCAGCCGGTCCTGCAGACTGCTCACGACGTGGCCCCGCTCCCCTGCGCGGCGTTCTCCCCGGCGGCCGCGGCGTCGGCCTCGGCGGACTCCCGGCGCACCGTGACGACGCGCTGGATCAGCGTGACGAGGCTGCCGACGGCGACGATCCACAGCGCGATCGGCAGCAGCCACTGGATGCCGGGCACCCCGAACTTGTGCAGTCCGGCGAAACCGGCCGCGACCAGCGAGATCACCAGGCGCTCGGCGCGCTCGACCAGGCCGTTGACCGCGACCGGCAGGCCGATCGCCTCGCCGCGGGCCTTGGTGTACGAGACCACCTGGCCGCTGGCCAGGCAGAAGATCGAGACCGCGCACAGGATGTTGTCGTTGCCGCCGCCTGCGTACCAGAGCGCCAGGCCGCCGAAGATCGCGCCGTCGGCGACGCGGTCGAGCGTCGAGTCCAGGAAGGCACCCCAGCGGCTGGAGCGCCCGAGCTGGCGCGCCATGTTGCCGTCGACGAGGTCCGAGAACACGAAGAGCGTGATGACGACCGTGCCCCAGAAGAACTCACCACGGGGGTAGAAGACCAGCGCGCCCGCCATCACTCCGGCCGTGCCCAGGAGGGTGACCGTGTCGGGGCTTACCCCCCGGCGGATGAGAAACGCGGCGAACGGTGTGAGGACACGCGTGAAGAATGCACGCGCGTACTTGTTCAGCATGGCCTTCCCGAGGGTCGGTGTCGCCGCGCGGCCCCTGCTGGCCACCGGCTGGCCCATCGTAGCCACGCGCACGCGTGGGCGGCGGCCGGGCACCCGCGCCCCGTGTCACAGCGCGCCGGCAGCGGTGGCACGGGGGATCACGTCCGCCGTATGGACGCACCGTGACGTGAGTGGAAAGCTCGAAGAACCGCGGGCGTCACCGTTGCCGCCACCGCACGCGGCCCGGCACGTCCGCGCCCACAGTGACCTCACCGTGCACGGGAGGCAAGGCCATGGGCGACAAGGCGAACGCACACCCCGGAGCCGCCGGCAGGGCTACAGCGGCCGACCACCCCGCGTCCGTACGGAATGTGGTGCTGGTCGGCCACAGCGGATCGGGCAAGACGACATTGGTGGAAGCTCTCGCGCTGACGGCGGGAGCGGTGAACCGGGCGGGCCGTGTGGAGGACGGCGGCACCGTCTCCGACTACGACGAGATCGAGCACCGGCAGCAACGCTCGGTACAGCTCTCCCTGGTCCCCGTCGACTGGGACGGGTACAAGATCAATATTCTGGACACCCCCGGATACGCCGATTTCGTCGGGGAACTCAGGGCCGGTCTGCGAGCGGCGGACGCGGCCCTTTTCGTGGTCTCGGCCTCGGACGGGGTGGACGGCTCGACCCGGATGGTCTGGGAGGAGTGCGCGGCGGTCGGCATGCCGCGGGCCATCGTGGTCACCCATCTCGAATCCGCCCGGGCCGACTTCGAGGAGATGACCCGGATCTGCGCGGAGGCCTTCGGCGCGGACGACCCGGACGCCGTACTGCCGCTGTATCTGCCCCTGCACGGTGATCCCGCCCCCGATGGGCACGCGCCCGTGACCGGGCTGATCGGGCTGCTCTCGCAGCGGCTGTTCGACTACGGCTCCGGCGAGCGCAAGGAGGCGGAGCCCGGCCCGGACCAGGCGACGCTGATCGGGACGGCCCGCAACCGGCTGATCGAGGGGATCATCGCCGAGAGCGAGGACGAGACCCTGATGGACCGCTATCTCGGCGGCGAGGAGATCGACCTCAAGACCCTCGTGCAGGACCTGGAGCGGGCCGTGGCGCGCGGGACCTTCTTCCCCGTGCTGGCCGCCGCGCCCGCGGCCGAGGGCGCCCGCCAGGGCCTGGGCACGGTCGAGCTGCTCGAACTGATCACCGGCGGCTTCCCGACCCCTCTGGAGCGCGCGGCACCGGCGGTCACCACTCCGGACGGCGGGGCACGCGAAGTCAAGGCCTGCGACCCGGGCGGCCCGCTGGTCGCGGAGGTCGTGAAGACGGCGAGCGACCCCTACGTCGGCCGGGTCTCGCTCGTCCGCGTCTTCTCGGGCACCCTGCGCCCCGACGCGACGGTGCACGTCTCCGGGCACGGCCTCGCCGACCGCGGCCACGAAGATCACGACGTCGACGAACGCATCGGCGCCCTGTCCGCCCCCTTCGGCAAGCAGCAGCGCGCCCTCACGCACTGCATCGCCGGCGACCTCGCGTGCGTGGCGAAGCTGAACCGCGCGGAGACCGGCGACACCCTGTCGGCCAAGGACGATCCGCTGCTGATGGAGCCGTGGCAGATGCCCGATCCGCTGCTGCCGCTCGCCATCCAGGCCCACAGCAAGGCCGACGAGGACAAGCTCTCGCAGGGCCTCGGCCGGCTGGTCGCCGAGGACCCCACCATGCGTCTGGAGCAGAACCCGGACACCCACCAGGTCGTCCTGTGGTGCCTGGGCGAGGCCCACGCCGATGTCGCCCTGGAACGGCTGCGCAGCCGGTACGGCGTCCAGGTCGACGTGGTTCCGCACAAGGTCTCCCTGCGCGAGACGTTCGCGGACCGGTCGGCGGGGCGCGGCCGGCACGTGAAACAGTCCGGCGGCCACGGGCAGTTCGCGATCTGCGAGATCGAGGTCGAACCGCTGCCGAACGGCTCGGGCATCGAGTTCGTGGACAAGGTGGTCGGCGGCGCGGTGCCGCGCCAGTTCATCCCGTCCGTCGAGAAGGGGGTGCGCGCCCAGGCCGCCAAGGGGGTGGCCGCCGGCTATCCGCTCATCGACGTCCGGGTGACCCTGCTCGACGGGAAGGCGCACTCCGTCGACTCCTCCGACGCCGCTTTCCAGACGGCCGGTGCGCTGGCCCTGCGCGAGGCGGCGTCCGACGCGCGGATCCATCTGCTGGAGCCGGTCGCCGAGGTGTCGGTCCTGGTCGGTGACGACTACGTGGGCGCTGTGATGAGCGATCTGTCCGGACGGCGCGGCCGGGTCGTCGGGACCGAGCAGGCGAGCGGCGGACGGACCCTCGTACGGGCCGAGGTCCCCGAGATCGAGATCGGGCGGTACGCGGTCGATCTCCGCTCCCTCTCGCACGGCACGGCCCGCTTCGACCGCCACTACGCACGGCACGAGCCGATGCCGTCCCAGGTCGCCGAGCGGATTCGCGAACAGGCCGGGGCCGCCTCCTAGTTCGGGCACCCATGCACGTCGGCGGGCGGCTTCGGCCGTCCGCCGACGAATGTCGGTGCCTGCGGATACGCTGATGACCTGATCAAGTTGTGACTCGATCAGGACGATGACCTGATCAACAGGTGTGCGAGGCACGGAAGTCGGGAAGGCCGCAGGAGCGGGTGCGGCGGCGATGGGGGCGGCAGTGGCGAACGACGGATTCGATTTCAGCCCCGGGGCACAGGTGCCCCTGTCGGGCGCCGCGGGCCAGACGGCCGCCACCTACGCCCTGGCCTCCGCGGCCTACCGGGACAACGAGGTCGCGGAGATCCTCAAGACCAACAACGAATGGCACAAGTCCGAGGTCAGGCCCGGCCGCAGGTGGGCCTCCCTGTGGCGGCCCAATCTGGGCGAGGCCTTCGCCCGGTCCGTGCAGGACCGCATGCTGGGCGGTGACCGCAAGCCCCTCATCCAGTCGTTCGGCACGGAGCCGCAGGTCGTCGTCGAGCACTGCCTCGCCGCGAACAACATCCGCAGGGAGCGCGACAACTGGCTCACGGCCGTGATCGTGCTCTGCGGCCTGCTCTTCCTGCCCGGCCTCCTCGTCTGGCTGCTGGTCTTCCAGATCCGGTCGACGGTCACCAAGCTGGGCAGCAAGAGCACTCCCGCCCTCGCCACCGCCCTGCTCGTGGCGGTGGGCGCACTGGCCGTGCTGTTCCTGGTCAAGATGCCGTTCAGCGGCTTCTGGGGGCTGTACGCGCGCGCGACGGTCGTGATGCCCGTCGTCGGCTGGTTCTGGGCCAAGCAGATCTGCGAGCGCACGGCCAAGGACCTCCGGGACCGCTGGGACAGTCTGCTGGCCGGCGGGGGCGTCGGCGCCAAGATCCCCGAGGCCGTGCCGGGCAGCCCCGGCGAGAGTGCCGCCGAGCGGCTGCGCCAGGGCCTGGCCCGGCTCAGCGCCGAGCAGCAGTCCAACTCCGTCTTCTACGCCGGGCCCAAGGGCATACTCGGCATGGGCACCCGCTGGGGCAGCTGGCAGCTCGCCGAGGACCTGGTGGCGCGGGACGCGGGCAAGGAGATCCACCCCTTCCGCAGCTGGGACGTCATCCGGTCCATCCACGACCAGCTGCGCATGCTGGAGCGCGGCCCGCTCAACACGGGAGGCTTCCCGAAGCCCACCATCAAGCACTGGATCGTCACGCCCATCGGGGAGAACGCCAAGGCGGTCTCCCGTCCCCAGGGCACGGACGTGGACGCGTACCAGATCAGGACCCACGCGATACAGGACATCTGCAACAAGCAGCAGTTCGGCAGCGGCGACCGGCACTACCTCGGAGTGCAATGGACCCTCTGGGACGGCCAGTTGGTCATCACCATGCTGATCACCGTGACCGTGCTGCACGAGACGCTGCGCATCGAGGTCACCGGCCACGCCCTGGGCCCGGTGAACCCGCTCTTCACGACGAAGCCCGAGGCACCCACGAAGGAGGTCGCCAAGGCCGTCAAGTTCTGGGAGACCCGCAAGGTGAGCCTGCCGCTGGTCACCGCGGACGAGGTGGTACGCCTCACCGCGCGCGCCCCCTTCACCTGGTACCCGCCGTTCCTCAACTGGCTGGGCGGCTCGCTGGTGCTCCCCGAGCCGTTCGGGCTGCGGCACGCCTGGGCGGACCAGCCCTGGCGGCACCGCTTCATGGCCGACGACGCGCTGCGCGCCGCGACGCCCGTGCTGCGCGTGGTGCACGCGGCGGCGATCCGGGTCCTGGAGGAGAACGGCGTGGACACCGACAAGTTCGGCACCCGCTCGTCCTTCCTCAGCACCCAGGTCCAGGACCCGATGCCGAAGAAGGCGGACGTGTACGACGCGTAGGCCGCGCCCGGCTCTCCAAGGGACGCCGGAGCCGGGCCGTCGGAGCCAGGACGCCGGAGCCGGGCCGCCGGAGTCAGACGGTGGGCCAGGCCTCCGCCAGCATCTTCCGCGTGTCCGCGAGCAGCTGCGGCAGCACCTTGGTGTGGCCGACGACCGGCATGAAGTTCGTGTCCCCGCCCCAGCGCGGCACGATGTGCTGGTGCAGATGCGCGGCGATGCCCGCACCCGCCACGCTGCCCTGGTTCATGCCGATGTTGAAGCCGTGCGCCCCCGAGGCCGTCCGCAGCGCGGTCATCGCCTGCTTGGTGAGCTCGGCGAGTTCGGCGGTCTCCGGGTCCGTGAGGTCGGTGTAGTCCGCGACATGACGGTAGGGCACGACCATGAGGTGACCGCCGTTGTACGGGTAGAGGTTGAGCACCGCGTACACATGCTCTCCGCGGCGCACGACGAGGCCGTCCTCGTCGGACTTGGCCGGGATCGAGCAGAAGGGACAGCCGTCGTCGGCTCCCGGGCCGGTGGGCTTGTTCTCGCCCTGGATGTAGGCCATCCGATGGGGCGTCCACAAGCGCTGGAACGCGTCCCGCGTCCCCACTCCGATCTGCTGCTCCGGCTCACTCGTCATGAGGTGCAGCATATTGCTTCGCCCGTTCGCGGCGTGTCGGCGGGTACCGCACAAAAGGCCCTCCCGCCAAGCTGGGCCGATGGACGACGACGGCCGTACGGACCGCGGGGAACAGCGCACCGGGATGCCCCTCCCGGAGCAGCGCCCCCAGATGATGATCCGCTGGGAGCACCGCGCCGAGATCCCGCTCGCCCTGGCGTCCCTGCTCTATCTCGCCTCGTACGCGGTGCGGGTCCTCGGGCACGGTCTGCCCGCCATCTGGCGGGACACCTGCCTCGCGGTGACGCTGGCCGCCTGGGCGCTGTTCGCCGTGGACTACGCGGTGCGCTGGCGGCTGAGCGGGGAGGGCCCGGGATTCGTACGGACCCACTGGCTGGACACCGTGGTGCTCGCGCTGCCGCTGCTGCGTCCCGTGCGGATCGTCCGCGTCTACGAGGCCGTACAGCGGCACCACGGGGAGCCCACGCTCAGCCTGCACGCGCGCGTGATCACGTACGCGACGCTTTCGGTGACGCTGCTCGGCTTCGCCGGTGCCCTCGCCGTCTACCAGCAGGAGCACGCGGCGCCGCACGCGAGCATCCGGACCTTCGGGGACTCGGTGTGGTGGACGTGCTCGACGCTCGCGACGGTCGGCTACGGCGATGTCGCTCCGGTGACGCCGCTCGGGCGGATCATCGCGGTGGGTCTGATGGCCTGCGGTCTCGCGCTGCTGGGCGCGGTGACCGGTTCGTTCTCGTCCTGGCTGATCCAGGTGTTCTCCCGCGGCCGCGGGGACGAGGGAAGGCCCCCGGGAAGCTGAGCCTCCCGGGGGCCTTCCGTCACGTGCGCCGAGCCGTTCAGACCTGGGCGCGCTCCGCCACGACCTTCGCGATCTTGGCGATCGCCTCGTCGACGGGGATGCCGTTCTCCTGCGAGCCGTCGCGGTAGCGGAACGAGACGGCGCCGGCGGCCATGTCCTCGTCGCCCGCGATGACCATGAAGGGCACCTTCTGCTTCTGCGCGTTGCGGATCTTCTTCTGCATCCGGTCCGAGGACGAGTCGACCTCGACGCGCAGCCCCGCGGCCTTCGCCCGCTCGGCGAAGCCGGCGAGGTAGGGCACATGGGCGTCACCGATCGGGATGCCGATCGCCTGCACGGGCGCGAGCCACGCCGGGAAGGCGCCCGCGTAGTGCTCCAGGAGCACCGCGAAGAACCGCTCGATCGAGCCGAAGAGCGCCCGGTGGATCATGACCGGCTGCTGCTTGGAGCCGTCCGCCGCGGTGTACTCCAGGTTGAACCGCTTGGGCTGCTGGAAGTCGACCTGGATGGTGGACATCTGCCAGGAGCGGCCGATGGCGTCCTTGGCCTGGACGGAGATCTTCGGGCCGTAGTACGCGGCGCCGCCCGGGTCGGGAACCAGCGGGAGGCCCTGCTTCTCGGCCGCCTCGCGCAGCGCGTTGGTGGCCTCCTCCCACTCCGACTCCTCACCGATGAACTTCGGGGAGTCGTCGCGGGTGGACAGCTCCAGCTCGAAGTCGTTGAGGCCGTAGTCGCGCAGCAGGTCCAGCACGAAGGTGAGCAGGGAGTCCAGCTCGCTCGCCATCTGCTCCTTGGTGCAGTAGATGTGCGAGTCGTCCTGGGTGAAGCCGCGGGCCCGGGTGAGGCCGTGCACGACGCCCGACTTCTCGTAGCGGTACACCGTGCCGAACTCGAAGAGCCTGAGCGGCAGTTCGCGGTACGAGCGGCCACGCGCCTTGAAGATCAGGTTGTGCATGGGGCAGTTCATCGCCTTGAGGCGGTAGTTCTGCCCGTCGAACTCCAGCGGCGGGAACATCGCGTCCGCGTAGTTCGGCAGGTGTCCCGACGTCACGAAGAGCTGTTCCTTCGAGATGTGCGGGGTGTTGACGAACTCGTAGTCCGCGTCCTCGTGGCGCTTGCGCGAGTAGGTCTCCATCTCCCGGCGGACGATGCCGCCCTTGGGGTGGAAGACCGCGAGGCCCGAGCCCAGCTCCTCGGGGATCGAGAAGAGGTCCAGCTCGGCGCCGAGCTTGCGGTGGTCGCGCTTCTCGGCCTCGACCAGGAAGTCGAGGTACGCCTTCAGCTCGTCCTTGGACGGCCACGCGGTGCCGTAGATGCGCTGGAGCTGCGGGTTCTTCTCACTGCCCCGCCAGTACGCGGCGGCCGAGCGCATCAGCTTGAACGCCGGGATGTTCCGGGTGGTCGGCAGGTGGGGACCGCGGCAGAGGTCCTTCCAGCACAGCTCGCCGGTCTTGGCGTCGAGGTTGTCGTAGATCGTCAGCTCGCCGCTGCCGACCTCGGCGTCGGCACCCTCGGCGGCCTGCGCCGCGTTGCCCTTGAGACCGATGAGCTCCAGCTTGTACGGCTCGTCCGCGAGCTCTTCGCGGGCGGCGTCGTCGCTGGTGATCCGGCGCGAGAACCTCTGCCCGCGCTTCTGGATCTCCTGCATCTTCTTCTCGACGCGCTTGATGTCCTCGGGCGTGAACGGCTCGGCGACATCGAAGTCGTAGTAGAAGCCGTCCTTGACCGGCGGGCCGATGCCCAGCTTGGCCTCGGGGAAGAGCTCCTGCACGGCCTGCGCCATGACGTGCGCGGTCGAGTGGCGCAGGATGTTCAGACCGTCCTGGGAGGAGATCTCGACGGCCTCGACGGTCTCGCCGTCGCGCACCTCGTAGGCGAGGTCCTTGAGCTCTCCGGCCACCCGGGCCGCGACGATGGTGCGCTCACCGGCGAAGAGGTCGGCGGCCGTAGTGCCCGTCGTCACCACGCGCTCTTCCCGCTCGGAATCGCGTTGGATGATCACACGGACGTCTGACACCGGACTCTCCTGACTGAAGGGGGCTGCACAAGGGGGCTGCACACCCGCACAAGGCATGGCTTGAATGCCTTAGGGATCCTACCGAGCCGGGGGTGCCGTCCGCGAAACGGTTCCGGCCGGGCCCTCGGCGGACGGCCTCCGGACCGGTCAGTCCCCGGAACAGGCCTCCTCGAAGAAGGCCGCGATCTCGGCGGTCTCCTGGAGCGACTTCATCAGCCGGTCCCGCTCGGCCTCGTCGACCTGCACGGGTGCGACCCCGGAGGCGTCCGTGAGCCGCCGGAAGCCGCCCCGGCTCTCCAGGCGGCCGTGCACCCGCACCGGGAGCCCGACCAGATGGGCATGGCCCGCGATGCGGTAGGACTCCTCGTCGAGGGTCATCCGGACGTGCGGGACCTCGGCTCCGGCGATCACCCGCAGCCGTACGGCACCTTCACCGCGCGGCCCCGACCTGCGCATCCGTACGACGGCGCCGGTGAGACGCACGGGCACCGACGGCTCCTCGCGCAGATAGCGGGCGCCGGCCTCGCGCAGCACGGGCAGGTCACCGGGGGAGAACTCGACGGGCTCCGCGGGCGTCGCACACCCCTCGGGGACCCCTGCGCCGGGCGCCCACTCGACGGCGATACGGGCGCCCTCGGTGCCCCGCACGAGGGCCACCAGCGCCTCCATGAGTTCGTGGCTGACGCCGGCCTCGACAGCCGCGTCGAAGGCGTCCATACCGCCGGTGGCGCGCCGGTAGTCGATGGCCTCGCGGGCGGCGTACAGCGCCTGGTGCAGCCGGACTGCGACCGGCCGCCCCGGCGCGACGGGCACGAACGCGGTGAGCCGGCGTCCGTCGGGTGCGGCACCGACGAGCACGTTCTCCAGGGAGGCGACGGCGGGCCTGCGGTGCCGGGCGCCGTAGTAGCCCGCACGCGCGCGCGTGGCCAGTGCGCCCGCCAGCAGCATCTGCCGGGCGGCCGCGCGCAGCTGCTCCTCGACCGTCCAGGGGGCGGCGCCCACGGGCCCGGTCGGGACGTCCCGCCACCAGCGGATCTCGTCGCTGGGCACGGCGAGGCCGACCAGGATGTCGCGGGCCGACGGCGAGCCGCTGCGGGAGAGCGCGACGAGGGCCTCGCCGAGCAGGTCGTCGCTGTCCGGGAAGGCGCGGCTCTCCGGCACGAGCAGACTGGTGCCGCCGGCGCCGGGTCCCGGCGGGGTCCAGCGGCCGTACCGTCCCGGCGCTCCGCCGCGCCGCTGCCAGCCGTTGCGGTGCAGGAGCGCGCTGAGTACGGCCGGGTCCACCTGGCCGGGCTCGGGCGGCCCTTCGCTCCAGAACGCGTCGACAGGGTGCGGGCGCACCGGTCGCAGGGGTTCGTCGATCGGGCGGTGGGTCACGGTCTGCCTCCCGTCCCGACCCGCGTCATGATTTCGCAGAGCGCCCGGTCGTCGAAGATGCGCGAGGTCGGTATGCGGACGGTGGTCCTGCGCCGGCCGGTGACGGCATGGCCGGCGAGGTTGGTCCAGTAGCAGCAGTGCCGCAGGTCCAGCCGGTCGTGCCCGGCCCGCAGCCACTGGTCCTGCGACCGCGGGACGATCATCACGACCAGGATCTTGTGCACCGAGACCGGGGTGCGGGCCAGCTTCTCCAGGTGGGCGTTGTCGAGCGTGAAGGAGAAGGCGGGTCCCGGCGGGTTCGGCGGGAGCTGGTACGTGCACTTGAGCTGCACCTTGATGGTGACTTCGTCGTCGACCGTGTGCCCGGGGGCGCTGTGGCTGACGTGCCAGTCGATGCCGTTGTCCGGAAAGGGCTGCGACAGCGAGCACCCTGCGGCCGCCGCGACGGCGTGCAGATAGCCCACCTGCAGTGTCTCCATGCACGCGGTGGTGGCGAGTGAGCCGCGAGGGGGTGCCGCGCGCTGGGGCAGCAGCCCGCCCCGTTCGGGCTGCGCGATTGCCATGACTCCAACAGCCTTCCGAACCAGGTGAATCCCCGTGACGAGTCGCTGAACTGCAAAGACCCGTACCTCTGTTGTCTCCTCCCGGCGTACGGCGCAAACAGCCCGGGTATCACCAAACAGGCAGAAGACGGTGCGTCAGCTGCCGTGGGTGAACGAGGAGTTGTGGTCGTATGACGTGCTGGTACGAGGGCCCCTTGGCCGCGTTCGACACGGAGACAACGGGCGTGGACGTCGAGACCGACCGGATCGTGTCGGCCGCCGTCGTCGTCCAGGACGCCCCGGGGACCCGTCCACGGGTGTCCCGGTGGCTGGTCAACCCGGGAGTGCCGGTGCCCGCGGGGGCGACGGCGGTGCACGGGCTGACGGACGAGCATCTCCAGCGCAACGGCCGCTGGCCGTCGCCGGTGATGGACGAGATAGCCAGGGAGCTGGGCGATCAGGCGGCGGCGGGCCGTCCGCTCGTGGTGATGAACGCACCCTTCGATCTGACGCTCCTGGACCGGGAGTTGCGCCGCCATCGCGCGTCCTCACTGGACCGCTGGTTCGAGTCGAGGCCGCTGCACGTGCTCGACCCCCGGGTCCTGGACAAGCATCTGGACCGCTATCGCAAGGGCCGCCGCACGCTCACCGACCTGTGCGCGCACTACGAGGTGGAGCTGGAGGGTGCGCACGACGCCGCGGCCGACGCACAGGCCGCGCTGGATGTCGTACGAGCGGTGGGGCGCCGTTTCGCCTCCCGCCTGGAGCGGCTCTCGCCGGCCGAGCTGCACACCCTGCAGTCGGTGTGGCACGCGGCGCAGGCGCGCGGTCTGCAGGCGTGGTTCGCGCGCAGCGGCTCGGAGGAGTCGGTGGATCCGGCGTGGCCGCTGCGACCGGACCTGCAGGCGGCGGCCTGATCGCGCGAGGATGTTCGGGTATGCAAAAAGCCGGTCCGTCTGTGACGGACCGGCCTTCTCCGGGTGGGCGATACTGGGTTCGAACCAGTGACCTCTTCGGTGTGAACGAAGCGCTCTCCCACTGAGCTAATCGCCCGGGAACGCACTGAACCATACAGGTCTCCGCGGGTCTCGTTCAAACCGCTTCCAGGTATGTCCTCAGGCCGCGCTGCCCGGCCCGCATCATCAGCGAGTGATTGGCGCGGAAGACCGGGCGCCCCGGGACGGCCAGCCGCCGCAGCAGGGGTTTGCGGACCTCGGCCTCCTGGTCGTAGCGAGCCCGGGTGCCCGGCCCGTCGGCGGTGAGGGTCCAGCGCGCCCAGCCCTCGATGTCACCGGTCATCGCGATCTCCAGGATCCCGGCCGCCGGGTCGCGCCGCACCTCCCGGGCGGTGAACACCATGTCGTAGGGCAGCAGCGAGCGGATACGGAGGGTGCCGGTGTGCTCGTCGATCTGGTTCGCCTCACGGACCTGGGGCCACCAGCGCGGGTAGTCCTCCGCCTGTTCGAGGGCGGCGTAGACAGCGGCGGGCGGTGCGGGCAGGGCCCACAGGCTGCGGAAACGGTAATGACACCAGTCCATGTGCCGAGTGTGCCCGCACGAAAACGGTCCATGTGCCGAGGCGGTCCCCAGCGGATCTGAGTACGGCGTGAGTACGCGCACTCATGCCGGAGAAGGTGACGGGGACCACACTCCGGAGGTATGACCCACATCCCGTCCCCGGCCGAGGAGTTGCGGCTGCTCGACGCCGAGCTGCGGCAACTCGACGCACGCCGGTCCCAGTTGCTGGCCCGCCGCGCCTGGCTGGTCGGCGTACTCCAGTCGATGGCCGCACCGGCACCCCGCACGGCGGCGGCATCCGCGAGCCGCCCCGCCCCCGCGCTCGGTGCCACGCCGACGCGGCCGCCCGAGGCCACCGCTCCCGGTGTCCAGAACGTGCTTCTGCTGCTCGGCGGCACCTTGCTCACCATCGCCGCCGTCGCGTTCACGCTGGTCAGCTGGGGGCAGATGGGGATCGCCGGGCGGGCGCTGGTGCTGGGCGCGGTGACGCTGGCCACGCTGAGCGCGCCGGTGTGGCTGCTGCGCCGGGGACTGCGATCGACCGCCGAGTCGCTGGCGGGCCTCGGGCTCGCGCTCACCGTGCTCGACACGTATGCCCTGTACGAGGTCGCGCTCCCGGACGTGAGCGGGGTCAGGTACGCGGCTGTCACGTCGGCGGCGCTGGCCGCGCTGTGGGCGGGCTACGGACTCGCGCTCGGCGCCCTGCACCGGCCGGCCGGACCGGCGGAGGCCGACGACCCGGACCGTCGTCTCCCGTTGCGCCTGCCCCTGCCCACCGCCATGGCCACGGCCCAACTCCCGCTGCTGCTCTGGGCCGTCGCGGCCGGTGCGGGCCCCCACATGATCACGGCGGCACTGCTGGCCACGGCCGCGCTCGACGCGGCGGTGGCGCTCCGGGCGCCCGTACGGTCCGTACGCATTGTCGCGGCCGTCGGCGCGTACGGCATGGGCGGCGGGGGCACCTTGGCGGCCGGCTGGCTCTCGTTGGAGGCAACCGGCCCGAGCGCCGCTGCCCGTGCGGCGGCGCTCCTCCTCCTCGCCGCGGCGATCGCCCTGGCGGCGGCCTGGCGGGCACCGAATCCGGGCACCGCCACGGGCGTCGCACTGGCCGGCGGACTGGTCACGGTCGCCGGACTCGGCGGCATCCCGCGCCCGGCACTGCCCGGCGCCTGGACGGTTCCGGCCTATCTGGTCTGCGCGATCGCACTCCTGGCCGTCATACGGACCCGGCTGCCCGAAGCCCTACGGCGGGGCCTTGCGTGGGCCTCCGGCATCGTGCAGGCCCTCGCCGTGGTGTCGACGCTGCCGGTGGTCGCCCTCACGTTGCTGGGCCCGGCCGGCCGGGCGGAGCACGTCTGGTCCGGGACCCCGGCGACCGCCCGCGACGCGGTCGGCATGGACGGTTTCCCCTGGCCACCCGGCACGTCCACGGCACCGCTCGTGCTCGCGCTGGTCGCCGGTGTACTGGCGGCGGCGGTCCGCGTACCGGAACGGCGTCCGCAGGCGCTGACCTGTGCGCTGACGCTGACCTGTGCGGCAGCGCTCGCCCTCCCGGCCGCCCTCGAACTGCCTTACGGAGCCGCCCTGTTGATGCAGGGAATCCTGATCCTGGCAGCGCTGGCGTACGCCTCCTCGACCCGCGGTCCGGCGGCCACGCGCTCCGCCGCTCTTCTCTCCGCCCTCGTCACCTCCGTGAGCCTCGCGTTCCTCTCGCTGGCTTCCGAGGGCGCGACCCTGACCGTCCTCGCCGCGCTGACCGCACTGTTCGCGGCCGCCGCCCTGCGAGCGCACCTCGGCACCTTCGTCCTTCCCGCCGCCCTGGTCCACGCCACCGCCCTCGCCTGCGCCGTAGGGGCCTTCCTCGACTGGCAGCCGCAGCAGATCGCGCTGCTCGTGCTCGTGGTGCCGGCCGGTGCGGCCCTTCTCGCGGCCCGGCTCGGCGGCTCGTCCGCGGTCGTGTCCGTGGAGGCCGCCGGAGCCGCTGCCTCACTGCTCGCCGTCGGTCTCGCGGTCACCACTCCCCCGATGCTGGCCCTGGTCCTGGCGCTCTGCGGTGTCATCGCGGCGGGCACGGCCGTGCGCGAGGACCGGCGTCCCGTCGGCTACGCGGCCACCGCCCTGTTCCTGCTGGCCACCTGGGTCAGGCTGGCGTCCTGGGAGGTCGCCTCCCCGGAGGCGTACGCCCTTCCGGTGGCCGTACCCGCGCTGGTCGTGGGCCTGCTGAGGCACCGCAGGGACAAGCAGGCCTCGTCGTGGACGGCGTACGGACCGGGGCTCTCCGTCGCACTCGTGCCGAGCCTCGTCGCCGCCTGGGGCGACGCACACTGGCCACGACCGCTGCTGCTCGGCGCGGCGGCACTGCTCATCACCCTCGTCGGCGCCCGGCACCGGCTGCAGGCCCCGCTCGTCCTCGGCGGCACGGTGCTCGCGCTCGACGCACTGCACGAACTCGCCCCGTACCTCGTCCAGGTGGTCGACGCGATCCCCCGCTGGGCACCTCCCGCACTCGCCGGACTGGTGCTGCTGGCCCTGGGAGCGACGTACGAACAGCGCATCCGGGACGCGCGACGGGTACGGGAGGTGCTGGGGAGGATGCGCTAGCGCCACGGCATTTCCGCCCCCTGCTCGGCGAGGGCTCGGCGTTTACTCAAGGCCCAGATTTCCCGCGTCCATCAAGGACGTGAGGCGGGACTTGAGTCCGGGCCGCCCCCTCCTGACGAATAGCCACAGAAAGCGGCACCCTTACGGAATATGTCCGACGGATTTCCCATTGCGACCTGCCTCTGGAACTTCTTCCGAAAGGCCCGCGCAATCTGAGAGTCCGTCTGCGCCCTTGGTCTTCGGGCACTTTCACGCGGGGCCCGACGGAGCGGTTCGATCCGCTTGCCCGCCCGCCGACACCTCCCGGCCGTGACTCACCGTCACAACCCGGTGCCCCGCGATCGCTTCAGGAATCATTGCGAGAGAAAGCGCCGGCCGACACAAGACACGGAGGCCTTCCGGGCACATCAACAATTCGGACAGAAGCCAATGTGCCACGGTATGCCCGCGCGACGAAGCAAAAAGCTGGGCGTCGCGACCCCAGGCCCGCGACCTCGCAGGTCCAGCACCTGCGACCGACGGGCCGAACGGGAGACGACCCAATGCGCAGGACGCCCCCTCGGGGGGCCGAAAAACATGGCCACATCGGGGCGTTGACCCTTTTGCGGAGGGAGTGAGTGATTCCGATAGAACACAGAGTGAATGACGGAGGCCGCCGACTGGCAGCGGAGGTGGGCTCTTTGGCCCTCGATTCAGCCCCGGCCCCCATCCCCCGGAGCAGCACACGGAGGCCCCGAGGCACCCCAACTCCGCTCGCTGCGAAGGTAGCGGCACCCTCAGGGGTCCCGGGTGGCGAAGCTCCCGCACCGCGCGGCGCAGCCGCGCAAGAACGACGAAGGCGGCCCTTGTCCACGCATTCCGTGGACAAGGGCCGCCAATCGCATTGGTGGGCGATACTGGGTTCGAACCAGTGACCTCTTCGGTGTGAACGAAGCGCTCTCCCGCTGAGCTAATCGCCCGGGCGCAGGGAGAACATTACCCCATGTCAGGGGGTGGCTCCGACCGGCCGAGGGGCCCCGGCAGGGTCATCCGGAAGGCCGCGTCACTCCTTGATGTTCCAGGGCATCTCGACGCCGAACTTCCAGACATAGACGCCGACGAGAACCGCGATGATCACGAGTCCCACGGTCGTCAGGATGATGTTGCGCCGGCGCACCTGGGGGTCGAGGGCGCGCTGCGTCGCCTCGGTCACCTTGCGTTTCGTCCAGCGCAGGACCAGCTGTGCCCAGACGAACTCCGTCGCCCAGATCGCCATGCCGCCGAAGATCACCAGCCAGCCCGGACCGGGCAGCGGGAGCATGACCACGCCCGCGGCGACGACCGCGAGCCCGACGACGAAAACCCCCACCTGCCAGCTCATGTGCAGGGCCCGCCGGGCCTTGATGAATTCCGGCGCCCGCGAACCGAGCGGACGCTCGTCCTTCGTTTCGTCAGCAGCCACGGCGACCTCGCCCGGCTCGTCACTCCCCGTATTCATACGGCCAAACCCTACCCGAGAGAAACCGGTCACCGGAATGGCCGTACCTCGCGAACGTACTCTCGGCCGGATGAGCTACCTAAAGACACGCAAAACACTCAGAGGGGTTTACAACGGCACCGTAGGTGGCATGTCGATTTCGCCGACGTGCGAATCCCCGAGCGCACACTGAGCGAAAGGCCCTGGCGCTTATGAACACCACGGTCAGCTGCGAGCTGCACCTGCGCCTCGTTGTGTCGAGCGAGTCCTCACTGCCTGTACCCGCAGGACTGCGGTATGACACGGCCGATCCCTACGCCGTGCACGCCACCTTCCACACCGGAGCCGAGGAAACCGTCGAGTGGGTGTTCGCCCGCGACCTCCTCGCCGAGGGCCTGCACCGGCCCACCGGTACCGGCGACGTCCGAGTCTGGCCGTCCCGGAGTCACGGTCAGGGCGTCGTCTGCATCGCCCTCAGCTCCCCGGAGGGGGAAGCCCTTCTGGAGGCCCCGGCACGGGCCCTGGAGTCGTTCCTGAAGCGAACAGACGCCGCTGTGCCCCCCGGCACGGAACACCGCCACTTCGATCTCGACACGGAGCTCTCACACATCCTGGCCGAGAGTTAGCGAGACACCACAGAGCCGCCCGGCGCCGTCCACTCGGGGAGACGGCTCGGGCTCAGACAACTGCATATGGCACACACACCGGCGCCGTCGCCGCGGGATTTCCGCGGTGGCGGCGCCGGTGTGCGCCCTGAGGCGTCTCGGCCGTCACGGGTGTGTGCCGGGCGCGGCCCGAGCCCGTCCCCGGCATCCCCGAGCCGCTAGGCTCGGCCAGCACCGGCGGGCGCCGCCCGACTTTCACGCCAGGGAGCGAAACGTGCTGATCACCCACGACACCCGGTGCGCGCTCGACACCGTGGTCGATCTGGTGAACACCGCACCGGAGGACGACACGGCGGACGGTCTCCAGGACGTCCCCGCTCTCACTCATTTCGTGCGAAATCACGAGATGAGCGATGTGGGGGTGCTGTCGGAGCACGACCTCGCGGCAGTACTGGAGGTCCGCGGCCGGTTCGCGGCGATCTTCGCGGCCGACGACGCACGGAGTGCGGCGGCAGTGATCAACGAGCTGGTAGCCGCGGCGGGGACCACGCCCCGGCTCACCGACCACGACGGCTACGACTGGCACGTGCACTACTTCGCGCCCGGCGCCTCCGTCGCCGACCACCTCGCGGCCGACTGCGGGATGGCGCTGGCCTTCTTCGTGGTCGCCGGCGAACAGGACCGGCTGCGGCGCTGCGAGGCCCCGGACTGCCGGCGCGCCTTCGTCGATCTCTCCCGTAACCGCTCCCGGCGCTACTGCGACAGCCGGACCTGCGGAAACCGCCTGCATGTGGCGGCCTACCGGGCCCGGCGCAAGGAAGCGGCAAGCTGAAGACGGAGCCCGCAACGGGTGGCGCCAGGGGCTCCGTGTACGGCTCAGAGCAGCAGCAGATCGTGCAGCGAAGCCATGAGCAGCAGACAGCCGATCACCGCAAGGAAGATCATCAGCGGTGGCTGGGAAAGTGCGAAGAGACAACCACGTCGCTCCTCGGGAGGGGCGGCGGTGTCGCTCTGTGTTGTGTCCAGCATCTCGCCGCGATGATGGCGCACCGGGCACCCCGCAGGCGATCAACACGCGCACATTGACAGGGAGTTCGTCATTGCCGGTGAGAGCAGGCGACGGACTTGATCACTTCGCGGGCCCACTTGATCACTTACGGCCGCGCCCAGCCCCGGGCGCTGCGGACCGTCATATCCCGTGCTTCTTGAGGATGGCCTCGATGTCGCTGAAGTCCTCGGAAGAGCCGTTGGCGCGGGGAGCCGGCGCCGGCCGGGCGGCGGGACGCGTGCTCTGGCCCAGTGAGGGCGCCGAAGCGGCCGGGGCCACGGCCTCGCGCCCAGCGGCGGCCCTGGCCTCTTTCCGCTCCTTGCGCGTACCGCCCCGACGTCGCTCGACGGCTCGGGTGGTCAGGAACAGCAGCCACGCACCGCCGAGCACGACGAAACCGGCCCACGCGGTCGGGCTGAAGGCGGTGTCCGCGGCCCAGCCCACGACTCCGGTCATCACCAGGCCGACGGGAACCAGCGAATAGGCGGCGATACGCACCGCGCTCAGGAAGCGCTTGCGATACGCCGTCACCGCGGCGATGCCCAGCCCGGCGGCGGAGACGGCGGAACAGACGGTCTCGGCAATCATCCGGTCCTCCAGGCAGGGCTCGGTCGGGCGCTTCGTCCCTTCCATCCTGCACCGCCCGGTGCCCGGTATGCCATGCTCCGGGCGGACCTCAGGGACATCTCGGGGTCCGGCGTCCTCCCCAGGTCCCGGTTGGGCCGCCGCTGCCGGGGCTGGAAGACTGTGGACCATGAGCGACTCCCCCTCCGCACACCCCTCCGCCCCCGTCCTGGACGTCTGGTGCGAACTGCAGTGCCCCGACTGCCGCGGCGCCCTTGACGACCTGCGGGCCCTGCGCGCCCGCTACGGCGACCGGCTGGAGCTGCGGCTGCGGCACTTCCCGCTGGAGAAGCACCGGCACGCCTTCGCCGCCGCGCAGGCCGCCGAGGAGGCGGCGGAGCAGGGCAAGGCGTGGCCGTACGTGGAGGCGGTGCTCGGCAGCGTCGAGCGCCTCGACCGTGAGGGGGAACCCTTCCTGGTCGAGGTGGCTCGCGAACTGGGCCTGGACGCCGAGGAGTTCGACACCGCCCTGATCGACGGCCGGCACATCCTCATCGTCGACGCCGACCAGGCCGAGGGCAAGGCCATCGGCGTCACCGGCACGCCGACGTACGTGATCGGCGGCGAGCGCCTCGACGGCGGCAAGAGCCAGGAAGGGCTGCGCGAGCGCATCGAGGAGATCGCCGACCGGCTGCTGTCCGAGCGGGAGTCCTGACCCGGCACCGGACAGGACCTAGAGCAGGTTCTTGTACAGGTGGTGGAGTGTCGTCTCGTAGCCGAGCGTCTCGTAGAGCCGCTCGGCCGGGGTGTTGCCCGCGAAGACGTTGAGGCCGATGGCGCGCTTGCCGGCAGCCACCGCCTGCTCCTCGGCCAGCAGCATCAGCGTACGGCCGTGCCCCCTGCCCCGATGGGCGGCGTCGGCCTCGACTTCGAAGACGAAAGCGCGCTCGTCCTGCAGGGCGAGCCAGAGGGTGCCGACCGGCGTTCCCTCGTGCTCCAGCACGCTGAACAGCATGTTCTCGGTGTCGATCCCGCGCGGCAGCAGCTGGTCGTGGTCCCGCTGCGACTTCGCGTGCGCCTCGTCCTCGGGCACGCCGCGCTCGATCCACGTCCGGGCATAGCTCTCCCTGCCCCGCGCTTCCCAAGGGCCGTACTCCGCCTCGGTCATGGGGCGGCCCCGGCTTCCCGCGGACAGCTGCGGCGCGGTGGTGCCGAGCGGCTTCTCCATGGCGCGGTTGCGGGGGACGTAACCGAGCGCCCGGGTCAGTCTGAGCGCGGCCTCGGCGTCGGCGGGAACCGACACCTCGATCCGTCCGCACCCCCAGCCGCGCACCACTTCCTCGGCGGCGAGCGCGGCCACCGTCCCGCGGCCGCGCCCCCGGTCCGCGTCCTCGATGCGCAGGTCCTCCAGCCGGGCGACGGCCGGGCCGAAGACGGGGTGCGTACTGAGGCTTATCGCGCCGACGGGACGGCTGTTCACACACACCTGGTAGTGGCGCGAACGCGTTCCGTCGGTGTGGTGCTGAAGCGGCTCGGTCGGCCGCAGGGTCGTGGTCATCAGGGGTGTTGTACCCGCCCGACGACCCGACGTCATCCGGATTTCCGCACTGCCCGCGGTCTACGGGTCGAGGTCGTCCCCGGCGCGCTCCTCGAAGATCCGCATCGCCTTGGCGGTCACCGGGCCCGGCGCGCCCGGCAGTTCACGTCCGTCGGCCCGGTGCACGCCCTGCACATCGCGCAGCGTGGACGTCAGGAAGACCTCGTCGGCGCGCTCCAGGACGTCCAGCGGGAGGTCGGTCTCCCTGGCACCGGTCCACTCGACGGTGAGGGCACGGGTGATGCCGGCGAGACAGCCGGAGGCGAGGGGCGGGGTGTGGATCTCGCCGTCGAGGACGACGAAGACGTTGGACCCCGTGCCCTCGCAGAGCCGGCCGACCGTGTTGGCGAACAGGGCCTCCGTGGCGCCCTGTTCACGCGCGCGGGCGAGAGCGACGACGTTCTCCGCGTACGAGGTGGTCTTGAGGCCGGTGAGGGCGCCGCGTTCGTTGCGGGTCCAGGGGACCGTGATGACGGCGGTGGAGTCGGGACGCCGGGCGGACTCGCCGAGGGCGACGACCAGGGTCGGCCCGTGCTCACCGCGGTCGGAGCCGAGCGGGCCGTGGCCGCCGGTGTACGTGATCCGCAGCCGGCCCAGCGGTATCGGGTTGGCGTCGATGACGGCGGCGCACGCGCGGCGCACCTCGTCGAGGTCGGGCTCGGG
The DNA here is from genome assembly GCF_042881375.1 of Streptomyces sp. NPDC058274. Taxonomy (NCBI): domain Bacteria; kingdom Bacillati; phylum Actinomycetota; class Actinomycetes; order Kitasatosporales; family Streptomycetaceae; genus Streptomyces; species Streptomyces sp. NPDC058274. The sequence continues at coordinate 58,820 of NZ_JBHVXW010000011.1, forward strand.
CAGACCGAGGCCGTGTGCCGAGCGGGCCAGCCGGTCGAGGTGCCGGGTCAGTGCGAACGGCCGCCCGTCGACCGCCTTCACCGTCTCGAAGATGCCGTCGCCCACGGTCAGCCCGTGGTCGAAGACGGAGACGCGGGCGGACTCGATGTCCTGCAACCCGCCGTCGAGCCAGATCTTCATGTGAGAGTTCCTCCACTCGCCTCGTACGCCCCCGACGCTACCGCGAGCAGGCGCGAGGCCTTCAGCTCGGTCTCCCGCCACTCCCCCTCGGGGTCAGAACCCCAGGTGATCCCGGCCCCGGTGCCGAACCGCAGGACACCCTCGGCGCGGTCGATCCAGAAGGTGCGTATGCCGACGGCCAGCTCTCCGGTGCCGCGGTCGGCGTCGACCCAGCCGATGCCACCGCAGTACGGGCCGCGGGGCGCGGTCTCCAGCGCGTCGATGATCCGCAGCGCGCTGGACTTGGGAGCGCCGGTGACGGAACCGGGCGGGAAGGCGGCCGCGAGGAGTTCCGGCCAGCCGGCGTCCTCGCGCAGTTCGCCGCGGACCGTGGAGACGAGATGGACCAGACCGGGATGCTTCTCGACGACGCACAGGTCGGGCACGGAGACACTCCCCGTCGCGCAGACCCGGCCGATGTCGTTGCGGACCAGGTCGACGATCATCACGTTCTCGGCGTAGTCCTTCTCCAGCAGGTCCGCCTCCGTGCGTCCGGTGCCCTTGATCGGGCCCGACTCGACGGTGCGGCCGGCCCGCCGCAGGAAGAGTTCGGGGGACGCGGTGGCCGTCTCGACTCCGTGCCGGGGCAGGCGGATCGTTCCGGCATACGGCGCCGGGTTGCCGCGCGCCAGCAGCGAGGTCAGTGCGTCCACGTCGGCGTCGGCCGCCACGGGCGCGGACAGCACGCGGCAGAGGTTCGCCTGATAGACCTCGCCGGCCGCTATGTGCTCCCGGATGCGGCGCACACCCTTGGTGTACGCGTCGTGGTCGAGCGACGACGTCCAGTCACCCGTGGCCGGTCCGTGCCACGCGCCCGCCACCGGCGCGGGTACCGGCTCCGCCCGTACGTCGCTGAAGCGGGCACAGACCAGACGGCCCTCGAAGTCCGCGGAGACGGCCCAGAAGCCGGTGGACTCCAGGGCCGCGGGATCGCTGGTCACGTCACGGAGGCCGGTCGCGACGAGGTCACCGAAGCGGGCGAGAGGAGGGAGGTCGTGCACGCAGTCGAGTCTAGGGCGGGTGACCTGCGGGTGGACCCGGCCGCGTCCTGGCGCGGAACGCACCGCAGCACGCTGCACAAACGCGTTTTTGTACTGGCCCGGGAATCCGCTAGAGTTCAACACGTCGCCGGGACGCGTGAGCCGACCGGAAACGGCACGCGGACGTAGCTCAGTTGGTAGAGCGCAACCTTGCCAAGGTTGAGGTCGCCAGTTCGAACCTGGTCGTCCGCTCGCAGGAAACGGGGGATCTTCCCGAACCCCCGCACTCCTGGTGGAGTGGCCGAGAGGCGAGGCAACGGCCTGCAAAGCCGTCTACACGGGTTCAAATCCCGTCTCCACCTCCAAGGACGATTAGCTCAGCGGGAGAGCGCTTCCCTGACACGGAAGAGGTCACTGGTTCAATCCCAGTATCGTCCACTGGTCCGCAAGGATCCCCGCGCGATTAGCTCAGCGGGAGAGCGCTTCCCTGACACGGAAGAGGTCACTGGTTCAATCCCAGTATCGCGCACGCAAGCCCAGCAGTGAGCGTGGCGGAAGCCGCGTGACCTGCGCGATTAGCTCAGCGGGAGAGCGCTTCCCTGACACGGAAGAGGTCACTGGTTCAATCCCAGTATCGCGCACATCCGAAGCCCCCGGCCCTCTGCGGCCGGGGGCTTCGTCGTGCTGCCCTCGCTCCGGCGTCCCCCCGCGGAGCTCCGGACACGACGAGGGGCCCTCCACCGGGGAGGGCCCCGTCGGTCAGGACGAGAAGAGCATGTGGCCGAAGCTCTTGTGGCGCTGGTGGCCGCCGTAGTGACCGCCGTGGCCGCCATGGCCTCCCTGCGGGGCGCCCCAGGCCGGCGCCGGAGCGGAGGGGTACGCCTGCGGGGCGCCCGGCGGCGGAGCCGGCTGGGACCACTGGGACTCCACGCGGGTCAGCGACTCCAGCTCGCCGTAGTCGAGGAATATCCCGCGGCAGCCGCTGCACTGCTCGATCTGGACGCCATTGCGGTTGTACGTGTGCATGGGCGCATGGCACTTCGGACACTGCATGCTCGGCTCAACTCCTCGCCGTCGGTGCTGCTTCGCGTTACGCCAGGACAGACACCGTCCGGCGGCCGTCGGTTGCACCTTACTTCGCGAAACCTCGTGCCAACTCGGGCGGGACGGCGGCCATTCGGTCGCAGGCGTCGACGACGGCCTGCTGGACCTCGTCCAGGGGGCGGTCCGCAGTCACGGACTTGGCGATCGCCAGAGCCGCGGTCTGCACGGTGAGGGCGCGGGCCGGGACGTCCAGGGCGGGCCACGGGTCGCCGTCGGCGGGGACGGCCGGGCCGCCCGCACGCTGGTAGGCGGTCAGGAAGCGGGTCCACTCGTCGGGCGGGAGGAGACCGCAGGCGTACCAGGCGGCCGGGCGGGCCAGATCCCAGGCGGGGACGCCGAGGCCCAGGTCGTCGACGTCGATGAGCAGCCACGGCCCGGTCGCCGCCGGGTGGCGCACCAGCTGGCCGAGGTGGAGGTCACCGTGGCAGAGGGCGCCGGGTTCCGCCGGCATCGGGGCTTCGGCGCGGGCCCAGGGCGGGAGGCCGGCCCAGGCCCGCAGCACCGGGTCCGCGGCGGGGTGCGGTCCGGCTGCCCGGAGGCGCGCGATCGCGCGAGCGGCTTTGACGGGGCCGCGCATGGGCGGCAGCCCGTCCGGTGCCGGCGCCCGGTGCAGCCGGGCCAGCAGCGTGGCGGCCGCCTCCCAGGGCGCCGCCTCCGGGATCTCCGGGTCGACGGGGCTGCCGTACGGCCAGAAGGTCACCAGGCGGCCGTGCAGGTCGGCGGGGGCCGGGCGGAGCGGGGGCAGCAGGACGTCCGCGAGGGCGGGGTTCCCGGCGACGGCCACGCGGGAGGCGAGCTCCCCTGGGTCCGTGCCGGGGGCGTGGGCCTTGGCCACGGTGTCGCCGTGCCGGACGACGGTGCCGTCCTGCCGGTCGGCGAGTACGGCGTCGGAGTGCGCGCACGTGGTGTCCGCGGGGTGGGCCGCGCCCCGCGCCCTCGCGGTCAGCGCGGGCAGCACGTCTGCGGTCACCGGTCCCCCTGGAGATACGTCGTCGGCTCCCCGTGAGCGTACGCAGGCGGCGCCGCGCCGACGAACTCCCCCGTACCCCGGCCGGCTCCGGAGCGATCACGGCGACGACCGGACGTATCCGTGCGGAAGCGCCGACGGCGTCTGCGGGCAGACGTAAATGCCCGCGCAGCTCCCCAGCTGCGCGGGCATTCGTGCCGTCCGCCGCACCCCCGTCCCCACGGGGTTTCATGGCCGGATGTCCCCGCCCGGACCGCTCTTCCGGGCCCGGGGCGCCGCTCAGCGCCCCAGCATCACGCCCACGGACGACGCTTGTGTGACCACTGCTTCCCAGCCGCCGAAGACGACTACGAGCAGGGCCGCCAGGGGGAGGACCATCGCGGTCGCCACCAGTGGGTGGCGACGGCCCGTGCGGCGGGTGCCGAACGCGGCGGCGTATGCCCTGCGTCCCTGCGTGCGGATCATCGTCCGCTGTGCCGTGTGGGCCATGGTCCCTCTCCTGACCGAGCTTCTGTTGTGGTTGGCAGCGGCGAGTGTCTGACCTCGGGGGACGAGTGCTGCACCCGCCGCTTGACCTCAAATCTATGGGGGCGGCGGCGGTGGGTCGTCATGCCCTCGTACCGATTGGCGGGCCTCCCGGAGGATGAGCCGTGACCTGCGCCGTACTCCCCTGGGTGGAGACGAGGACCCGGGTCTCAGGGTCTTCCCGGAGGGGACGGCCGGTGTGCTCCTACTGTTCCGAGCTGTCCTCCCTCGGGATCGGCTGCTCGACCAGGGCGAGCACCCGGTTCGCCATGAAGCGGGCGGTGCGCACCACTGATCCGCTACGGGTGACTTCGCTCACTTCCACGACCCCTCGGCGCACCGCCGTCTCCACCCGGCGGCCCGCCCTGCTGGCCACCACCTCGTACGTACGCGTCGTGTCCCCGGCGTCCACGACTATCTCCACTCGGTCACCCTTCATGGGCCCAATCCCCCTTCTGCGACGGATGGTTGGGATCACAGACCGCTCAAAGCAGGCCTGGTCGCACGCTCCCTGACCACCTTTCAAGTTTCTCACCCGGCACTGACAATCGATCGGGTCGCGAGGGCGCGGCCTATGCGCGCACCCGGCCGCGGAAACGTAAGCTGTGGCTCGTCAAACGGACCGGGCAGCGGGGATGGACATGGCGATGATGCGCCTGAGGCGCGAGGACCCGCGTGTCGTCGGCTCGTTCAGGCTTCACCGACGGCTCGGCGCGGGCGGGATGGGCGTTGTCTATCTGGGCTCCGACCGGCGTGGCCAGCGGGTCGCGCTGAAGGTGATCCGGCCCGACCTGGCGGAGGATCAGGAGTTCAGGTCGCGGTTCGCGCGGGAGGTCTCGGCGGCGCGACGGATCAGGGGCGGTTGTACGGCGCGGCTCGTCGCGGCCGACCTGGAGGCGGACCGTCCGTGGTTCGCCACGCAGTACGTCCCCGGTCCCTCGCTGCACGACAAGGTCGCCGAGGAAGGACCGCTGAGCGCCGCCGACGTGGCCGCCGTCGGTGCCGCCCTCTCCGAGGGGCTCGTCGCGGTGCACGAGGCCGGTGTCGTCCACCGGGACCTGAAGCCGTCCAACATCCTGCTGTCCCCCAAGGGCCCCCGGATCATCGACTTCGGGATCGCCTGGGCGACCGGGGCCTCCACGCTCACCCACGTCGGCACGGCGGTCGGTTCGCCCGGCTTCCTGGCGCCCGAGCAGGTGCGGGGCGCGGCCGTCACCCCGGCCACCGACGTGTTCTCCCTGGGCGCCACGCTCGCCTACGCGGCGACATCCGACTCGCCCTTCGGACACGGCAGTTCCGAAGTGATGCTGTACCGGGTGGTGCACGAGGAGGCGCAGCTGCACGGGGTCCCCGACGCGCTGGCTCCCCTCGTACGGGCCTGTCTGGCGAAGGATCCCGAGGAGCGGCCCAGCACGCTGCAACTGTCGCTGCGGCTCAAGGAGATCGCGGCCCGTGAGGCGCAGGGCCTGGCCGACGTCCGGCCGCCTGCCCCGCGCGGTGATCCGGACCGGCCGACCGGACGGCTCGCCGAGCAGTACGCCGACCAGCGCACCCAGCGGCGGCCGGGTGGCACCCAGGGATCGCAGGGCACTCCCCCGCCACGCACGGGTGGCGGCTCGCGGTCGGGCGCGCGTCCGGCGCCCGCGCGCAACACCACCCGCTCGGGCAACCGGCCCGGACCGCGCTCGGGCACACGTCCGGGGCCTCGCACCACCGGGACCGGCCGGCGGCCGGCCAACCCGCGGCTGCTGCGCCAGCGGCTCTTCGTCTTCGTGGTGGTGACCCTGCTGGTGGCCCTGGGCATCGCGGCGGCGCAGGGATGCCAGGGGCCGGCGCGGGGGCTCGGCGGCGGGCGCGAGGGCGTCCGCCAGGAGCAGCCGTACGCGCCGCTGCCCGCCGGGGAGCGGGCCGGCCAACAGCACCGGAGTGACGTCCAGCAGGACGGTTAGGCCTGCGGGCGGCCTCCGCCGGGTGTGCGGGTGATCCGTCGCGGTCAGGCCTGTGATGTGTTGCCGTCAGCCCTGCGGGTGTCGCCCCCTGGCGGCCGGCCCTGTGATCAGTTGCCGTCAGCCCTGCGGGCGCCGCCGCTTCGCGGTCAGCCCTGCGGGTGCGGGTGATCCGCCGCCGTCAGCCCTGCGGGCGGCCCTTCGTCGTCAGCCGTGCGGGTGGCTCAGCGTTGTCAGCCCTGCGGGTGGCTCAGCGTTGTCAGCCCTGCGGGGGGCTCAGCGCTGTCAGGCCTGCGGGCGGCCCGTCGCCACCGCGTAGAAGGCGACCGCGGCCGCCGCGCCGACGTTGAGCGAGTCGACGCCGTGGGCCATCGGGATGCGGACCCATTCGTCCGCGGCCACCAGGGCCTGGGTGGACAGGCCGTCGCCCTCCGCGCCGAGCATCAGGGCGACCCGGTCCATCTTGTGGGGCGCGGCCTCGTCCAGGGTCTTGGCCTTCTCGTCGGGGGTGAGCGCGAGAAGGGTGAAGCCGGCCTCGCGGACCGACTCCAGGCCCTTGGGCCAGGTCTCCAGACGGGCGTACGGCACGGAGAAGACCGCCCCCATGGAGACCTTCACGCTGCGGCGGTACAGGGGGTCGGCGCAGTCCGGGGAGAGCAGGACGGCGTCCATGCCGAGGGCGGCGGCGGAGCGGAAGATCGCGCCGATGTTGGTGTGGTCGTTGACCGACTCCATGACGACCACCCGGCGGGCGGACTGCAGGAGTTCGTCCGCCGTCGGCAGCGGTTTGCGCTGCATGGAGGCGAGGGCGCCGCGGTGCACGTGGTAGCCGGTGACCTGTTCGGCGAGCTCCGGGCTGACCGCGTACACCGGGGCCGGGAGTTCGTCGATGACGTCGCGCATGACGTCGACCCACTTGGCGGAGAGCAGCATCGAGCGCATCTCGTAGCCGGTGTCCTTGGCCCGTCTGATGACCTTCTCGCCCTCGGCGATGAACAGGCCCTCGGCGGGTTCGCGCTTGCGGCGCAGCTCCACGTCGGTCAGGCCCGTGTAGTCACGCAGACGCGGGTCGTCGGGGTCCTCAACGGTGATGAGATCGGCCACAGGGTGATACTGCCTTGTCCTGGGTGTGGTGCCAACGGCTGGGAACGGGTTGGTTACCCGGGGTTACTCGGCGTGCTTCCCCAGGGGCGGCACGCCCACGTTCACGACCTCGCCGACGACGATGACGGCGGGGGGCTTCACGTCCTGGGTGCGGACGGTGTCGGCGACCGTATCGAGGGTGGCGTCCACGCGGCGCTGGGCGGCGGTCGTGCCTTCCTGGACCAGGGCGACGGGGGTATCGGGCGCCTTGCCGTGGTCCATGAGCGTCCGGGCGATGGCGCCGATCTTGTCGACCCCCATGAGGATCACCAGCGTGCCGGTGAGCTTCGCGAGGGACGGCCAGTCGACCAGCGAGCGCTCGTCGTCGGGGGCGACATGACCGCTGACCACCGTGAACTCGTGGGCGACTCCGCGATGCGTGACGGGGATGCCGGCGGCGCCCGGGACAGAGATCGAGCTGGAGATGCCGGGGACGACCGTGCAGGCGATGCCCACTTCGGCGAGTGCCTGGGCCTCCTCCATGCCGCGGCCGAAGACGAAGGGGTCCCCGCCCTTCAGCCGGACGACCGACTTGCCCTGCCTGGCGTGCTCGATGAGCGCGTTGTTGATGGCCTCCTGGGCCATGTAGCGGCCGTAGGGGATCTTGGCCGCGTCGATCACCTCGACGTGCGCGGGGAGTTCGGCGAGCAGGTCGCGCGGGCCCAGGCGGTCCGCGATGACCACGTCGGCCTCCGCGAGCAGACGGCGGCCGCGGACCGTGATCAGGTCCGGGTCGCCGGGGCCGCCGCCGACCAGGGCGACGCCGGGGGTGCGGGTGCGGAAGTGGGGCGCCACCAGGGTGCCGTCGCGCAGCCCCTCGACCACGGCGTCGCGGACCGCGGCGGTGTGGCGGGGGTCGCGGCCGCGGGCGTCGGTGGTGAGCACGGCGACGGTCACGCCCTCGCTGTGTCCGGTGGCCGGGGTCCAGGCGGTGGCCGCGTCGGCGTCGTCGGAGCGGACGCACCAGACGCGGTGCCGCTCGGCCTCCGCGGAGGCCGCGGTGTTCGCCGCGGGGTCGCGGGTGGCGATCAGCGCGTACCAGGCGTCGGCGAGGTCGCCGTCCTCGTACGGCCGCCTCGTCCAGGCGATCTCGCCCGCGTCCGCCATCGCCTCGACGGAGGGTGTGGCCTCGGGCGAGACGAGGCGGATGTCCGCGCCGGCCGCGATGAGCGCCGGAAGGCGGCGCTGGGCCACCTGGCCGCCGCCGAGGACGACTACGCGGCGGCCGGCGAGGCGGAGGCCTACGGGGTAGGCGGGGTGTTCGGCCATGGGGTGCGGCTCCCTCGTACGGGGTGGTGCGAGACGGGGCTCTGCGTTCTGGGTGAGCCCCTGACGTGCGGATTTTAGGGTGCGGGTGCGGGGCGTGGTCGCGGCGGGTCGGGGGTTTCCCTCCCCGGGCACACCCCTGCCCGAAACCGGTGCCCCGCCCCGGACCCGTGACCACCGCCGCGAACGCCTACTTCTCGGTGACCCCCGCGGAATCGAACGTCGCCACCTCGTGCATGGCGCGTGCCGTGCTCTGGACCATCGGCAGGGCCAGCAGAGCGCCCGTGCCCTCGCCCAGCCGCAGGTCGAGGTCGACCAGCGGGCGCAGGCCCAGCTTGTTGAGGGCGGCGACATGGCCGGGCTCCGCGCTGCGATGACCCGCGATGCAGGCGGCCAGGACCTCGGGGGCGATCGCGCGCGCCACCAGGGCGGCGGCGCCGGCGCTGACGCCGTCCAGGATCACCGGGGTGCGCAGCGACGCGCCGCCGAGCAACAGGCCGACCATCGCGGCGTGTTCGAAGCCGCCGACCGCGGCGAGGACGCCGATGGGATCGGCCGGATCCGGCTGGTGGACCTCGAGGGCGCGGCGCACGACCTCGGTCTTACGGGCCAGGGTCTCGTCGTTGATTCCCGTGCCCCGGCCGGTCACCTCGCTGGGGTCGGTCCCCGTGAAGACCGAGATCAGGGCCGCCGACGCGGTGGTGTTGGCGATGCCCATCTCGCCCGTGAGCAGGGCCCTGTTGCCGGCCGCCACGAGGTCGCGGGCCGTCTCGATGCCCACCTCGATGGCCGCCTTGGCCTCCTCGCGGGTCATCGCGGGGCCGGTGGTCATGTCGGACGTGCCCGCACGGATCTTGCGCGGCAGCAGACCCGGGGTCGCGGGCAGCTCCGAGGCGACACCCACGTCGATGACGCAGACCTCGGCGCCCACCTGGTTCGCGAACGCGTTGCAGACCGCTCCGCCGCCCAGGAAGTTGGCCACCATCTGGGCGGTGACCTCCTGCGGCCAGGGGGTGACGCCCTGGGCGTGCACACCGTGGTCACCGGCGAAGATCGCGACCGCCGCGGGCTCCGGGATCGGCGGCGGGCACTGGCGGGACAGACCGGACAGCTGGGCGGAGATGATCTCCAGCATGCCGAGCGCGCCCGCCGGCTTCGTCATCCGCTTCTGCCGGTCCCAGGCCTCACCAAGTGCCTTGGCGTCGAGCGGGCGGATGTTGGAGACAGTCTCGGCGAGCAGGTCGTGCGGCTCCTCACCGGGCAGCGCGCGACGGCCGTACGTCTCCTCGTGGACGACCCAGGACAGCGGGCGGCGCTTGGACCAGCCGGCCTGCATCAGTTCGGGCTCGTCCGGGAACTCGTCGACGTATCCGACACAGAGGTACGCCACGACCTCCAGATGGTCGGGCAGGCCCAGGGCGCGGACCATCTCCCGCTCGTCGAAGAAGCTGACCCAGCCGACACCGAGGCCCTCGGCGCGCGCGGCGAGCCAGAGGTTCTCGACTGCGAGCGCGGAGGAGTACGGGGCCATCTGCGGCTGGGTGTGGCGGCCCAGCGTGTGCCGGCCGCCGCGGGTCGGGTCGGCGGTGACCACGATGTTCACCGGGGTGTCGAGGATGGCCTCGATCTTCAGTTCCTTGAACTGCTTCGCGCGGCCCTTGGGGAGCGACTTGGCGTACGCCTCGCGCTGGCGGGCCGCCAGTTCGTGCATCGACCGCCGGGTGTCGGCGGAGCGGATCACCACGAAGTCCCAGGGCTGGGAGTGGCCGACGGACGGCGCGGTGTGGGCCGCCTCCAGGACGCGGAGCAGGACGTCGTGCGGGATCGGGTCGCTGCGGAAGCCGTTGCGGATGTCGCGGCGCTCGCGCATCACCCGCAGCACGGCCTCGCGCTCTGCCTCGTCGTACCCGGGCGCGGCGGGGCCGGTGGACTCTCGTACGTCTTCCACTGCGGCCGTGCTCTCTTCCTGGTCGGCGCCCTGAGTGTCCAGGTCGTCCGCCTGCTGTGCGACTACGGATTCCGGGTCCGCCACGGGCGGCTCCGGTACGAGGGCGGCGTCGGCCTCGCGGGGGGCGGGCACGGCGGCCACGGAGTCCTCGGGGACCGGGAACTCCGCCGGGGCCGGGGGCTCCGGGGTCTCTTCGAACGCCGGGGGCTCGGTGGCGGCCGGGGTGAGCCCGGGCGCCGGCTGCTCGTCCGGTGCGGAGTCCTCCTCCGCCGGAAGAGGCGGCACGGTCATGGCGTGCGGCGGCGTCGGGGCCAGGTGCGGCGTGGTCGGCACCGAGCCCTCGACGGGCACGAACTGGCCGATGGTGTGGTCCCCCTGACCCTCCAGGGGTGCGCCGGGCAGCCCTGCGGAGTCGGGTACGGACGCGCGGTGCGCCCTGCCCTCGGAGTCGGTCTCCTGCCCTGCGGCCGCGTGGGCGGGCGCCGCGTACGCGCCGACCCCGACGGGGACGCCGTACGAGGTCTCGGCGACGGACTCGGTGAACTGCTGGGCGTGCGGTGCCTGCGAGGCGGCCACGGCACGGCCCTGCGAGGGGTTCGCCGGCGCGTGGGCGGTGTGGGCCGCGCCGGCCGCCTGGGACACCTCGGCCGCGAGCGGCTGCGGGGCGGCGACGGCGTGGTCGGGTTCCGCGTAGGCCTCCGTGTCCGCGAACTGGACGGCAGGTTCCGGGATGTGGGCGCCGGTGTCGGCCGGATCGGTGAACGGGACCACAGCGTCGGGCGTCCCGTTCTCGGCGGCGGGCAGGGGAGCCGGGGCGGGATCGGGGACCGGCGACTGGGGGCCGTACGGGTCCTGCTCGGGTGCGTGGAACTCGCCCTCCGGGGAGGCCGGTTCCGGCGCGGCGACGTGTGCGGGCGCGTGGGGTGCGGCGAGCGCGGGCGGCTGGGTGCCGTCCGGGAGCGGGGAGTCGCCCGCCGACTGCGCTGCGTCGTGACCGGTCACGAAGTCGTCGTGCTGGGGCTCGGGCTGGGGTGCGACCTGCTGGTCCGGCGCGCCGTCCGCGGTGTGGATGCTCGTCTCGGTGACCGGGACGGCGTCCGGAGCCTGCATCTCCTGCGGGCCCCCGGCGACGGGATGGGCGTCCGGCGTCAGCGGACCGTGAGCCGCGTCCGAGCCGTCGGGGGCCGTGGGCGCGGCCTCCGGAGACCCGGCGATGCCCGCGGCGGGCGCGATCTCCGCGAGCTGTCCGGCCGGGGCGCGCTCCGGATCCGGCTGCGCTTCCGTGACCTGCGCCGATTCGTCGCCCGTACCGGCGTCGGCACTCGTGGCGTGCTCCGGGACGACCGTTTCTGCAGCCTGGCCCTCGGGACCCGGCTCGGCGATCATCGGCGTCATCGAGGGCACCGACTGCGGTGCGGCTCCCCAGGGCGCCCCCTGGGGCGGAACGTCCGCGAGCTGCGGGACGTCGAGGTATTCGGGGCCCATGGTCGGCGGCCCGGACTGCCGTACGGGCGCGGGGCCGGCCGGTGCGCCCGCGGGACCGCGGTCCGCGAGAGAGCGGACCGGGCTCGACGAGCCGTCCGGGGTCGGCGGGCCGAGGTGCAGCGGGCGGCGGGGCGGAGCCGGCTGCGGGGCGGGCGCCGCGGCCGGCATCCGGACACCGCTGAGATCGACCGAACCGCTGTCCCGGCCGGCCGTCTCGTGCGGACCCGGCTCGTCGCCGAGCTGCGGACCGGGGTCGGGGTCGGGCTGAGGGCCGGACTCGGCGGCAAGCTGCGGACCCGGCTCGGCGGCGAGCTGCGGGGCGAAGTCCTGACCGGACTCCTGACCGGGCTCCTGACCGAGCTGCGGACCCGGCTCGGGGGCCGACTGCGGGCCGGGTTCGGAGGCGAACTGCGGGTCCGGCTCGGGCGCGAACTGAGCGACCGGCTCCTGACCGAGCTGCGGGCCGGGCCCAGGGGTGAACTGCGGGGCGGACTCGTGGGTGTACTGCGAGGCGGGCTCGTGGGTGTACTGCGGGCCCGGCTCGTGGGCGAGGGGCAGCGGCGCCGGCGGCGGCACCTCGTTGCCCCAGGCGCCCTGCGCGCCCGGCATGAGGAGCAGGTCGTCGTCCTCGGCGGGGGTCTCGGAGGGGTCGAGGAAGGTGTACGCACCGGGCGAGGAGACGCCCGGCTGCTCCACCATGCCTGCGTTCTCCGGCAGTCCCTCGCCCGGGACCTGGCCGGTGTCGGTCATGCGTACCCCTCGCCCATCGGTTGATGCTCCTACGACCAGCCCGCCCGGAACGGCGCACCGACCGCTCCCCCGTCATGAAGAACGAGCGTGCGTGCCCGGCGGCACGAACGACCCGCCTGGAAAGCAGACAAAGCCACTAACTGGCATTGTCGCGGTCGTCCCGCCATCGCGACAGCTTGATCCGCAACGGCCCGCTGTGGACTGCGCCACGTTGCGCGTCCCCCGGTTGTCGCCGTACCACACCCACCCCAAAAGAGGCGCGTTTTCGGGACATTGACCGACGAAGCGCCGGGCAGCCGAGAGCGGTACAACGATCGGCCAGCCTACCGCGCGCAGTACGACAAACCGATCACGGGGCACGATCGGGGAGAAGTCCGGTGAGCAGGAACGCAACGCTCCGTTCCGTCTCCGTCCAGGCTTTCGTGTCGAGTTCGACGGACTGCAGGAGAGCGCACTCGACCTGGTAGCCGTGCTCCGTCAGTTCCCGGCCGACGAGTTCGGCCGCGTCGCGGGTCGCCGCGTGCGTCACGATGCGCTGCGGGCGGCGGTCGACGACGGCCGAGACCACCGCGGATCCCCCGCCGCCGATGCGTACGACGTCGGGTTCGGGGAGGTTCTCCAGGATGTGCGGGGCGGCGCCGTGCACGATGTGCATCTGGACGCCGAAGCGGCGGGCGGCCTCCTCGGTGCGGGCGCAGGCCCCCTGGTTCCGGTCGACCGCGATGACCGCGGCGCCGGTCCTGGCGGCCTCGGTGGCGAAGGCGCCGCTGCCCGAGCCGATGTCCCAGACGAGGTCACCGACGCGCGGGCCCAGCCGGGCGAGTTGGGCGGCCCGCAGCAGCTCGGTCTCGCCTTCGCCGAGCGCACCGCCGTACGCCTGCGCGGGCAGCGCCCAGCCGCGCGGACCCACCGCCGGTTCACGGCCGGCGATCCAGCCGCCGCCCTCGGCCGCGGCCACGAAGCCGCCGATGACGATGACGACGCTGGGGTCGCGCCAGGTGTGGTCGGCGACCTTGTCGGAGGTGAGGATCGTGACCCGCTCGCGTACGGTGCCGAGTTCCTCGCAGATGACGAAGGTGCGGTGGACCCCTTCCAGGAGCAGACCTAGTTCAGCGGGTCCGGCGCCCGGCGAGGTGAGGACGGCGACCTTGGTGTGGGCGCGGCATACATTCACCGCCCGTCGCAGGGTGCGGGGGTGTGCGACGACCACCTCTGCGTCGTCCCAGGGCATGCCGGCGCGGGCGAAGGCGGCGGCCACCGAGGAGACCGCGGGGACGACCTCGACCTCCAGGCCGAATTCGGGGGCGCGCAGGGTGCGGACGACGCCGAAGAAGCCGGGGTCCCCGTCGGCGAGCACGACGGCGGTGCCGCGATGGCCCGCGACCCGGCGGGCGGCGAGGGCGACGCTGCCGAGGCGAATGCGTTCGGCGGTCGCGGGCACCTCGGGGAGTTCGAGGTGGTGGGCCGCGCCTGCCACCAGCGTGGCGGCGCCGAGAGCGGAGCGCGCCGCGGCGGTCAGCGGCGAGCCGTCGCAGCCGATCACCGTGACCCGGTCGGCCATCGTCGTCAGTCTCCAGAGGGTTTTCGCGGCTCGTCAGGGGGACAGTTCGTGGGCGGGGGCTCCGTGAGGGTACCTGGTGAAGCTGGGTGGCGCCGCCACGGGCCGGACGGGTGTGGGAGCGATCCCACGGCTACGGTTCCGGTCGGTCGGCTGCGGGAGCCGGCCGCGGGTGTCGGCCTCCGGCGGCCGCAGGGGCCCGCGTGGTGTCAGTTCCAGTCCGAGTACGACGTGAAACCACCGGTGTCGGCCAGTTCTTCGGCGACACCGTCGAGGTCCTCCGGGAGCAGGCTCCACACGATGAAGTCGGTGCGCAGGTCGGCCCAGGTGCCGTCCTCGGTGCGGGTACGGGCTATGCAGGCGTTGCGCAGGACGCCCTCGCTGATGCAGCCGATCTTCTGGGCGACCTGCTGGGAGGCCGTGTTGTCGGCCGCCGTGCGCAGTTCGATGCGCTCGAACTTCTGGTCGCGGAAGAGCCATTGGGCGGTGGCGAGCGCCGCTTCGGAGGCGTAGCCCTCGCCGCGGGCCCAGGGGGCGATGATGTACGAGAGTTCGGTGGACCGGACGTGCCAGTTCGTCTTGCCGAGCTGGATGACGCCGACCAGGCGCTGGGTGAGGAACTCCGCGACGGCGAAGTCGAGTCCACGGCCCGCCGTGCGTTCGGCGGGCGCGTAGTCGTGGATCCAGCCGCGGGCGCCGTCCTCCGTGAAGGGCTGCGGGACCGATGTCCAGGCCGCGACCATCTCGTCGTTCATCATCTCGGCCAGGGCAGGCGCGTCGTCGTCCTCAAGCGGGCGCAGCACCAACCGCTCCGTGCTGATGGAGATGCCGGGGAAGGTGCTCGTCATGCGCCGCTCCGTAACCTTCGGAAACCTACGGGCCGTCGGAAATCGTCGGGCCTGCTGAACTGCCCAGCATGCAGCATGCAAGCCCCGGCCCGCACCACGGGGTCCACCCCCGGTGAAGAGTGGACCCCGTGCGGTGACCGGTGCGTCAGCCGGAGGTGACCGGCAGGACCGAGCCCTTGTACTTGTCCTCGATGAACTTCTTCACCTCGGGAGAAGTGAGGAGCTTCGCGAGCTTCTTCACCCGCGGGTCGTCCTCGTTGCCCTTCTTGACGGCCAGGAGGTTCGCGTAGGGGTTGTCCTTCGCGGACTCCAGGAGGACGGCGTCCTTGGTGGGGCTGAGCCCCGCGTCCTGGGCGTAGTTGTTGTTGATGACCGCGGCGCCCACGTCGTCGAGGGAGCGCGGCAGCTGGGCCGGTTCGAGCTCCTTGAACATCAGGTGCTTCGGGTTGGCCGCGATGTCCGCGGGGGACGCGTCCGTTCCGGCGCCCTTCTTGAGCGTGATGACACCCTTGGAGGCGAGGAGTTTGAGCGCGCGGCCCTCGTTGGTGGTGTCGTTGGGCACGGCGACGGTGGCTCCGTCGGCGAGCCCGGTGACGTCCTTCACCTTCTTCGAGTACACGCCCATGGGCGGCAGGTACGCCTTCACGACCGACACCAGGTCCGTGCCCTTGGACTTGTTGAACTCGTCCAGGTAGGGCTGGTTCTGGTACAGGTTCGCGTCGAGCGAGCCTTCCTGGAGCGCGGTGTTCGGCAGGACGTAGTCCGTGAACTCCTTGATCTCCAGGTCGAGCCCCGCCTTCGCGGCGAGGTCCTTCTTGATGTACGCGAGGACCTCGCCGGCCGGGACGGCGGTGGCGCCGACGACCAGGGCGTCGTCACCACCGCTGCCCGAACCGGAGTCCGAGCCCGAGCCGCAGGCGGTCAGGCCCAGGCCGAGGGCGAGTGCGGCGGACACCGCGGATATGACGTGCTTGCGCATCGCGATCGCTCCTTGGGACTACGTGCTCAGAACGACGGGATGACGGAGCCGTCGTACTTGTCCTCGATGAACTTCTTGACCTCGGGAGAGGTGAGGAGCTTGGCGAGCTTCTTCACCCGCGGGTCGTCCTCGTTGCCCTTCTTGACGGCGAGGAAGTTGCCGTACGGGTTGTTCTTCGCGGACTCCAGGACGAGGGCGTCCTTGGAGGGCTTGAGGTCGGACTCGATGGCGTAGTTGCCGTTGATCACCGCGGCGTCGACGTCGTCCAGGGAGCGCGGGGTCTGAGCCGCCTCCAGCTCCTTGAACTTGAGGTTCTTCGGGTTCTTCGCGATGTCCTTGGGGGTCGCGTCGTTGCCCGCGCCGTCCTTGAGCGTGATGATCCCGTTGGCGGCGAGGAGCTTGAGCGCGCGGGCCTCGTTGACCGTGTCGTTCGGGACGGCGACCGTCGCGCCGCTCTTGAGGTCGTCGGCCTTCTTGACCTTGTGCGAGTACAGGCCCAGCGGCTCCAGGTGCACCGTGACGACGGGCACGATGTGGGTGCCCTTCTTCTGGTTGAAGTCGTCGAGGTAGGGCTGGTTCTGGAAGTAGTTGGCACCCACGGACCCGTCTTCGGTCGCCGTGTTCGGCGTGACGTAGTCGGTGAACTCCTTGACCTGCAGGTCGAGGCCTGCCTTCTTCGCCAGGTTGTCCTTGACGAAGTCGAGGATCTCGGCGTGCGGGACCGGGCTGGCGGCGACGACCAGCGGGCCGTCGGAGCCGGCGGCGGCGGAGTCCTTGTCCGAGCCGCAGGCGGTGAGCCCGAGGGTGAGGGCTCCGGCGGCGAGGACAGCGGTGGTGATCTTGGCGGTGTTACGCACGAAAAGTGCCTTTCCTTACGGGTGGAGCGGCCCCGTCGGTGGGTGAACGGGGAGTTCTGGGTCAGTTCCTCGTGACCGCGTCGGTCGGGTCTCCCTGACCGCGTCGGTCGGTTCTTCCTGACCGCGTCGGTCAGTTCCTTGACCGCGCCGGTCAGTTCTTCTTCACGGCGTCGGTCGCGACCGTGCCCGGGAAGATGCCGCTGAAGGGGCGGAAGAGCAGCAGCGGCCCGGACTTCGCGGCCCGCCGGTGCAGTGCGCGGGCGGCGAAGTCGCCGCCGAACTGCAACAGGGAGATGGCGACGGCCAGGACGGCCACGGTGATCCACATCAGGCCGGTCTCGAAGCGCTGGTAGCCGTAGCGGATGGCGATGTCGCCGAGTCCGCCGGCGCCGACCGTGCCCGCCATGGCCGAGTAGCCGATGAGCGCGACGACCGTCGTGGTGGCCCCGGAGATCAGGGACGGCAGGGCCTCGGGCACGAGAACGCTGCGTACGGTCTTCCAGGTGCTGCCGCCCATCGACTGCACGGCCTCGACGAGTCCGTCGTCCACTTCGCGGACGGACATCTCGACCAGGCGCGCGTAGAAGGGAATCGCTCCGACGGCGAGCGGCACGATCGCCGCCTCACGGCCGATCGTCGTCCCGGTGATCGTGCGCGTGAAGGTCATCAGCGCGACCATCAGGATGATGAACGGCATCGAGCGGGCGATGTTCACGATCTGTCCGATGACCTTGTTGGCCACGACGTTCTGCAGCAGTCCGCCGCGGTCGGTGAGGACCAGCAGAAGACCGAGCGGAAGTCCGCCGACGATCGCGATGAGCGTGGACCAGCCGACCATGTAGAGCGTGTCCCAACACGCCTGGGACAGCAGCGGCTGTATCTCCGACCAGGTCACTTGGCACCTTCCTTCACCAGCACGGGCTCCTGGCCCAGGACCTCGATCCCCAGCCCCTGCTCGCGCAGGAAGCCGATCGGCACCACGTTGTCGTCGTAGCGGCCGGGCAGTTCGATGCGCATCCGGCCGACCTGGCGTCCCGCGACGGTGTCCATCGCGGCGCCGAGGATCGAGATGTCGATGTTGTACGTGCGCGAGAGCTGCGAGATGACGGGCTGCGTGGCGGCCTCGCCCTGGAAGGTGACGTCGATGACGGTGCGGTCGTCCCCGGAGGCGTCGCCACTCACCGGGAAGAGGGCGGCCGCGAGTTCGGAACCGGGCGTCGCGAGGAGTCCGCTGACGGTGCCGGACTCGACGATCTTCCCGTTCTCCATGAGGGCGGCAGAGTCGCAGATCGACTTGACGACGTCCATCTCGTGGGTGATGAGCAGGACGGTCAGGCCCAGCTGCCGGTTCAGGTCGCGCAGCAGCTGGAGGATGGAACGGGTGGTCTCGGGGTCGAGGGCGCTGGTCGCCTCGTCGGAGAGCAGCACCTTCGGGTCGCCGGCCAGGGCGCGGGCGATGCCGACCCGCTGCTTCTGGCCGCCGGAGAGCTGCGCCGGGTAGGCCTTGGCCTTGTCGGTGAGACCGACCAGGTCGAGGAGTTCGAGTGCCCTGCGCGAGCGCTCCTTGCCGGAGATGCCGAGGATCTCCAGGGGCAGCTCGACGTTGTCCTGGACGGTGCGCGAGGACAGCAGGTTGAAGTGCTGGAAGACCATGCCGATGTGACTGCGCGCCTTGCGCAGTTCCCGGCCGGCCCGAGGTCCGCGGCCGGCCAGGGCGGTGAGGTCCTGTCCGGCGACGGTCACGGTGCCGGCGGTGGGGCGTTCCAGCAGGTTGACGCAGCGGATGAGCGAGGACTTGCCGGCGCCGGACTGGCCGATGACGCCGTACACCTCGCCTTCGCGTACGTGCAGATCGACCCCGTCGAGGGCGGTCACCTCACGGCCGCGCGAGCGATAGACCTTGGTCAGGCCCGTTGTCGTGATCACTGGGTTTCCGTCACTGTCGAGTGCAGGGCGTGGGTGTGCCCGGGCACGGGTGCATTCGGTCGGGAACGCGGCACGGTTCTCGCGGAGGGCGATCGAACCGGGGAGAACGTGTGCGCGGAGGCCGGCTCAGTCACGTACCGGGTACGGACACGGCGCAGCTGTCTCGCTTCGGGGCGCGAGGCTCAGGGGTGGTGCGGGGGCCCTCAGAAGGCGCACATTCGACACATACAACGAGCACCGGGCGTCATGGTCGCCTCGGTCGCAAGGGTGCGGCTGCTCGTCGTGGTCATGGGATCAAGTAAAGCAGACGTATAGCCGGGGACCGCCACCGCTGTCCGAATAGCGGACAGCGGTGGACAGTTGTCAGAACCGGGGCGAGATCTCGACTCCCTCGCCGGTGACCAGCGCGGACAGGGCCGAGAGGTCCTTCACGACCAGATCGGCGTCCAGCTCAGCCGCCTCGTGGGTTGTGGCCAACGCCACGGTGGCCATACCGGCGGCGCGGCCCGAGCGCAGCCCGGCCGGGGCGTCCTCGAAGACCACGCAGCGGGCCGGGTCGACGCCCAGTTCGCGGGCGGCGAGGAGGTAGGGCTCCGGGTCGGGCTTGCCGCGCGTGATGTCGTCGGCGGCGATCAGTGTCTTGGGCCGGATGCCGACCTCGGCGAGCCGGGCCTCGGCCAGCCGCCTGGTGGCCGAGGTGACGACGGCCCAGCGGTGGGCGGGCAGCGCGTCCAGCAGTGCGAGCGTGCCGGGCAGCGCCACGACTGTGCCCGGTACGTCCTCGACCTCCAGCTGCTCGATGCGCGCGAGGGCCTCGGGCACCCGCTGGGCGGGGAGCAGGTCGGCGGCTATCTCCACGGCGGTGCGGCCGTGCAGTTCGACCCGGGCGAAGTCCTCTTCGGAGATGCCGTACTCCTCGGCCCAGCGCGACCAGCACCGGTGGACCGAGTCGAGGGATGAGACGAGCGTCCCGTCGTTGTCGAACAGCAGGGCATCAGCGTGGATCTTCATGTCTTCGACCCTAAGGGGGACCCCGGGGGCAAGCGCATCGGGTCTTTTGGCCCGTAATAGGGTCGCGGCATGCTTGATGCCCTGACGGTGGCGACCGCCGTCGCCGCACTCGTGCTCGCCGCCTGGTGCGGCTGGGCCGCCTATCGCGATCAGCCCACCAAGGACTGGCACTTCATCGGCATGGCCGTGGTGTCCCTGCTCGCCGTGGTCCAGCTGGTCGTCGGCATCGTCCAGCTGGCGCGCGGCGAGAAGCCGGACCAGGGCACGACGATCTTCGTGGCGTATCTGATCGGCGCCGTCGCCTGCGTTCCGGCCGCGGGCTTCATGTCGCTGGCGGAGCGCACCCGTTGGGGTTCGATCACGGTGGCGGCCGGCGGTGCCGTCCTCGCCGTTCTGGAGGTGCGGCTCTATGACATCTGGGGAGGCTGAGATGACGGCCACGGACGAGAACGGGCCCGCGCCTCAGGAGGACGGCGCACAGGCGGCGGACCCGAAGGGCGAGCAGCGGACCCGGCTGATCAGCGGTCCCGGCATGCTGCTGGTCTGGCTGTACGGCGTGATGGTCGTCGGCGCGGTGTCGCGCTCGGCCGTGCAGATCTCGACGGAGTTCGACAAGGCCCCGCTCGCCTACTCGCTGTCCGCGGTCGCCGGGATCGTCTACGGCTTCATCACGTACTCGCTCGTCCGGGGCGGCGAGCGAGCCCGCAAGGCGGCGCTGGTGTGCTGCGCCGCCGAGCTCGCCGGAGTCCTGACCGTCGGCACGTGGACACTGGTGGAGCCGTCCGCCTTCCCCGACGCGACCGTGTGGTCGGACTACGGGATGGGCTACCTCTTCATCCCGGTGCTGCTGCCGCTGTCGGCGATGTACTGGCTGCGAAAGCGCTCCGCGGGCAGGCCCTAGTACAGCGCCGCGGGCCGTTCGGCCTGTATCAGGCCGGTTCCGCGCGCCCCGCAGGGCGCGCGGCTCTCGCCCCTACGCGGTCGTCGCGTACGACCCGGCCGGGGCCTGCTTCTCCAGGACGATCATGGGGACGCCGTCGTCGCCCTTGGACGTGCCGACCGCCTGGTAGCCCACGCGCCGGTACAGACGCAGGCCGCTCTCGCTGCGGTGGCCGGTGTGCAGCCGGAAGGTCGTGGCGCCGCGCTCGCCGGCCAGGGCCCCTTCGGCGGCGCGCAGCAGCCGGGCACCGATCCCGTGGCCCTGGAGGCGCGGGTGCACACAGAGCTTGCCGATGGCGGCCGTGCCGTCGTCGTCCGTGGTGCCACGCACCGAACCGACCACTTCGTCGCCGAGGCGTGCCACGAACACGCAGTCTCCGGCGACCTCCGCGCGGACCGAGTCGAGACTCTGGACGAGCGGATCGATGCGGTAGTTGCCGTACAGCGCGGCCTCACTCTGGAAGCACAGGTACTGCAGCCTGAAGATCTGCTCGGCGTCCCGCTCGGTCGCCACGGAGATGGTCACGCTCATGCCCATGTGTGCACGCCTCCCGCTCACCTGTTCAGCCCTTGTCCCTCACTCCTATCCCCGCGGTTCGCGGGCCGCAACCTCCGGCGTGAGCAATCGACGCAGACATCCCAGACATCTGGAACGTTCCGGGCCAAGGCTGCCCTGTGACATACCCAACTCCCCCGCAATCTCCCGATAGGTCAGGTCCTTCGGGGAGAGCAGCGCGGCCAGCAGGCTCGGACAGCGGCCGGGCAGCCTGCGTACCGCGTCGTGCAGGGCGCGGTGGCGGGCGGCGGTGAGCGCCTGCTGCTCGGGGCCCGAGGTGTGGTCGTCCGCGGGCTCGGCGGCGTAAGGCCGTTCGAGACGGGCGGCGCGGCGGCTGCGGCGGGCCTCGGAGCGCACGGCGCGGCGCAACCACCCTTGCGGGTCAACGGGTGGGCCATCCGTGTCGAGGCGCTCCAGGAGGCGCAGCCAGACGGCCTGCTCCAGATCGTTCTGCTCCGCGCCTGACGCATATGCCTCCGCGGAGGCCTCGGCGGCGAGCAGCGGGCTCAGGGTGGCCACCATGTCGTGTGTCATATGCGGCACGACGCGGCCGCCCCGGCGTGAGGTTGCCGGGGCGGCCGACTGTCACCCCATCCGGGGTGGCGGGGTCATCCGTTGACGAAGTCCGCGCGGGCCAGCAGCGCGGTGTCGGCGTTGTCGGAGAAGACTCCGTCGATGCCCGTCTCGAAGTAGGCCTGGAAGGCGCCGAACACGTCGCCGTAGGCGTTCGGGTCGGTGCCCTTCCTGAAGTTGGCCGGCAGGAAGGTGTTCTCGTTGCGCATGGTGTACGGGTGCAGGACCAGGCCCGCCGCGTGCGCGTCGTCGACCAGCGTGGTCGGCGTGGTGAGGTTGCCGTTCGCGTCCTTCGGGATGATCAGGTCGAGCGTGGGGCCGATGCCCTGCGCGTACGAGGCGATCCACTTCAGGCCCTCGGGCTTGATCAGGTCCGCCACCGTGCGCGGGTCGCCCGAGTCGACGAAGTCCCAGGGACGGGTGTTGGCCGTGGACAGGAGCAGCGCGAGCGGGTTGCCGACGAGCTCGTCCATGCGCTGGAGGCTGGTCGGCTCGAAGGACTGGATGATGACCGGCGAGTTCTTCTTGTCCTTGCCGTACTTGCGCAGCAGTCTGGCGAGCCGCTCCTCGGTGCCGAGGCCGAGCTTGCGGAAGAAGGTGGGGTGCTTCAGCTCCGGGTAGATCCAGACCTGCTTGCCGCGCTTGCGGGTCTGCTCGTCCTGCCAGCGGAGCACCTCTTCGAAGGTGGGGATCTCCCAGCGGCCGTTGTAGATCGTGTTCCGCTGGCGGGTGGCCGGGATGCGCTCGATGGCGCGCAGGGTCTTCAGCTCGGCGAGCGTGAAGTCCTCGGTGAACCAGCCGGTGGTGGCGACCCCGTCGAGACTCTTGGTGGTCTTGCGGTCGGCGAACTCGGGGTGCGCCGCGACATCGGTGGTCCCGCCGATTTCCGGCTCGTGACGGCATACGAGGTGACCGTCCTTGGTGGGCACCAGGTCACCCGCCTCGATCACGTGCGCACCCAGGTCGAGGGCCAGCTGGTACGAGCCGAAGGTGTGCTCCGGCCGGTAGCCGCTGGCGCCGCGGTGCCCGATGACGGTCGGCTTCGGCAGGCTCAGGTAACCGCCGCCGCCGTGCCGTTCGTCGGCCCTCGCCGCGCCGGGCAGCCCGAGGACCGCTCCGCCCGCGCCGAGCACCGCGGCGCCGAGCAGTGCCCGCCGTGCCGTGCCGTGACCCTGCTCGTTCGACTCCTGCGTCGCCATGAACGCTCCTCCCGACGTACCGCCTTGCACCTGCCAAGCGGGATCGTAGGTGTCCACAGGTGACGCGTGGGAGACCTTGGACCGAACACGCGGGGGACACCGGATGTCGTACGGGGCCCGTGAGTTGATGAAATGCCGGATTGGGGGTCCCTGCCGCGGGTACCCGCTCAGTGGTCTCCGTGGCCGTCACGGTCGCGCAGGGCGCCGACTCCCGCAGACCCGGCGAACCGGTCATATGCATGAGCCCTGCGTCGGCCTTCGCGCACTCCGAGGGTCGCCTTCGCCTCGATCCGGGCCGAGTCGTGGCCCTGCAAGAACCGGCGCCGGTCTCTGCGGACCAGAAGGACGACGGCCCACACGGCCACCGCGAGCAGTACGGCAAGCACCGCAGTCACGAACCCCATGGCTCCCCCTGGTCACCCGACGGCACGCACTCGGCGCGACGTTCGTCACATGATCACCCCCTCCCGAGGGCCTGACAAGAGGGCGCCACCGCAGGTAAACGTGCGTCAACAGTGCGTATCGAGTGGATGAACCCGATGTGCAATCACCCTGGAGCCGCGAGTATCGTCCTCACCTGCACATACTCATATCGAATCCCTTGACACCGGAGGGCCCGTTGTCCCGCTTCGTGCTCATCAAGGCAGTGCTCGGACCGATCATGCGCCTGATGTTCCGCCCACGGGTGGAGGGTGTGGAGCACATCCCGGGCGACGGTCCCGTGATCCTGGCCGGCAACCATTTGACGTTCATCGACTCGATCATCATGCCGCTGTTCTGCGACCGCCAGGTCTTCTTCCTCGGCAAGGACGAGTACGTCACCGGCAAGGGCTTCAAGGGCCGGCTGATGGCCTGGTTCTTCACCGGAGTCGGCATGATCCCGGTGGACCGGGACGGCGGACACGGCGGGGTCGCGGCGCTGATGACCGGCCGCCGGGTGCTGGAGGAGGGCAAGGTCTTCAGCATCTATCCGGAGGGCACCCGCTCCCCCGACGGCCGGCTCTACCGGGGCCGTACGGGGATCGCCCGGCTGGCGATGATGACCGGTGCGCCGATTGTTCCGTTCGCCATCATCGGCACCGACAAGCTCCAGCCCGGCGGCGCCGGCATCCCGCGCCCCGGCCGTGTCACGGTCCGCTTCGGCGAGGCGATGGAGTTCTCCCGGTACGAGGGCATGGACCGCGACCGCTATGTGCTGCGGGCCGTGACGGACTCCGTGATGACCGAGGTCATGCGGCTTTCGGGTCAGGAGTACGTCGACATGTACGCCACCAAGGCGAAGGCCGCGTAGCCCGCGCCGGCGGAGCACCCGGGCTCCGCCGGTTCGCGGCCGGCACGCGGCGCCCCCGCTACTCGGAACCGGTTTCCAGGCGCTGGCCCTTCAGCAGGAACCATGCCGCCACCGCTGTGGCGAGCAGGACCACCGCTCCGACGCCCGACGCGAGCGCCAGCCCGTCGACGAAGGCCTCACGCGCGGCCGAGACCATCGCGCCGGCCGCGTCCGCGGGCATCCCCGCGGCCGACTCGACGGCTCCGCCGAGTGATTCACGGGCCGCGGCGGGGGTGTCCGCCGGGCCGCTGAAGTCCCGGTAGACGCCGGTCACGATCGAGCCGAGCACCGCGATGCCGAGCGCGGCACCGAGTTCGTACGCCGTCTCGGAGACCGCGGAGGCGGCACCCGCCTGCTCCTTGGGGACGCTGGAGAGGATCACGTCGGCGGTGACGGTGAACGAGAATCCCGCGCCGATCCCGACGACCAGCAGCGCGGCCCCGAGCAGCGGGTAGCCGGTGGACTGGCTCAGCAGGGTGAGAGCGGCGAGGGCGGCACCCACCGCGGCCAGGCCGCCGGTGACCACGGCGCGCACCGAGAACCGCCGGGCGACCGTGCCCGCGATCAGTCCCGCGCCCACCGCACCGGCCGCGGCGGGGATTTCGGCGAGCCCCGCCTCGAACGGCCCTCTGCCCTGCACGAGTTGCAGATACTGCGAGAGGAAGAAGACCAGCCCGGACAGGCCGAGGATGGTCAGCAGATCGGCGAGTACGGCCGCGGAGAAGCCGCGGTTGCGGAACAGCCGCATGTCCAACAGGGGCGCGGGCAGCGCGAGCTGACGCCGGACGAACCAGAAGAGGGCGGCGGCACCGAGCAGGCCGACGGCCACCGGCTCTGCGGACACACCGTGTGTGGCGGCCTCCTTCACCGCGTACACGACGCCGATCATGCCGACCAACGAGAGCAGGACGCTGGTCAGGTCCCACGGGCCCGGATTCGGGTTGCGGGACTCGGGGAGCATCCTGATCCCGACGAGGACGAGGACCACCATCACCGGCAGGTTGATGAGGAAGACCGAACCCCACCAGAAGTGTTCGAGCAGGAAGCCGCCCGCGACCGGGCCGACCGCCGTACCGGCGGAGGCGGTCGCGCCCCAGATGCCGATGGCGAGACTGCGCTCGCGCGGGTCGTGGAAGAGGTTGCGGATCAGGGCGAGGGTGGCGGGCATCAGGGTCGCGCCCGCGACGCCGAGCAGCGCCCGCGCCAGGATCATCAACTCCGGTGTCGTCGCATAGGCGTTGAGCACGGATATCAGGCCGAACGCGGTGGCGCCGACGAGCAGCAGCTTCTTGCGGCCGATGCGGTCGCCGAGGCTGCCCATGGAGACGAGCAGGCCCGCGATCACGAACGAGTAGACGTCACCGATCCACAGCAGCTGGGTGCCGGACGGCTTGAGGTCCTCACTGATGTACGGGGTCGCGAGACCGAGGACGGTCGCGTCGACGGCCACCAGCAGCACAGCGAGGACGAGGACGGAGAGGGCGAGCCAGCGCCCCGGGCGCTTCTCCACCACCTCCGCCACGGACGTCCGCTGGTCGATGCTGGTCATGGTTCCACTCTCCGTAGTGCTCCGCCGAGCAGCAGCTCGACGATCATGAATTGGAAGTCCTTGGCGGCCACCCGGCCGTCCATCACGGCCCAGGCGCCCGAGCCGATCAGCCCGTAGAGCGCCTCGGTCAGCCACGCGGGGGTGAGGTCGATCCGGAACTCGCCGCTCTGCTGGCCGCGCCGGAAGAGGCCGCCGATCCGGGCGTCGAGCCGGGACCAGCCCTCGTGCTGCGCATCCCCCTCGAACAGCTGGTTCTCGGTGACGAGGAAGGCGAGCAGTCCGGCGGCCGGTTCGATCTCCCGCACCAGCCGGCGTACGGCCTCGCTCGCGGGCCCCTCGTCCAGGCGGGCCGCGTCCAGCGCCGTCTCGCACTCCTGGATGCCCAGGACCTCGAGCGCGCGGACGAGGGCGTCGCGCCCGGCGAACTGGCGGTGCAGTGTGGCCCGGCTGATCCCGGCCGCCCGGGCGACTTCGTCCATGGTGGCGGTGGCTTTGCGGGTCAGCAGGGCTGCGGCGCTGCGCAGTACGTGGTCACGATCGACGGCCATGAGGCAACGGTAACCCATGTGAGACATTTCTGTCTCACTAGAGGCATGCGTCACTCATCGGCAAGGGTGTGAAAGTAGTCGCGGAAAGGATCAGTGCCAGGGCAGCTGCCCGCGACGCTCCCAGTACGCGCGCGGTTCCTCGGCGAGCGCGTCGAGGCGGGCCAGCTGGTCGTCGTCGAGGTCGACGACCGCGGCGTGCAGATTCGAGGCGAGCTGCTGGACGGTGGCCGCGCCGGACAGGACGACACCGGCCCACGGCCGGCGCAGGACCAGCGCGAGGGCGACCGCGTCGGTGCCCAGCCCCGTCTCCTGGGCGATGTCCCGTACCGCGCCCGGCGCCTGCGGGCCGGCCAGCCGCCCGTTGGCCATGCCCTCCTTGACGATCACCGTGAGCCCGGCGTCGTGGGCTTCGGCGAGTGCGGGCGCGGCCGAGGTCTCCAGCACGTTGTACGTGGCCTGGACGGTACGGAAGAGGGGTTTGCCGTCGACCGTCACGGCGAGCGCGGCGCGGATCGCGTCGGCCTGCGCGGGCCCGCTGGTGGAGAAGCCGACGGACAGGCCCCCGGCCGCCGCTTCGGCCAGCCTGACGTGCAGTTCCTTGTCGGTGAGGGCCGGGCTGTCCGGGGTCACCGAGTGGATCTGGTAGAGGTCGAGCCGGTCACCCAGCAGCTCGGCGGTCTCGGCGCGCTGCCGCTCGTACGTGGCGAGGCCGTGGTCCTTGACCTCGTGCGCCTCGGCGTCGGTGCGCCAGCCCGCCGTGTAGGTGTAGCCCCACTTGCTGCCGATCACGACGTCGTCGATGTCGGGCCGGCTCAGCAGCCAGTCGGCGAGGAACTCCTCGGACCGGCCGTAGGAGCGGGCCACGTCGAAGTAGCGCACGCCCTGCGCATGGGCGGCGTCCAGGAGTTCGCGGGTGCGCTCGCGCAGGGCGTCGACACTGCGGACGGCCGGGAGGTCCTCCTCGCGGCCGAGGTTGATGTAACCGGGGCGGCCGACGGCGGCGAGGCCCAGGCCGATGTGGGCGGTGGGCGTCGTCGCTGACGCGAGGCGGGCGAAGGGCATCGCGGGCTCCGTTCGGTCGGCTCCTTGCGGCTCCCGACCAACGTAACCCGCGCTGCCCTTCGCACACGCGACCCGTTACTTCTTGGCGTCCGCCCACTGATGCTGGGCCGCCACATCGGCCTTGACCTCGGCGAGCTGGACGGCGACCGCGCTGGGTGCCGTACCGCCGCGGCCGTTGCGGGAGGCGAGCGCGCCGGGCACGTTCAGCACGCCGCGCACCTCCGGCGTCAGATGCGGGGAGATCTTCGCGAACTGCTCGTCGGTGAGGCCGTCGAGCTCGATGCCGTCGGCCTCGGCGACCTTCACGCACTCGCCGGCGACCTCGTGCGCGACGCGGAACGGCACGCCCTGCCTGACCAGCCACTCGGCGATGTCGGTGGCGAGCGAGAAGCCGGCCGGGGCCAGCTCCTCCATGCGCTCGCGGTTGACGGTCAGGGTCGCCATCATGCCGGTGAAGGCGGGGAGCAGGACCTCCAGCTGGTCGCAGGAGTCGAAGACCGGCTCCTTGTCCTCCTGGAGGTCCCGGTTGTACGCGAGCGGGAGGGCCTTGAGCGTCGCCATCAAGCCGGTCAGATTCCCGATCAGGCGGCCCGACTTGCCGCGTGCCAGCTCGGCGATGTCCGGGTTCTTCTTCTGCGGCATGATCGACGAGCCGGTGGAGAACGCGTCGTGGAGGGTGACGAAGGAGAACTCCTTCGTGTTCCAGATGATGACCTCCTCGGCGATCCGGGAGAGGTTCACGCCGGTCATCGCCGTGATGAAGGCGAACTCGGCGACGAAGTCACGGGAGGCCGTGCCGTCGATGGAGTTGGCCGAGCTGCCGTGCTCGAAGCCGAGGTCCTTGGCGACGGACTCCGGGTCGAGACCGAGGCTGCTGCCCGCGAGCGCCCCCGAGCCGTACGGCGACACGGCTGTCCGCTCGTCCCACTGGCGCAGCCGCTCGCCGTCCCGGGACAGTGCCTGGACGTGCGCGAGGACGTGGTGCGCGAAGAGCACCGGCTGGGCGTGCTGGAGATGCGTACGGCCGGGCATCGCGACGTCGGGGTGGGCCTCCGCCAGACCGATCAGCGCGTCCTGGAGGTCGGCGATCAGACCGCCGAGGATCCGGGCGTGGTCGCGCAGGTACATCCGGAAGAGCGTGGCCACCTGGTCGTTGCGGGAACGGCCCGCCCGGAGCTTTCCGCCGAGGTCCGGGCCGAGGCGCTCCAGCAGACCGCGCTCCAGGGCCGTGTGGACGTCCTCGTCGGCGACGGTGCCCACGAACTCCCCGGAGGCGACGTCCGTTGCGAGCTGGTCGAGGCCCGCGTGCATACGCGTCAGCTCGTCCTCGGTGAGCAGGCCCGCCTTGTGCAGCGCGCGCGCGTGGGCTCGCGAACCGGCGATGTCGTACGGCGCGAGACGCCAGTCGAAGTGGACCGACGCGGACAATTTGGCCAGGGCCTCGGCGGGACCGTCGGCGAACCGGCCGCCCCAGAGCCGGACGTCACCGCTGTTGCTGCTCACTGCACTTGCTCCTCGGAGGGTGGTGATGTGCGACCGCCTCCCCGCCCGTACGGAGGGGAGGCGGCTGTCACGCTGGCGCGTCCCGGGGTCAGGCCTGGTCCCGCTTCGCGGCGATCTTCGACGACAGGCTGTAGATGTCGATGAAGCCCTTGGCCGCGGCCTGGTCGAAGCTGTCGCCCGTGTCGTACGTGGCGAGGTTGAAGTCGTAGAGCGACGTGTCGGAGCGCCGGCCGGTGACGACCGCGCGGCCGCCGTGCAGGGTCATCCGGATGTCGCCGTTGACGTGCTGGCTGGCCTCGTCGATGAAGCCGTCCAGGGCGCGCTTGAGGGGGGAGAACCACTGGCCGTCGTAGACCAGTTCGCCCCAGCGCTGCTCGACCTGCCGCTTGTAGCGGGCGAGTTCCCGCTCGACCGTGACGTTCTCCAGCTCCTGGTGGGCGGTGATCAGGGCGATCGCGCCCGGAGCCTCGTAGACCTCACGGGACTTGATGCCCACCAGCCGGTCCTCGACCATGTCGATCCGGCCGATGCCCTGGGCGCCGGCGCGCTCGTTCAGCTGCTGGATGGCCTGGAGCACCGAGACGGGCTTGCCGTCGATGGCGACCGGGACGCCCTGCTTGAAGGAGATGACGACCTCGTCGGCCTCGCGGGCCTCGGCGGGGTTCGAGGTGTACTCGTAGATGTCCTCGATCGGCGCGTTCCAGATGTCCTCCAGGAAGCCCGTCTCGACGGCACGCCCGAAGACGTTCTGGTCGATGGAGTACGGGGACTTCTTGGTGGTGGCGATCGGGAGCTGCTTGTCCTCGCAGAAGGCGATCGCCTTGTCGCGGGTCATCGCGTAGTCACGGACCGGGGCGATGCACTTGAGGTCGGGGGCGAGGGCGACGATGCCGGCCTCGAACCGCACCTGGTCGTTGCCCTTGCCGGTGCAACCGTGGGCGACCGTGGTGGCGCCGTGCTTCTGGGCGGCGGCGACGAGGTGCTTGACGATCGTCGGCCGGGAGAGGGCGGAGACCAGCGGGTAGCGGTCCATGTAGAGGGCGTTGGCCTTGATCGCCGGGAGGCAGTACTCGTCGGCGAACTCATCCTTGGCGTCCGCGACCTCGGCCTCGACCGCACCGCACGCGAGCGCGCGCTTGCGGATGACGTCCAGGTCCTCGCCGCCCTGGCCGACGTCGACCGCAACGGCGATGACCTCGGCGCCCGTCTCCTCGGCGATCCAGCCGATGGCGACGGAGGTGTCCAGACCGCCTGAGTAGGCGAGTACGACGCGCTCGGTCACGGGTTTCTCCTCACAGTGCATTCGCTGACATGCATGAGTATGCAGGAGTCCGCATGGTTCGTCAATCCAGGGTCGCCGACGGCGCGGATGCGGGCCCTGGAAGGAACCGGAAGAACACGGAACCTGTAATTCCTTAGACAAACGAAAGACATTGCCCGATAATCGTCGGACATGGGAAAGACCTACGAGCGCATAGACGGCAGACTGCGTACGTTCATCGAGGCGCAGCCCCTCTTCTTCACCGCGACCGCACCCTTGTCGCCGGACGGCACGGTGAACCTCTCCCCCAAGGGACTCACCGGCTCCTTCGCCGTGATCGACGAACTGACCGTCGCCTACCTCGACTTCGCCGGGAGCAACGCGGAGACCATCGCGCATCTGCGCGAGAACGGCCGGATCACCCTGATGTGGTGCGCCTTCCAGGGCCCCCCGAACATCGTGCGGGTGCACGGCCGCGGTGAACCGGTCTTCCGGGACGACCCGCGTTTCAGGGAACTGCTCACCCATTTCCCGGACATCGACCCGACCCCGCACGGCCTGCGCGCGGTCATCGTCGTGACGGCCGAGCTCATCCGGGACACCTGCGGCTACGCGGTGCCCTACATGTCGTACGACGAGGACCGCGAGCTGCACGCCAAGCGGTTCGCGCGCGAGGACGACGTCTCGCTGGACGCGTACTTCCACAAGAAGGACCACGTGGCCACCAGCCTGGATGGCCTACCTGGGCTGCCGTTGCCGTTGCCCCCCAGTACGGTCTGAGCCATGCGCCTCGCTGCCGCCGTCCTCGCGTCCGCGTCCCTGCTCACGCTGGCCCCGAGCAGCTGCCCGCCGACTCTCCCGGAGCGGATGGCGGACACCGGCGGCGGCAGCCAGCTGATCACCGCTCAGGCCTCGCGCACGTCCTCGACGACGGGCACGCTCACCTGGTGGAACCGGCGCGACGGGCGCTGGGTCAAGGCCGGTTCGGCGGCGGCGCGCTTCGGGGCCAGGGGTCTCACCGAGGGCCGCGCACGCAAACAGGGCACCAACACGACCCCCACCGGCCTGTACGGCCTCCCCTTCGCGTTCGGGATCAAGACCGCGCCCAAGGGGACCAGGGCGCCGTACCGCCGGGTGCACAAGAGCTCCTGGTGGTGCCAGGACAACCGCTCCAGCGCCTACAACCGCTGGACCGAGCCCCGCCCGGCCGACTGCCGCGCCAAGGAGTCCGAGCACCTGGTCTCGTACCGGACGCAGTACGCGTACGCCTTCGTCATCGGCTTCAACTACCACCGGCCCGTGCGCGGCCGGGGCGCGGGCATCTTCCTGCATGTCAACGGGAAGGGGGCGACGGCCGGTTGCGTGTCCGTGCCGGCGCCCGCGATGCGGCGGATCCTGGCGTGGGCGGACCCGGCACGCAAGCCGCACCTGGCGATCGGGACGCGGGGCGGGGCGACGGCGATCGTCCGCTACTGACCTGCTGATCTGCCGGCAAACCGGCTGAGGGCGGCTGCGTGCCGACAGCGGGGTGGCCCGGTCCCTCAGGCGCCGTCCGCGTCCGCCGGCGTGGCCGGCAGGCTCACGGTGAACGCCGTGGATCCCGGGCGGCTCTCCAGTCCCACACTGCCGGCGTGCGCGTCGACCACCGCCGCCACGATCGACAGGCCGAGCCCGGCGCCGCCGCCCGGGCCCTCGGCGCGCCGGCGGTCCGCGCGGGTGAAGCGTTCGAAGACGCCGGGCCGGACGTCCTCGGGCACACCGGGGCCGTCGTCCGCCACGGTCAGCACGGCGGTGGTCCCCGCCGTCCGCAGGGAGACCGTGACCTTGGTGCCCACGGGCGTGTGCAAACGGGCGTTGGCCAACAGGTTGGCCGCCACCTGGGCGAGCCGGTGGGCGTCGCCCGTCACGGTCACCGGTTCCTCGGGCAGCTCCAGCGTCCAGCGATGGCCCGGGCCGGCGGCACGGGCGTCCGCGACCGAGTCGAGGACGAGCCGGGTGAGGTCGACGGGGAGCCGTTCCAGCGGGCGGCCCGCGTCGAGGCGGGCCAGCAGCAGCAGGTCGTCGACCATCTCGCCCATGCGTGCCGACTCCGCGGCGATCCGCTCCAGGGCGTGGGTCACCTTCGGCGGCACCGGTTCCGGGTGCAGCAGGGCGAGTTCGGCGTGTCCGCGGACGGAGGCGACGGGGGTACGCAGCTCGTGGCTGGCGTCGGCCGCGAAACTGCGCAGCCGTTCCTCACTCGCGTGCCGTTTGGTCAGAGCGTCCTCGACATGGCGGAGCATGCGGTCGAAGGCGGCGGCCACCCGGCCCACCTCGCTGCGCGGATCGGATTCGGGTGCCCGGGGCGGCAGCGCCACCTCGCCGCTGGCGAGCGGGAGTTCACTCACCCTGGTGGCCGTCGCGGCGACCCGGCTCAGCGGACGCAGCGACCAGCGCACCCACAGCGCGCCGGCCACGCCGGTGACGGCGAGGGCGGCACCGAAGACACAGCCGGCGACGAGTTCCAGGCGGTGGACGGCGGCCTCCACCGGCTCCAGTGGCAGCCCGGTGATCAGGACGTCGCCGTCCTGACCGTCGCACGCGATGACGCGGTAGCCGCCCAGCGAGGCGAGGTGCACGCTGCGCGGGCTGTCGTCGACCGGCAGAGCGGCCAGAGTCTTCTTGTCGCCGGCCGTCAGCGCAACGTTCAGGTCGGCGGCGGCGCTGCCGGAGCGGACGACGGCCGCGTTGGTGACCGTGCTGCCGACCAGCCGGGCCCCGAAGGTGCCGGTGGGCTGCCGGCGGGTGTCGCCGTACTCGTCGCCGTCGTGGTCCGAGGGCCGGCGGTCGTGCTCCAGGCTCGCCGGGAACATGGAGCCCGCGTCGTGCAGTTGCTGGTCCAGGCGCCCGGTGAGGAATCCGTCCAGTTCCAGTACGGCCGCCACCCCGACGGCAGCGCAGCTGATGGCGAGGAGGACCACGAGTCCGGCGGTGAGGCGGGCCCGCAGGGTGTGCAGACGGGGCAGCCGGGGGCGGCGCGAGCGGCCCGCGGGTGCGGCGTGCGTGCCTTGTGCGGGCTGTGTTCCCGGCGCGGCTCGGCCGTGGCGTACGTCCTGGTCGGCCGGACCGCCCTGCCCGCTGGGGTCGGCGTGCGTGCCCGGCGCCGGCCGCGCTCCCGGGTTCTCCGGGGCCCCCGGCGCGCCCGGCGTCCCCGACACGGCGTGTGACCCCTGAGCGCCTTCTGGCCCCTGAGCCTCTTCTGGCCCCGAGGCCCCTTCTGATCCCCGCGCCCCACGCCACCGGCGGCTCATCGGCCTGCCCCCGGTTTGAGCACGTACCCCGCGCCCCGCACCGTGTGGATCATGGGCTCGCGGCCCGCGTCCACCTTCTTGCGCAGATACGAGATGTACAGCTCCACCACATGGGCCTGGCCGCCGAAGTCGTAGGACCAGACGCGGTCGAGGATCTGCGCCTTGCTGAGCACCCGCCGGGGGTTGCGCATGAGGAAGCGGAGCAGTTCGAACTCGGTCGGCGACAGCTCGATCAGCTCGCCGCCGCGGGTGACCTCGCGGGCCTCCTCGTCGATGACGAGGTCACCGACGGTCAGGCGGGGTCCCTCGTCCAGCTGACGCGCCATCCCGGCCCGGCGCAGCAGTCCGCGCAGCCGGGCCACGACCTCCTCCAGGCTGAACGGCTTGGTGACGTAGTCGTCGCCGCCCGCCGTGATGCCCGCGATGCGGTCCTCGACGGCGTCGCGCGCGGTGAGGAACAGCACGCACACCGACGGCTGGACCGTGTGCAGATCTCGCAGGACGCCGAAGCCGTCGGTGTCCGGGAGCATGACGTCGAGGATGACCGCGTCCGGCAGCAGTTCGCGTGCCGCGGCGGCGGCCGACGCTCCGTCGCCCGCCGTCCGCACCTCCCAGCCCTCGTACCGCAGGGCACCGGAGAGGACCTCGGCCAGATCGGGGTCGTCGTCGACCACGAGGACGCGGACGGGCGTGCCGTCGGGACGGGTGAGCGCGGGCAGCCCGGTGCCGCGGGAGCGGGGAGTGTTCATCTCGTCTACCAGGATCACCCCTCACGAAGGCCGCGCCCGCGCGTCCTGCCTCTGAGTTTCCTCTGAGTCCTCCGGACGGACCGCCGCTCGGTTCCGCCGGCCGTGTCCGCCGGTCCGCTCCCGGATGCCCTGGGCAGGCGGTGCCGGCCGGCGTCGGCGCCGCCCGACCGGGCAGTGGCGGCTGACTCTCAGTCTGCTGTGAGTCCGTCCGGAACGCCCCCGCTCAGAGCGTCCTCAGAGGTTCGCGACGGACAGTTTCCTCCAGGACAGCCGGAAAGGCGGACAGATGACCACGATGTACGACGAGCGGGCCACGGCGCCCCGCCCGACACACGGCCGCAAGCGGCCCCGGCCCTCGCCGGCCGGGCCGTTGCTGGCCCTGCTGTGGGCCGGAGCCGCCGCCGTCGTGGCCCTGTGGTGGTTCGACACCCGGTCGGTGGTGGGCCTCGCCGGCTGGCTCACCGACGCGGGGCGGATCGCGGGGCTGCTGTGCGGCTACAGCTGCGCGGTGCTCGTGGCGCTGATGGCCCGGGTCCCGCTCCTGGAGCGGCGTGTCGGATCCGACCGGGTGGCCCGCTGGCACGCGATGGCCGGCCGGTACACGGTCTGTCTGCTGGTCGCGCACGTCACCCTGATCCTCTTCGGGTACGCGGCCCAGGACGGGTCCGGCATCGTGCGCGAGACGCTCAGCATCGTCCTCGACTATCCGGACATGCTCAAGGCCACGGCGGGCACGGTCATCCTCTTCGCCGTCGGGATCGTGTCGGCGCGGGCGGTGCGCCGCCGGGTCAGTCACGAGTTCTGGTACTACCTGCACCTGCTCACCTACGCGGCCGTCTTCCTCGCCTTCTTCCACCAGCTCTCCCTCGGCTCCGACTTCGTGGGCAACCCGCTCGCCCAGGCCGCCTGGTACGTGCTCTACCTGGGCACCGCCGCCCTCGTCGTCTGGTACCGGCTGCTCGCGCCGGTGCGGCTCAATCTGCGCCACAAGCTGCGGGTGGAGTCCGTGCACCGCGAGGCACCGGGAGTGTTCTCGGTGGTGGTACGCGGGGATCACCTCGAGGAGATGGGCGCGCAGTCCGGCCAGTTCTTCCGCTGGCGGTTCCTCGCGGACGGGATGCGCTGGACGTCCACGCCGTACTCGCTGTCGGCGCCGCCGCGCCCCGACCTGCTGCGGATCACCGTGAAGGCGCTCGGCGACCACAGCGCCTCCGTGGGACTGCTGCGGCCGGGCACCCGGGTGTGGGCCGAGGGCCCCTACGGCTCGATGACCGCCGAGCGGCGCACCTCCCGCAAGGTGCTGATGATCGCGGGCGGCGTCGGGATCACTCCACTGCGGGCCCTTTTCGAGTCGATACCCGGCGGGCCCGGCGAGGTGACGCTGCTCTACCGCGCGCGGACCCCGGAGGACCTCGCGCTGGGCGCCGAACTGGAGTCGATAGCGCAGTGGCGCGGGGCGCGCGTCCTGTACGCGGTCAACGGCGCCGACGGGAGTCGTCCGCAGTTCACCGCCGAGGCGCTGCGGGCGTCCGTGCCCGATGTCGCCGGGCACGACGTCTATCTGTGCGGCCCGCCCGCGATGGCCCGGGACCTGTACGCGGCGCTGCGCACGGCCGGGGTCCCCGACCGCCGTATCCACCACGAGTCGTTCGAGCTGTGAGGCCGCCTTGCACGCCCTGAAGAAACACCGTCCGCTGCGCCGCGTGACCCTGGCGGCCGTCACCACCGTCACCGGTGTCGTCCTGCTCCTGTCGCTGAAGCCGCACACCCCGCCGTCGCTCGCCCAGGCGTCCTCGCCCAGCAGCCAGTCCGCGTCCTCCGGGAGTTCGTCGGGCTCGTCGGGGACCTCGAAGAGCACCGGCACGAAGACGGTCACCGGTGACTCGGTCCAGACCCGCTACGGGCCGGTCCAGGTGCGCGTCACGGTGAAGAACGGCAGGATCACCGATGTGACCGCGGTCGCCTACCCCCAGGACAATCCGCGCGACCAGGAGATCAACAGCTACGCGATTCCCCAGCTCAAGCGTGAGGTACTGGCCGCACAGAGCGCCCAGATCGACTCCGTCTCCGGGGCCACCTACACGAGCGGCGGTTACACCCAGTCCCTCCAGTCGGCACTGGACTCGGCAGGCGTCTGAACGCACGGCCTTCGTGGACCGTATCTCTGTGCCAGGGGGCCACTCCCCTTGCCCCGTCCCCACGGAGGAACACGGAGGAACCGTGTCCACGATCGCCGGTGGTCGCGCCGCGCGGCGCCAGACCATGCGCCGTATCCGCCCTCGACGCTCGCCCGCCGTCCCGCTGCTGCTCGCCGTCTGGGCGGGCGCGGCCGGGGTGATCTGGCTGTGGTGGAGCAACACCCCGTCCATCGCGGACGACAACAGCAAGATCCTCAACGCCGGACGCATCACCGGGCTGCTCGCCGGCTATCTGATGGCACTCGTGGTGCTCCAGATGGCCCGGGTGCCCGCCCTGGAGCGCCGGGTCGGCTCGGACCGGGTCGCGCGCTGGCACGCCATGAGCGGCCGCTACACCCTGTGTCTGGTCCTCGCCCATCTGGTGCTGATCATGTACGGGTACGCCCTGCAGGCCGGCAACGGCTTCGGCGCGATCGTCCAGCAGACGGTGGACTCCGTCCAGCAGCTCCCGGACATGGGCAAGGCCGCGATCGGCACCGGTCTGCTGCTGTTCATCGGGTTCATCTCGATCGGCGCGCTGCGGCGCAGGATCCCGTACGACCTCTGGTACCACGTGCATCTGCTCACCTACGCCGCCGTGTTCCTGACGTTCTGGCACCAGATCTCCACCGGCAACGACTTCGCCGTCGAACCCACCGCGAAGACGGTCTGGTACGGGCTGTACGGGTCGGTGACCGCGCTGGCGCTCTGGTACCGCGTGCTGGTGCCGGTCCGGCTGAACCTGCGGCACCGGATGCGGGTCGAGGCGGTGATCGAGGAGACGCCGGGGATCGTGTCGGTGCTGATCAGCGGGCGGAAGCTGCACCGGATGGGCGCCGAGGCAGGGCAGTTCTTCCGCTGGCGGTTCCTGGCACCGGGGATGCGGCTCAGTTCCCACCCGTACTCGCTGTCGGCGGCGCCCCGCCCCACCATGCTGCGGATCACGGTGAAGGCGATCGGCGACCACAGCGCCGCGCTGCGCGACCTGGAGCCCGGCACCCGGGTGTGGGCCGAGGGGCCGTACGGGGCGCTGACGGCGGCCCGGCGCAGCCGCGGCAAGGTCCTGCTGGTGGCGGGCGGCGTGGGCATCACGCCGATGCGGGCGCTGTTCGAGACGCTGCCCGGCGCGTCCGGCGACCTGACGCTGCTCTACCGGGCCAACAGCACCCAGGACCTGGCCCTGTGGGACGAGCTCGCCGGTATCGCCGAGGAGCGCGGCGCCCGGCTGATGTACGCGGTGAACAGCCCCGACGGGGAGCGCCCCGACATCTCGGCGGAGACCCTGCGCCGGAAGCTGCCGGACATCGATTCCCACGACGTCTTCCTGTGCGGGCCGCCCGGCTTCGCGCAGCAGGTCTACGAAGCACTGCGCGGCGCGGGAGTCCCCGCCCGGCGGATCCATCACGAGTCGTTCGAGATGTGAGCGACGGGAGTCAGGAGCGATGAAGAAGAGCCACCCCATCCGGCGTGCCGTGCTCGCAGGCGCCGCCACCGTGTCCGGGATCGTCCTGTTGCTGACGCTGAAGCCCGCGTCCGATCCGGCCGCGGCGTCGGCGCAGGGCG
This sequence comes from Streptomyces sp. NPDC058274, assembly GCF_042881375.1. Classification (NCBI taxonomy): domain Bacteria; kingdom Bacillati; phylum Actinomycetota; class Actinomycetes; order Kitasatosporales; family Streptomycetaceae; genus Streptomyces; species Streptomyces sp. NPDC058274. The sequence goes on from NZ_JBHVXW010000011.1 coordinate 96,631, forward strand.
CGCCGGCACCCCGGCCGACGGCGGCCGGGCAGGAGTCGCCCCAGGGCGGCGGCTCGCAGCAATCGTCCTCGCAGGCCCGTACGGTCACCGGCGATGTCGCCCGGACCCAGTACGGCCCCGTCCAGGTCCGCCTCACCCTCAGCGGCACCAAGGTCACCCGGGCCGAGGCCGTCCAGGCGCCCAGCGGCGGCCAGAGCACACAGGTCACCGGCAACGCCGTACCGAAACTCAACCAGGAGGCCGTCACCACCGGCACCGCTGACATCGACGCCGTCTCCGGAGCCACCTACACCAGCGGCGGCTACAAGGAGTCCCTGCAGTCCGCCCTGGACAAGGCCGGTGGCTGAGCCGGCGCAGACGCGGGCGCCGGCCGTCCTGCGTCACGCGGAGGAGGTCATGGGCACGGTCTTCTCCTTCGACGTACGCGGCGGCGAGCCGGACGCCGTGCGGGCCGCGCTCGACGAGGCGGTCGCCCAGCTCCACCGCGTGGACGAGGTGTTCAGCACCTATCGCGAGGACAGCCAGCTCTCGCGCCTGGCCCGGGGTGAGCTGAGCGTCGAGGAGTGCGATCCGGAGGTCGCCGAGGTACTCGGCCTGGGCGCCGAGGCCGAGCGGCTGAGCGACGGCTGGTTCAGCACGACCTACCGGGGGCAGCTCGACCCGACCGGGATCGTGAAGGGCTGGGCGGGCGAGCGCGCGGCCCGGCAGCTCGCCGCGGCCGGGGCGAGCGGGGTGAGCGTGAATGCCGGCGGCGATGTGCAATTGTACGGCGTACCCGGCGCGCAGCGGCCCTGGCGGGTCGGCGTGTCGGACCCGCTGCGGCCCGGTGCGCTCGCGGCGGTCGTCTCCGCGGCCGGCGCGGACGAGCTGGCCGTGGCCACCTCCGGCACCGCCGAGCGCGGCGCCCACATCGTCGATCCCCGTACGGGTGAGCCCGCGGTCACCGACCTGCTGTCCGTGACCGTGGTGAGTCCCCGGCTGACCTGGGCGGACGCCTGGGCGACCGCCGCTTTCGCGATGGGGTCGCAGCAGGCGCCGGCGTGGCTCGAGTCGCTGCCGGACGTGGAGGCGCTGCTCATCACGGCGGGCAACGAGGTGCGGGGCACCGGGGGCCTGGCCGAGTACCTGGGCTGAGTGTTCGCGGCGCACCGCGGATACGTGAGCGGAGGGGCGCCCCCCGACCGGGGGCGGGGGCGCCCCTCCACTCACGTACGCCTCAATGGTTGTTCTGAGCCAGCCGCAGCAAGTGATCGGCGAGCGCCTGGCCCCCCGCGGGCTCGCGGCTGATCAGCAGCAGGGTGTCGTCCCCGGCGATCGTGCCGAGGATGTCGTGCAGCTCCGCCTGGTCGATCGCCGAGGCGAGGAACTGCGCGGCGCCCGGCGGCGTCCGCAGGACCACGAGGTTCGCGGACGCCTCCGCGGAGATCAGCAGCTCCGCCGAGAGCCGCCGCATCCGCTCCTCCTTGGCCGACTCCCCCAGCGGCGCGCGCGGGGTGCGGAAGCCGCCCTCGCTCGGTACCGCGTAGATCAGGTCGCCGTCGTTGTTGCGGATCTTGACCGCGTTCAGCTCGTCCAGGTCCCGGGAGAGCGTCGCCTGCGTGACGGTCAGCCCGTCGTCGGCGAGGAGCTTCGCCAACTGACTCTGGGAGCGCACCGGTTGCCGGTTGAGGATGTCCACGATCCGGCGGTGGCGTGCGGTGCGGGTCTGCGGCACGGCAGGCCCCGCGTGCTCGTGATCCTGCGCCTGACTCATCGTCGTCTCATTCCCCGGATCGTCCTTCCCCGTGCACTGCGTCGAGGACGCCGGGAAGGGCCCGGAGGAACGCGTCCACCTCGTCGTCGCCGAGGTTCAGCGGCGGCATCAGCCGTACGACATCGGGGGCGGGCGCGTTGACCAGGAGGCCGGCGTCCTGAGCCGCCTGCTGCGCCTGGGGCGCGAGCGGCTCGGTGAGCACGATACCCAGCAGCAGGCCCGCACCCCGGACATGGTCGATCAACGGGTGCCCGAGTGACTCGATTCCGTCCCGCAGCTTCTCGCTGGTGCGCTTGACGTTCTCCAGCAGGCCCTCGGACGCGATCGTGTCGAGCACGGCGAGTCCGGCGGCGCACACGACGGGGTTGCCGCCGAAGGTCGTGCCGTGGTGGCCCGGCTTCAGGAGTTCCGCCGCCCGGCCGAAGGCGACGGTCGCGCCGAGCGGCAGTCCGCCGCCGAGGCCCTTGGCGAGCGTGACGACGTCCGGCAGGACGCCTTCGTGCGCCTGGTACTCGAACCAGTGTCCGGTACGGCCGATTCCGGTCTGCACCTCGTCGAGGACCAGCAGGGCGCCGGTGGCGGCGGTGATCGCGCGGGCGGCCTTGAGATAGCCCGGCGGCGGCACGACCACGCCGTTCTCGCCCTGGATCGGCTCGATGATCACCAGCGCGGTGTCCTCGGTGACCGCCTCGGCCAGCGCCTGCGCGTCGCCGTACGGGACATGCGTGACGTCACCGGGCAGCGGCAGGAACGGGTCCCGCTTGCCGGGCTGGCCGGTGAGCGCGAGGGCGCCCATGGTCCGGCCGTGGAAGCCGCCCTCGGTCGCCACCATGTGCGTGCGGCCGGTGAGCCGTCCGATCTTGAAGGCGCCCTCACTGGCCTCGGCGCCCGAGTTGCAGAAGTACACCCGGCCGTCCCGCCCGAAGAGCTGGAGCAGCCGTTCGGCGAGCGCGACGGGCGGCTCGGCGACGAAGAGGTTGGAGACATGGCCGAGGGCGGCGATCTGCCGGCTGACGGCCTCGACGATGGCGGGATGGCCGTGCCCGAGCGCGTTGACCGCGATCCCGCCGACGAAGTCGAGGTACTCGTTGCCGTCCGCGTCCCACAACCGGGTGCCCTCGCCGCGGACGAGCGGCAGGCGCGGGGTGCCGTAGTTGTTCATCAGCGAGCCCTGCCAGCGCTCGGTGAGCTCTGCGTTGGTCGCGGTCCCGGTCACGCGTCCCCCTCGGTCGTCTCGTCTGTCGTCTCGTCCGGCACGACCATCGTGCCGATCCCCTCGTCGGTGAAGATCTCCAGCAGGATCGAGTGCTGGACCCGGCCGTCGATGACGCGGGCGGTGGTGACGCCGTTGCGTACCGCGTGCAGACAGCCCTCCATCTTCGGCACCATGCCGCTGGCCAGGTCGGGCAGCAGCTTCTCCAGCTGGCTCGCGGTGAGCCGGCTGATGACCTCGTCGGAGTTCGGCCAGTCCTCGTAGAGGCCCTCGACGTCCGTGAGGACCATCAGGGTTTCGGCACCCAGCGCCGCAGCGAGTGCCGCAGCCGCCGTATCAGCATTGACGTTGTAGACATGTCCGTCGTCCTGGGAGCGGGCGATCGAGGAGACGACCGGGATACGGCCGTCGGAGAGCAGGGCCTCGATGGCACCCGTGTCGATTGCGGTGATCTCGCCGACCCGGCCGATGTCGACCAACTCGCCGTCGATCTCGGGCTGGTGCTTGGTGGCGGTGATGGTGTGCGCGTCCTCGCCGGTCATGCCGACAGCGAGCGGCCCGTGCTGGTTGAGCAGTCCGACCAGCTCGCGCTGCACCTGCCCGGCGAGGACCATGCGTACGACGTCCATGGCGTCCTCGGTGGTGACCCTGAGGCCCGCCTTGAACTCACTGACGATGCCGTGCCGGTCGAGGGCGGCGCTGATCTGCGGTCCCCCGCCGTGCACGACGACGGGCTTCAGGCCGGCGTGGTGCAGAAAGACGATGTCCTGGGCGAACGCGGCCTTCAGCCCCTCGTCGACCATGGCGTTCCCGCCGAACTTGACGACGACGGTCTTGCCGCGGTGCCGGGTCAGCCAGGGCAGCGCCTCGATGAGGATCTGCGCCTTGGGGAGCGCGGTGTGCTTACGAGTAGTGCTCATGACGAGTACGCGCTGTTCTCGTGGACGTAGTCGGCGGTGAGGTCGTTGGTCCAGATCGTGGCGGTCTCGGACCCGGCGGCGAGGTCGGCGACGATGTGGACCTCGCGGTAGCGCATGTCGACCTTCTCGCGGTCCTCGCCGACACCGCCGTTCTTGCAGACCCACACACCGTTGATGGCGACGTTGAGCTCGTCGGGCTCGAAGGCGGCCTTCGTCGTGCCGATCGCGGACAACACCCGGCCCCAGTTGGGGTCTTCGCCGTGGATCGCGCACTTGAGGAGGTTGTTGCGGGCGATGGACCGGCCCACCTCGACGGCGTCGTCCTCGCTCGCGGCGTTGATCACCTCGACCTTGATGTCCTTGCTTGCGCCCTCGGCGTCCCGGATCAGCTGCTGACCGAGGTCGTCACAGACAGCACGGACGGCCTCGGCGAACTCCCCGTACTCCGGGGTGACTTGGGCGGCACCGGAGGCGAGCAGCAGCACGGTGTCGTTGGTGGACATACAGCCGTCGGAGTCGACCCGGTCGAAGGTCGTGCGCGTGGCGGCCCGAAGTGCCTTGTCCAGTACGTCGGTCTCGACGTCGGCGTCGGTGGTGAGGACGACGAGCATGGTGGCGAGGCCGGGGGCGAGCATGCCGGCGCCCTTGGCCATGCCGCCGACGGTCCAGCCGGCCTTCGTCACTACGGCCGTCTTGTGGACCGAGTCCGTGGTCTTGATGGCGATGGCGGCCTTCTCACCTCCGTGCTCGGAGAGTTGACCGGCGGCAGCCTCAACTCCAGCCAGCATCCTGTCCATTGGCAGCAGCAGCCCGATGAGCCCGGTGGAGGCGACGGCGACCTCGGCGGCGTTCAGACCGAGCGTGTCGGCGACCTTCTCGGCGGTGGCGTGCGTGTCCTGGAAGCCCTTCGGCCCCGTACAGGCGTTGGCGCCACCGGAGTTGAGGATCACGGCGGAGACCTGCCCGCCCTTCAGCACCTGCTCGGACCAGAGCACCGGCGCGGCTTTGACGCGGTTGGAGGTGAAGACGCCCGCGGCGGCGAGGCGGGGCCCGTTGTTGACCACCAGGGCCAGGTCCGGGTTGCCGTTCTCCTTGATCCCGGCGGCGATGCCCGCGGCCGTGAATCCCTGTGCTGCCGTCACACTCACGGCGCGACTCCGATCGTCGTCAGCCCGGTGGACTCGTCGAGCCCGAGGGCGAGGTTCATGCTCTGGACGGCACCGCCCGCGGTGCCCTTGGTCAGGTTGTCGATGGCGCTGATCGCGATGATGCGGCCCGCGGCCTCGTCGTACGCGACCTGCACCTGAACGGCGTTGGAACCGTAGACGGACGCCGTCGCCGGCCACTGCCCCTCGGGCAGCAGGTACACGAACGGTTCGTCCGCGAACGCCTTCTCGTACACGGCCCGTACGGACTCGGTGGTAACCCCGTCCCTGGCCTTCGCGCTGCAGGTGGCGAGGATGCCGCGCGGCATCGGCGCCAGCGTCGGGGTGAAGGAGACGGTGACGGGCTCGCCGGCTGCCGCGCCGAGGTTCTGGATCATCTCGGGGGTGTGCCGGTGGCCGCCGCCGACGCCGTACGGGGACATGGAGCCCATGACCTCGCTGCCGAGCAGATGTGCCTTGGGCGCCTTGCCCGCGCCCGAGGTACCGGACGCGGCGACAATCACGGCTTCGGGCTCGGCGAGCCCGGCCGCGTACGCGGGGAAGAGCGCGAGGGAGGCGGCCGTCGGGTAGCAACCGGGCACCGCGACACGCTTGGACCCCTCCAGCGCGGCACGGGCACCCGGCAGTTCGGGAAGGCCGTACGGCCAGGTCCCGGCGTGCGCGGAGCCGTAGAACTTCTCCCAGTCGGCCGGGTCCTTCAGCCGGAAGTCGGCGCCCATGTCGACGACGAGGACCTCGGGGCCCAGCTGCTCGGCGACGGCGGCGGACTGCCCGTGGGGCAGCGCGAGGAACACGACGTCGTGCCCGGCGAGCACCTCGGCGGTGGTCTCCCGCAGGACGCGGCCGGCGAGCGGCAGCAGATGCGGCTGCAGTGCGCCCAGGCGCTGACCCGCGTTCGAGTTGCCCGTCAGGGCGCCGATCTCGACCTCGGGATGCACCAGAAGCAGCCGCAACAGCTCCCCGCCCGCATACCCACTCGCCCCGGCCACCGCCACACGTACCGCCATGGAACCCTCCTCTTGATGGCATGACTATACGTATTGCTGCACGTTTATGCAATGCGGGTATCGGTGGGCGGACGCCATCTGTCGACGTCGTTCCCGTCCTGCGGGGCCCCGTCACCGCACCGGACGCAGCGGGCCCGGGTCCGTCGGATGACGGCCGGCTGTGGTGGGCGTTGCGCACAGCCGGCCGGGGGTCAGGCGTCGAGTACCGCGAGGTCGAGGCGGCGGAGGTGGTGGGGTTCGGCGATGACCTCGATCTCGGTGATGTGGCCGTCGGTGAGGGTGAAGGCGAGGACCAGGACGAGTCGGCCGTGGCGGGCCATGGCGAGGCCGACGGCTCCGTCGACCAGGGCCACGCCGGTGAACTGGGCGCGTTCCACGGCGGCCATCGCACCCTTGGCGACGGCGTGCGCGCCGCTGACGCGGATGGGTTCGGGGGTGGGGATGACGGCCTTGTCGGCCCGGAGCACCACACCGGGGTGGAGCAGGGCGACCAGCGCGTCGAAGTTCCCGCCGCGGGTGGCGGCCAGGAAGGCGTCGACGACCTCGCGCTGCCGGGCGAGATCGGCGGCGGGCACCGCGCCGCCGCCCTTGACCCGGCGGCGGGCCCGGCTGGCGAGCTGGCGCGTCGCGGCGGCGGAACGCTCGATCATCGGGGCGATGTCGTCGAAGGGCACCGCGAACATGTCGTGCAGCACGAAGGCGAGACGTTCGGCGGGGGCCAGGGTGTCGAGGACCACCAGCATCGCGTGCCCGACCGAGTCGGCCAGCTCCGCTTCCTGGACCGGGTCGCTCCCCGGCTCCGGGCCCATGACCGGGTCCGACACCTGTGCGTCGAGCGGGTCCTCCCGCCGGTGATCGCGCGAGCGCAGCATGTTCAGGCACACGCGCGCCACGACCGTGGTCAGCCAGCCGGCGAGGTTCTCCACGCCCGCGGTGCCGGCCCGGCTCGCGCGCAGCCAGGCTTCCTGAAGGGCGTCGTCGGCCTCGCTGAGGGAGCCGAGCATCCGGTACGCGACGGCCCGCAGATGAGGTCGCTGTTCCTCGAACCCCTCCGTCAGCGACGTCAGCGACGTCAGCGATTCGTTTTCGTCCACGTGTCACATTCCTTCGTCGCCGGGTGTCAGAACAGTAGATCGACACAACGCGGCCGAAGAAGCCGGGAGCACGACTCCCGGACCTGACGAAACGAGGAACTGCCATGACGACGACCTCCCCCATCCTGGTCACCGGCGGCACGGGCAACCTGGGCCGCCACGTCCTCCCCCTGCTGCGGGCGGCCGGGTGCCAGGTCCGGGTCCTGAGCCGGAAGGGCGGCACGCAGGCCGACGGCATCGAGCACGTCGCCGTCGACCTGCTCCAGGGCGAGGGCCTCGAGGCCGCCCTGGCAGGAGTCGAGACGGTGCTGCACCTGGCGGGCGGCACCAAGGGCGACGACAAGGTGACGCAGAACCTGGTGCGGGCCGCCCGGCAGGCCGGGGTGAAGCACTTGGTGTACATCTCCGTGATCGGGGCGGACAGGATGCCGATCGGCTGGTTCAGGACGCAGCTGGCGGCGGAGCGGGCGGTGACGGAATCCGGTATCCCGTGGACGATGCTGCGGGCTGCCCAGTTCCACGACATCGTGCTGATGATGGCCGAGAAGATGACCAGGATGCCCGTCATCCCCGTACCCGGCGGTCTGCAGTTCCAGCCGGTCGACTCGCGTGAAGTGGCCGCCCGTCTGGTGGAGTTGACGCTGGAGGGGCCGACCGGTCTCGTGCCCGACCTGACCGGGCCCAAGGTGTACCCGATGGGCGACCTCCTCCGCAGCTACCTGGGCGCGCGCGGCAAGCGCCGTCCGCTGATGCCGGTGCGGATGCCCGGAAAAGCCGGCAAGGCCTACCGCGCCGGTGAGAACCTCGCCCTGACGGGCACCGACACGGGCCACCGGACCTGGGAGGAGTTCCTCACCGAGAAGGTGAGCTGACGGAGACGCGGACGGTGGGCCGACGGAGGGCGAGCGCCGGAACACCTCGCCTTGGAGCGCACTCCACGTTCTACGGTTTTGTAGTGGCGACTCCGGTGATGGCGACCGGCGTCACCGCACGGCCGGCCCGGCGGACCACATCCGGAAACGCGTCCGGAAGCCGGTCAGCCGTGATGCCACCCGCCCTGGACAGCACGACCGACCCCTGTACGGCTGCTCGCCCCGGCGCGGGCAGCCGGGAACGGACGACTCCACATGAGCGAGCCCACCACCCGCGAAGAGCGCTTCGAGCAAGGCCTGGAGGTCCTCAGGCAGATAGACAACCAGGCCGGACAGCGGGTCCTCGACTCGCTGGCCGACATCAACCCCGAACTGGCCCACCAGATAGTCGCCTGGGGCTTCGGCGAGATCTACTCGCGGCCCGGACTGGCCCCGCGCGACCGCCAGTTGATGACCCTCGGCATGCTGACCGCACTCGGCGGCTGCGAGCCCCAGCTCGACGTGCACATCAACGTCTCCCTCAATGTGGGCCTCACACCCCAGGAGATCGTCGAGGCCCTGCTGCACTCCGCGGGGTACTGCGGTATGCCGAAGGCGCTCAACGCGACCCTGGTCGCGAAGAAGGTGTTCGCCGAGCGCGGTCTGCTGCCGGTGTCCACCGCGCCCTGATCCTCGGGAACGGAACCGAGTTGGCCGGGAAGGTGTACGCGAACCGGCCGGCGCCCCCGTCGAAGGCCGAGGTGACCGGCGAGACGACCGTGCCCGTCTCGCTGTTCACCGCGTCGGGCCCAGGCACGACGGCCGAGGCCACCAGGAGCGCGGCGGCGGTGAGACCGAGTCTCCAGCGGGTGCGGTGGGTGACATGGATACTCCGCGACTCTGTGGTGCTTCGAAATAGGCTGTTCGAAATATCGGACGTCGATCTGCACTTCGCACGCCAAGATGGGGAGGGGACCGGAGCGCGTCAACGCGTCGCGCGGTATCCGGCGTCATGACCGGCCAAGAGCGGAGAGCGGACGAAGTGCGAGACGGGACGGGCGGGTTCAGGCCGGTGGCCGATGTGCTCGGTTATCTGGCCGGAAGCTGGCGGGTGGAGCGCGAGGTGCGGGACCTGGCGTCCGGCGCCGCGGGCCGCTTCACGGGCACGACGGTCTTCTCGCCGCTCGAGGACGGCGGCGACGGCCTCCTGCACCAGGAGTCCGGCACGTTCGACTGGCAGGGCACGTCCCGGCCCGCGGAGCGGACGCTGTGGTTCCTGCCGGGGGAACGTCCGGGCACCGCGGCCGTACGGTTCGCCGACGGCCGCCCCTTCCACGACCTGGACCTCACGAGCGGGCGTCACGTCGCCGACCATCCGTGCGTGGCGGACCTCTACCGGGGCGAGTTCACCGTCCGGGACGCCGACCACTGGCGCACGGTGTGGCGCGTGGGCGGCCCCGCCAAGGACCTGGTCCTGACGACCGAGTACGCACGCGTGCGCATCGCCGCTCCGGCAAGTCGGCCCCAGGGGCCGCCGGACAGGGCCTAGACGCGCCCCGACCCGGCCTCCAGACGCAGGTTCCAGCGCCCGTTGTGCCCGGTGAGGGTGGCCGTCGACAGGGGGCGCACGTCGATGTTCCAGTACGAGGTCGGCTGGGCCTGCAGGGCGTAGACGAGCGCGGCCCGCACCACGGAGGGTTCGGCGACGGCGACGATGCGGCTGCCGTCGTCGGCGGGCCGGGTGTCGAGCCAGGCGCCCACCCGGGAGATGAACGACATCAGGGACTCGCCGCCGTGCGGAGCGGAGCGCGGATCGGACAGCCAGGCGTCCACGGCCTCGGGTTCGCGCGCCATCGCCTCGCCGAGCGTGAAGCCGCGCCAGCGGCCCATGTCGCAGTCGCGCAGCGCGAGCTGGACGAGCGGCGCGTAGCCGAGCCCGTCCCCGGTGGCCCTGCTGCGCGGGGTCGGCGAGCAGTAGCGCAGTTCGGCTGCCGACAGCGGCACCAGTTCATGTGCGACGCGCTGCACCTCGTGCCAGCCGGCCTGATCCAGCGGCCGGTCGTCCTCGAAGCGCTCCGCGAGCAACGAGGAGCTGCGCGCGGCAGCGACGAAGGTGACCCGAAGATGCATGCGGCGATGGTGATCCGCGAAACAGCGCAGGTCAAGAGGGGTAACTCAGGGTACCCAACGAGTCACGCACACCGCGCGAGGCCAACGGTCCCACGGGTCGTCGAGGCCCGGCGCACGGCGATCGCCCTCCTCTGCGGGCGGGCAAGCAGGCGCGTACGACTCCCCTGACCGGACCGGGCCCCCGCGGCAGTCACCGGAGACGGAGACGAGCGGCCTCCCCTGGTCCGGCCACCGCGATACCGGCACGCGCCCTTCCGGTGCCGTCAGCCCAGCACCTCGTCGCAGGCGACCCGCAACCGCCGTACCCCCTCCGTGATCTCGCTCGTCCCTGCGACCGCCGCGAAGCTCAACCGGACGTGACCGGCGGGTGGTTCGGCACTGAAGTACGGGCGGCCGGGAGCGACGGCCACCCCCGCGCGCAGGGCGGCAGCGACCAGCGCCGACTCGTCCGTGCCGTCGGGCAGCCGCAGCCAGAGGAGGTAGCCGCCGGACGGGACGTGAGGCAGGGCGAGTTCGGGCAGGTGGCGGCGGAGAGCGGCCGTCATCGTGTCACGGCGGTTCTTCAACTCGGTCGCGATGGACCGGAGATGGCGCGGCCACGCCGGTGAGCCGACGAGTTCGAGTGCGGCTTCCTGCAAGGGGCGCGGCACGAAGAAGGTGTCGACGACCTGGATGGCGCGCAGCCGCTCGAGCACCGGGCCGCGGGCGGCGAGCGCCCCCACCCGGAAGCTGGGCGAGGTCGCCTTGGTCAGCGAGCCGACGTGCACGACGACTCCGTCGGGATCGTCCGCGGCGAGCGGACGCGGCAGCGGCCCGGCGTCCTCGTGCACGAGCCGCCGTACGAAGTCGTCCTCCACGACGAACGCTCCCGCGGCCTGGGCGATCGCGAGCACCTCGCCCCGGCGCTCGGGCGTGAGCACGGCACCGGTCGGGTTCTGGAACAGGGGCTGGCAGACGAAGACCCGGGCGCCGGTCGCCTTGAAGGCGTCGGCGAGCAGGGCGGGCTTCACCCCGTCCGGGTCCACCGGCACCGGCACCGGACGCAGACCGGCCGACCGGGCGATCGCCAGCATGCCGGGGTAGGTGGGTGACTCGACGAGGACCGGCGCACCGGGCGGCGCAAGCGCCCGCAGGGCGGTGGTCAGCGCGGACTGACCGCCCGCGGTGACCAGGATCTCGGCCGCGGAGATCGCGCCGCCGATGCCCCGGGCGAACCACTCCCGCAGCTCGGCGAGTCCCTCCATCGGCGGCCGCCCCCAGACGCCGGGCCGGCGCCCCGCGCGGGACAGGGCGGCGCCCATCGCACGCTCGGGCTGCAACGAGGGGTGCAGATAACCGCCGTTGAACTCGATGACGCCCGGCGCGGGTGCGGCCAGCGAGACGAGCACGCCGGACGCGTCGACCGTGCGCGGCACGCCCTCGGCCGTGGCGTCCGCGCTCAGCGCCACCTCCTGCCAGGCGGTGTCCCCGATGGCGGGGGAGGCCGTGCGGGCCTCGGCCCGGAAGGCCCCGGATCCGGGCCGCGTCACCACCAGCCCCTCGGCGACCAGTTGCGCGAGGGCCCGCGACACCGTCACGGGACTCACCCGAAACCGCTCGACGAGGGCCCGGCTCGAGGGCAGTTTTCCACCAGCCGAGTAGCGGTTGAGCTCGTCCCGCAGCCGATACGCCAGTTCATCGACACTGCTACGCTCTTGCATGAGAGCACAGGATAGCGCTACTGCCTCGACCGGGATAGCGGTCAACGCCTCGGGCGACACCACCCGCACCGCCGAGCGCCTCCCCCTCCGCGCGGACGCCGGGCCAGAGGTCCGCACACCGGCCGGCACCGGCCGCCGCCCGAAGCGGGCCGTCGCGGCCGGCACCGCCGGCACCCTCCAGGCCGCCCTCGGTGTCGCCGCGTTCTCACTCACCTTCCCCGCCACCGCCTGGGGCCTGCAGGGCTTCGGTCCCTGGTCGCTGGTGGCCGTGCGCAGTGTGCTGGCGGCGGTGATCGCGGGTGGCTGTCTGCTGGCGCTGCGCGTACGGCTGCCCGCCCGCGAGCACTGGGCGGGGCTCGCCGTGGTGGCCGCGGGGGTCGTCCTCGGCTTCCCGCTGCTGACCACGCTCGCGCTGGAGACGGCCACCACCTCCCACGCGGCCGTGGTCGTGGGGCTGTTGCCGCTGACGACCGCGCTGCTGTCGGCGCTGCGCACCGGGGTGCGGCCCTCCCGTACCTTCTGGGCCGCCGCGTCCGCGGGCGCCGCGGCGGTCATCGCGTTCACCGTGCAGCAGAGCGGCGGCGCCCTGACCGGCGCGGACGCGTATCTCTTCGGGGCGCTGCTGGTCTGCGCCGCCGGTTACACCGAGGGCGGCCGGCTGGCCCGGGTCATGCCCGGCTGGCAGGTCATCGGCTGGGCGCTGGTCCTGTGCCTGCCGCTGTCGCTGCCCGGCGCGCTGGCCGCGCTGTCGTACGAGCCGGCGCGGCTGACGGCACACAGCGTGACGGGACTGCTGTGGGTGGCGGCCGGTTCGCAGTTCCTCGGACTGGTCGTCTGGTATCGCGGCATGGCGGCGATCGGCGTCCCGAAGGCCAGCCAGTTGCAGCTGGCGCAGCCGCTGCTCACACTGGTGTGGTCGGTACTGCTCCTCGGTGAGCACCTCACACCGGCCGCGCCCCTGACGGCCGCCGCCGTGCTGGTCTGCATCGCCGTCACCCAGCGAACGCGCGGCTGAGGGGGCCGGTACGGACCGGGCCAACCGGCGTCTCCAGCCGTAGAATCGTGGCCACCGACCGCTGTTCCCGCACGTGATGAGGAGGCCCTCCAGATGCGTGCAACCGTGGGCGACCAGCTAGTCCAGCACGGCAGGATTGTCGGACAGCACGACAAGGTCGCAGAGATCACCGAAGTCATGGGGGCGGAGGGCACACCCCCCTACCGCGTGCGCTTCGAGGACGGGCACGAGGCCGTGATGTCCCCGGGCCCCGACTCGGAAATCCGCCACCGGGAAAACCTGGGCTAGGAGCCGGCCGGCGGATCAGCCGTAACCGCCGGGCCCCGCGACCGGACGGCGGCCGCGGGGTGCGGGCGTCCCGCCGGCACCCGACGCGCGGGCTCAGCGCGGCGGCTTCGCCGGCTTCCCGTAGTGGTCGGCGACCACGCGCGCCATCGCGCCGATCCGGTCCACGCCCACTTCCTTGGCCGAGAAGAAGACATGCCCGCGCACCTGCGGGAAGTCGGCGGCGAAGGTGAGGTGCCGGGACAGCTCGGCCGGATCCTGCCAGGCCGCGGGCTGCGCGGGATCGCCGGCCTTGTAGAGCGCCTCCCCCACGTAGAGCCGTACACCGGTGCCCTCGGCCACCTTCGCCCACCAGGGCACCAGCTTGGCGTAGTCCGCCGCGGCGAAGCCGATGTTCCAGTACGCCTGCGGGCAGATGTAGTCGATCCACCCCTCCCGCACCCACTTCCGGGTGTCCGCGTGCAGATCGTCGTACGTCTGCACACCGGCGCGGGTGTCGGAACCGAGCGGGTCGGTCGCCGCGTTGCGCCACACCCCGAACGGGCTGATGCCGAAGCGGACCGAGGGGCGGACCTTCTTGATGCGGGCGGCCGTCTCCAGCACCAGCCGGTCGATGTTGTACCGGCGCCAGGCGGCCCGGTCCGGGAAGCCGTCGCCGTGGGCCGCGTACGCCGCGTCGTCGTCGAAGACCTGGCCCGCGACGGGATACGGGTAGAAGTAGTCGTCCCAGTGCACGGCGTCGATCCGGTATGTGCGCACCGCGTCGAGCATCGCGTCCTGCACGAAGGCGCGGACCTCGGGCAGCCCCGGGTTGTAGTAGAGCTTGCCGCCGTACGGCACGACCCAGTCGGGGTGCAGCCGCGCCGGATGGGAGGCGACGAGCCTGGTGGGGTCGGTGTGGTTGGCGATCCGGTAGGGGTTGAACCAGGCGTGCAGCTCCAGCCCCCGCGCGTGGGCCTCCCTGACCGCCGTACCGAGCGGATCCCAGCCGGGGTCCTGGCCCTGGACGCCGGTGAGGTACTGCGACCACGGTTCGTACGGCGAGGGCCACAGCGCGTCGGCCGTGGGGCGCACCTGGAAAACCACGGCGTTGAGGCGACGGCGGACCGCCGTGTCGAGATGGGCGAGGAGTTCGGCGCGCTGCTCGGCGGCGGTCAGTCCGGGCCGCGAGGGCCAGTCCCGGTTGGCGACGGTCGCGAGCCACATGCCGCGCATCGCGCGCTTCGCCCGGTGCCGGCCCGCCGCACCGGCGGCTCCCTCCGCGCCGGGTGCCGCCAGCGCGTCCCCCGCCATCGTGAGCCCCGACAGCGTCGCCACAGCGGCCACCGCGAACGCCCGACGTGACACCCGCCCCATCTGCACACCCCCATACGCTGCGGATCCGCGCCGTCACGGATCGTCTCCCCGCACAGCATGCCCGACCCGCACGATCGATCACCGGGACTTCGGAGGTAACGTGCTCGATCGGAGCAGGCACCGGATAACGGGGATCCTGCCAAGCCCGATGATCAGCGAAAGGGACGATGTGACCGACATCGAACGCGTCGGAGTGGTGGGCTGCGGCCAGATGGGAGCGGGCATCGCCGAGGTGTGCGCCCGTGCCGGCCTTGACGTCAAGGTCGCCGAGACCACCGGCGAGGCGTTGGAGATTGGCCGTACCCGCCTTTTCAACTCCCTCTCGAAGGCGGCCGAGCGCGGAAAGATCTCCGCGGACGAGCTCCAGGCCACCCAGGACCGGCTCAGCTTCACCACCGACCTCGGCGAGTTCGCCGACCGTGATCTGGTGATCGAGGCCGTCGTCGAGAACGAGCAGGTCAAGACCGAGATCTTCCAGGTCCTCGACCAGGTCGTGACCCGGCAGGACGCGATCCTCGCCTCCAACACCTCCTCGATCCCGCTGGTGAAGCTGGCCGTCGCCACCTCGCGCCCCGACCAGGTCATCGGCATCCACTTCTTCAACCCGGCCCCGGTGCAGAAGCTCGTCGAGCTGATCCCGGCGCTCACCACCTCCGAGGGCACCCTCAGCCGGGCGCAGTCCCTCGTCGAGAAGATCCTCGGCAAGCACGCGATCCGCGCCCAGGACCGCTCGGGCTTCGTGGTCAACGCGCTGCTGATCCCGTATCTCCTGTCGGCGATCCGGATGTTCGAGTCGGGCATCGCGAGCCGCGAGGACATCGACAACGGCATGGAGCTGGGCTGCGCGCACCCGATGGGCCCGCTCAAGCTGTCCGACCTGATCGGCCTGGACACCGTGGCCTCGGTCGCGTACTCGATGTACGAGGAGTACAAGGAGCCGCTGTACGCCGCTCCCCCGCTGCTCCAGCGCATGGTCGACGCGGGCCGCCTCGGCCGGAAGTCCGGCTCGGGCTTCTACAGCTACTGATCGCACGGCAGTTACCGATTACCCAGCGTGAAACCTGGGCTTGCGCGGGCCCGGCACTCTTTCGAGGGCCGGGCCCGCGCCATTCACACACCGTGTGCGCGCCGGGCCCGCATATGCCCCTCGCACACGCTCCCCACGCGCCCACCAGGCGAGTTGACTTTCCGTGCGCAGTAAGGGATGTGACGACTACGGAAAGGAGCGGACACGTGACCGCCGACCCCGAGCATCCCGTGGTCCAGGGGGAACTCGCAGAGTTACGCCGCCGCCTCGATGTGGCCCATGCCCGCGTCGAGGGAGGACTGGCGCTGCTCAGTCACCGCGCCGAACAGACCGCCAAGGAGGTCGACGACCTGAGCGCACGGATCGTCGCCATGGAGCACACCCGCTGGCCGCTGCCCGCGGTCGCGGCCATCGCGGCCGTGGGCGCACTGGCCGTCGCGGTCTGGCAGGCTCTCGGCCACTAGGGCCTGTCTGACAATTCCCGTCGTCGCCCGAAGGGCGGCCGCGCGGCGTCAGGTGCGTGCTCTCGGTGTGCCGGGCGTAGAGCCTCGTACTGGTCGTACTTGGCTCTGCGCCCGGTGCGCCGAGTGGGGGCACCTCCCACGCCCTTAAGGCAGTGGGGGAGCGTGCATGGCGTCGCGCGGCAGACGGGAATTGTCAGACAGGCCCTAGGGCCAGGACACGGCAGGGATCAGGGCACAGCGTCCTGCCCGAGCCTCAAGTGGTGCAGGAGGAGCAGCGCGGCCGCCATGTTGGCGGCCGGGACCTCACCGCGGGCGACCATGTCGGGAACGAGTTTCAGGGGAACCCATTCCCGCCGGTCCGACTCGAAGTCGTCCACGGGGTGTCCGATGTACGTGCCTTCGTCGGCCCAGTAGATGTGGTGCCTGGCGTCGGTGAGCCCGTTGCAGGGCTCGACGCTCATCAGATGACGCAGCGGGCCCGGTCGCCAGCCGGTCTCCTCCTCGAGTTCGCGGGCCGCCGCGACGGCGATGTCCTCGCCGTCCTCGACGACGCCCGCCGCGAGCTCCCATCCCCAGCTGTCGGTGATGAAGCGGTGCCGCCACAGGAGCAGCACCTCGTTGGCCTCATTCACCACAGTGGCCACGGCGACGGGCCGCAGCCGTATCAAGAAGTGATCGAGGTGCCGGCCGTCCGGCAGCTCGACATCCGCGAGATTGACGCTGAACCAGCGGTTTTCATAGACAGTTTGTTCGTTCTGTTTCGTCCACTGCACGGTTCTGCCACCTTCCGCCGAGTAGATGGCAATATCGCAGCAGGAGCGTCCAGACAGCAGCTCACGGCAGTCCGCTCACAGCGCAGCGGCAGGCGCGGTGTTCCGGGCAAGCGGGGGCACAGTGGCCGGGCGGAGACCGGGTCGGTCCGTCCCGGGGCCGGAAGAGGCGTGTCTCCCGGGCCCGTTGGACGGGTCTCCCTGCGGGTGCCCCGCAGATGCCGGCAGCCCGCACGCGCGGGGCCCCGTCGACCGTCTGCCTACAGCGGTACGCGCAGTGCCCCGTCGATCAGTTCGGCCGCCGCCGACGTGCCTGCGCAGCCGCTGGCCACCAGGTGTTCGCGTACCGCCCGCAGTCTGTCGCGCAGTCGCTGGGACTCCATCCCCCGCGCCTGCTCGGCCATTTGGACCGCGGTCGCCACCGCCTTGTCGGCGTTGCCCTGACGCAGTTCGATCTGGCTGAGCATGGCGAGCCGGTGCACCCGCCCCCGGTCGTGCGCCGGAGTGTCCACGGCGGCCGCCGCATGCTCGGCCGCGGCCACCAGGTCCCCGAGACTGAGCAGCGCCTCCGCCACCTGTACGTTGACGAGGCCCGGCTGGACATAGCCGGTCTCATCGGGCTCGTAACCGCGCCGGATGCGCTCGGCGGCCTGCTCGGCACGCCGGATGCAGGACAGGGCGCTGCTGCCGTCACCGAGGTGCGCGTACGCCTTGGCCTGCATCGCGTAGAGGTCGGAGGCGAGCGCCGGAGTGATGTGCCGCCCCGCGGCGCGCAGCGCGGCCTCCGCGAACGCGACGGCCTGCCGGTACTCGCGCATGAACAGCGACTGATTGACCAGGAGCGCTATGACGTACGCGCCAAGTCCCCGGTCGCCACTGGCCTTTGCCAGACGCAGCGCCTGGTGGAAGTAGCGCTGCGCGAGCCCGTGCGCGTCGGAGTCGTAGGCGCAGATACCCGCGATGGCGACCAGCCCGCCGGTGGCGCGGTGGAGTTGGCGTCCGGTGGCGTCGGTGTAGCCGCCCCGCAGCAGGGGCGCGGTCTCGGAGTTGAGGAAGCCGACGATGCGGGTGCGGGTCGCGATGCCGCCGGCCTTGCGGTACATCTGCTCGTAGTGGGCGCGGGCGGCGCGCAGCATGTCGATGTCGGCCATGCTGACGTGGTGCCGTCCGCCGCGCGAGACGTCGACGTCCTCGGGCGGGTTCTCCCACTCCCACACCGGCATCACGGCCGGTGTGCCGGTGACGGCCGGAGCGCCGAGGATGTGCGGGCGCTGCTGTTCGTCGGAGCGCCACAGCGCGGTGGCCCGTTCGACGAAGCCGGAGAGCGTCGTGCCGTGCGGGGCGGACGGCTCGCCGGGGACGCCGAGGCCGATGTCGTCGAGCGTGACCGGCCGGTGGAGGCGTCCCGCGAGCACTTCGCAGATCAGGTCGGGCACCTGGCCGCGGGGGCGCTGCCCCTTCAACCACCGCGCCACGGCGGTGTGTTCGTATCTGAGCGCGAGGCCACGCGCCCGCCCCGCCTGGTTGACGTGCGCGGCGAGTCCCGCGTGGGAGATGCCGGCCTCGTCGAGAATCGCGTCGAGCAAGGTGTTGGGCTGCATGAAGGCCCTCCGGTGGCTCGGTGCCGCCAGCGTAGTGCGTCCGCCTTCACACGGGGTGTGAAGGGAATGCTCGAATCCGGGCAGTACGCGCGCTGTTGCGGAGCGTTTCGGGCCGGTTGACTGAAATGCCTCGCAAGAGGCCGGCCGGGCCGCCGGCTCCCCCTCGTACAGTGCGGCGGCCCGTTTCCGCGCCGTCCGCCCAGCTGCCTGCCCGACACTCCGTGGCGGGGCGGACGGCGCGTCCGCGCTTCGCGGAGACGCCGGAGACGCCGGAGACGCCGGAGACGCCGGAGACGCCGGAGACGCCGGAGACGCCGGAGACTACACGCGGTTCGTCGGCTGCGGGTCCGAGGCGGCCGGCCGCCACCG
>NZ_JBHVXW010000011.1:115359-226097 GCF_042881375.1 Streptomyces sp. NPDC058274
CCCGGCGGGCGCGCCGGCCCCCGCCGTCGCCGCCGTCCCCGCGGGCGCGGCGGTCCCCGCGGTACACACCCGGGGGGGGGGGGGGGGCGGCCCGGCCCCCCCCCCCCCCCCCCCCCCCGCGACGGAACCGCACGGGCCACTGTCCCGCGCGGCCGAAGGGACGGGTGTCCTGCGGTCGTTGCGCAGCACGAGCAAGGCGATGTCGTCCGCGGGCGCGCCCCGGGTGTGGCGCAGCAGCGCGGCGAAGACGGACCTCAGAACGGCCTGGGGCAGGACCACCGGATGCTCACGGAGGGCCTCGGTCAGCGCCGCGGGCAGCGGAAAGAACCGGCCACGGCCGTCCCGTGCGTCCTCGGCACCGTCCGTGTACAGGAACAGCGCCTCGCCGGGCAGCAGACGGCCCCCGCTGGTGGTGCGCAGCTCGGCCGGCAGCGGGAAGGGGCCGAGCGGAGGGAGGGGTTCGGCGCGGGAGAGCGGTTCGACCCGGGAGCCGCTGAGCAGATACGGCCACGGATGCCCGCAGTTGAGAGCGCGCACCGCACCGTCCCGGCCGATCTCCAGCAGCAGTACGGTGACGAACTCCTCGGCGACGGCGCTGTCCGGGTTCAGTCCCGCCGAGGGATGCTCGGCCCGGGCCCGCTCGCGCAGATGCCGGCCCAGCGCACGCTCAAGTCTCCTGAGAACACAGCCGAGTTCGGGCTCGTCATGCGCGGCCTCGCGAAAGCTGCCGAGGACGGCGGCGACGGTCCCGAGGGCACCGAGGCCGTGGCCACGGACATCCCCCATCACGACCCGCACGCCGTGTTCGGTGGCGATCACCTCGTACAGATCTCCGCCGACCAGGGCGCCCCGTTCGGCGGAGAGCTGCGCGGCGGCGATGTTCAGCCCGTCGATCCGCGGCGGCAGCGGCCGCAGCAGCACGTTCTGGGCGGCGCCCGCGACCTTGCGCATCTGCCGCAGCTCGCGCGCCAGCGTCCTTCTGACGTGGAGCAGCAGCCCTGACCCCACCGCGAAGAAGACGGCGCTGGTGACGATCCGGGCACCGAGCCCGTTCTGCTGCGCGAGCGGACAGGCCATCTTGTACGTGACAGCGGTCGCGCCCCAGACGGCGGGCAGCCCTGTCGCGAGCGCCCGCCGGAAACGCCGGGGGTCCTTGCGTCGGCCGCGGGGGATCCCCCGGGCCACGACGGCCCCGATCCTCCCGCGGGGATGTGCTCGGGGCCACGCCCTGCAGGGAACCCCAGCCTTGATACGGATCATGCCGATGGCCCCCCATTAGGCCCTGACTTCGCAGAACTGCCGCCCGGAGCACCGTCTCGTACCCCCTGGGCCGGTCCGATTCTGTCGACCGCATGCCCCGAACGGGCCAGATCGCCCGGACTTGTCACCCGAACGAGTGAGGGGCCCCTTCGGTCTCCGAAGGGGCCCCTCACCTGGGTTTCCGCGGGTGCGCTACGCCCCGCGCAACACCGCTCCGGTGCGCTCGGCCGCCAGCGCGACGGCCGCGTCGCGGGCCGCGGAGGCCTCGTCGACGGTCAGGGTGCGGTCAAGAGCGCGGAAGCGCAGCGCGTAGGCCAGCGACTTGCTGCCCTCGCCGAGCTGCTCGCTCTCGTAGACGTCGAACAGCCGGATGGACTCCAGGAGTTCACCCGCGCCGGCACGCAGCGCCGCCTCGACGTCCGCGTGCGGCACGGACTTGTCGACGACCAGCGCGACGTCCTGGGTGGCGACCGGGAAGGTCGAGATGTGCGGGCCCTTGGGGACGCCGGCACTCGCCTGCTCCAGCGCGTCCAGGTCCAGCTCCATCGCGCAGGTCCGCGCGGGCAGACCCAGGGTCTTCAGGACACCGGGGTGCAGCTCACCGGCGTACCCGATGACCTGCTCCGCACCGTCGACGACGACGGCCAGTTCGGCGCAGCGACCCGGGTGCCACGGCCCGTACTGGCCGCCGCGGACGAGGAGTTCGGTCCCCGCCTCGCGGGCCAGGGCGCGCGCGGCCTCGATGGCGTCGGCCCAGTCCGCGGGCCGGCCCTTGCCCCACCAGCCGGCCTGCTCGCGGGCGCCCGCGAGGACGACGGCGGCGTGCCGGGGCTGGACGGGGAGGGCCTCGGTGAGGGAGGCGACCTCCGCCTCGGTCGGGCGCCGGTCGACGGGGAGCCGTACGGCGACCTTCAGCTCCTCGCGCGGGTGGAAGACCAGCCCGGTCTCGAAGAGCGCCAGGTCGTGGCTGCCGCGCCCGTCGTTGCGGCGCAGCGCGCCGAGCAGGCCCGGCAGCAGCGTCGTGCGGAGCGCGGGCTCCTCGTCGGAGAGCGGGTTGACCAGCTTGACGACCCTGCGCTTCGGGTCGTCGGCGGCAAGGCCCAGCTGGTCGAAGACGGGCTCGCCGATGAACGGGTAGTTCGGCGCCTCGACGTATCCGGCACCGGCCAGCGCGCGGCCGATCCTGCGGTGCAGCCGCTGCCGGTCGGTCAGGCCCCGGCCCGCGGGGGGCTTGGGCAGCGTGGAGGGCAGGTTCTCGTAGCCCTCAAGACGGATGACCTCTTCGGCCAGGTCGTTCGGGTCGGTCAGGTCGGGCCGCCAGGACGGGACGGTGACGATCAGCTCGTCCTGCCCGTACACGTCGCAGCCGACCTGCTGGAGACGGCGTACGACGGTCTCGCGGCCGTACTCGACGCCTGCCACCTTGTCCGGGTGGTCGGCCGGGATGGTGATGGTGTGCGGTGCCGAGGGGGCGATCACCTCGGTGACACCCGCCTCCGCCGTGCCACCGGCGAGGAGGACCAGCAGGTCGACCGTGCGCTGGGCCGCGGCGGACGCGGCCTGCGGGTCGACACCGCGCTCGAAGCGCTTGGACGCCTCGGAGGCCAGCTTGTGCCGGCGGGCCGTACGCGCGATGGAGAGCGCGTCGAAGTGGGCGGCCTCGATGACGACCTCGGTGGTGGTGCCCTCGGTGTCGTCGATCTCGGTGTTGGCGCCGCCCATCACGCCCGCGAGGCCGATGGCTCCGCGGTCGTCGGTGATCACCAGGTCCTCGGCGTCCAGCGTGCGCGCGACGCCGTCGAGGGTGGTGAGCTTCTCGCCCTGCTCGGCCCGGCGCACGCCGATCGTGCCCTGGACACGGGAGCGGTCGTAGGCGTGCAGGGGCTGGCCCAGCTCCAGCATCACGTAGTTGGTGATGTCGACGGCCAGCGAGATCGGGCGCATGCCCGCCTTCTGGAGGCGGCGCCGCAGCCAGATCGGGGAGTGCGCCTCGGGGTCGAGGCCGGTCACCGTGCGGGCGGTGAAGCGGTCGCAGCCGTGCGGCTCGGAGACCTGGACCGGGTAGCCGAACGCGTTCGGGGCCGGTACGTCGAGCAGCGCCGGGTCGCGCAGCGGCAGACCGTAGGCGATGGCGGTCTCACGGGCCACACCGCGGATCGACAGGGCGTAGCCGCGGTCGGGCGTGACGGCGATGTCGAGGACCTCGTCGACGAGTTCGAGCAGCTCGATGGCGTCGCTGCCGACCTCGTGCTCCGGCGGCAGCACGATGATGCCGTGCGTACCGTCGTCGCCCATGCCCAGCTCGTCGGCGGAGCAGATCATGCCGTGCGAGGTCTTGCCGTACGTCTTGCGCGCGGCGATCGCGAAGCCGCCGGGCAGGACCGCGCCGGGCAGGACCACGACGACCTTGTCGCCGACCGCGAAGTTGCGGGCGCCGCAGACGATCTCCTGGGGCTCACCGGTGCCGTTGGCCTGGCCGACGTCGACGGTGCAGAAGCGGATCGGCTTCTTGAAGCCCTCCAGCTCCTCGATGGTGAGGACCTTGCCCACCACGAGCGGGCCCTTGAGGCCGTCGCCGAGCTGCTCTACGGTCTCGACCTCGAGGCCGACCGAGATGAGCTGCTCCTGGACGTCACGCCCGGTCTCCGTCGCCGGCAGGTCGACGTACTCCCGCAGCCAAGAAAGCGGGACCCGCATCAGATCTCCATCCCGAACGGCCGGGTGAACCGGACGTCACCCTCGACCATGTCTCGCATGTCTTCGACGTTGTGGCGGAACATCAGCATCCGCTCGATGCCGAACCCGAAGGCGAATCCGCTGTACTTCTCGGGGTCCACGCCGCAGGCCGTGAGCACCCGCGGGTTGACCATGCCGCAGCCGCCGAGCTCGATCCAGCCCTCGGAGGAGCAGGTACGGCAGGGGCGGTCGGGGTTGCCGACGGACTCGCCCTTGCAGACGTAGCAGAGCATGTCCATCTCGGCGGACGGCTCGGTGAAGGGGAAGTAGTTCGGGCGCAGCCGGGTCTTCATCTCCGCACCGAAGAGCGACTGGACCATGTGGTCCAGGGTGCCCTTGAGGTCGGCCATGGTGAGGCCCTCGTCGACGGCCAGCAGCTCGATCTGGTGGAAGACCGGGGTGTGCGTGGCGTCCAGCTCGTCCGTGCGGTACACACGGCCCGGACAGACGATGTAGACCGGGGGCTCGCGGTCGAGCATGGCGCGGGCCTGCACCGGTGAGGTGTGGGTGCGCAGCACGACACCGGACTCGTCGCCCTCGGTGCCCTTCGGGCCCTGGACGAAGAAGGTGTCCTGCATCTGCCGGGCCGGGTGGTCCGGGGTGAAGTTGAGGGCGTCGAAGTTGAACCACTCCGCCTCGGCCTCGGGGCCCTCGGCGATCTCGTACCCCATGGACACGAAGACGTCCGCGACCCGCTCCATGAACGTGGTCAGCGGGTGCCGGGCGCCGGCCGGCACGCGGTCGTACGGCAGCGTGACGTCCACCGCCTCCTCGACCAGCACGCGCGCGTCGCGCTCGGCCTCCAGCTCACCCTGGCGGGCGGCGAGGGCCTTGTTCACGGCGCCGCGGGCCTGGCCGACCAGCTTGCCGGCGGCTGCCTTGGCGTGCGGGGGCAGGGCGCCGATCTCGCGGTTGGCGAGGGCCAGCGGCGAGGTGCCGCCGGTGTGGGCGACCTTGGCCTCCTGGAGCGCGTCGAGGTCACCGGCGGCCGCGAAGGCGGCGAGCGCCTCGTCCCGCATGCGCTCGATCTCTTCCGGTTTCAAGGCCTCGACCTCTACAGGGTCGTACGACTTATTCGGTGCCGACATCTCTTCCCGTGCTTCCGGTTGGCTGGCTGAGGGTCCCCGTCCCGACTCGGGGGACGTGTCGTCCCTGAAACGGGGACGCAAAGGTGCCAAAGGCCGAGTCTAACGGGGTGCGGGCCCGCCTCGGACGCGCAGTCCGAGGGGTGGCTCCTGTGGTGTGCGCCCGTGGGGCCTCTTCGGCGTTACAGCAGGTACGCCGGGGTGCCCACGGGCAACGTAAATCGGAACTCGGCGCCGCCGCCGGGGGCGCGGCCGACCGTGATGCCGCCGCCGTGGGCCTCGACGATGCCCTTGACGATGTAGAGCCCGAGCCCGGTGCCGCCGCGCTTGCTGCCCCGCCAGAAGCGGGTGAAGACGCGGTTCATGGACTCCTCCGGGATGCCGGTGCCCTCGTCGCTCACGGTGACCGACGTGCAGGCGTCCTCCCCTTCGCGCGGGGACGCCGAGGGCGTGACGTCAATGGTGACCGTTCCCTCGCCGTGGCGCACGGCATTTTCGAGGAGGTTGCTGAGCACCTGGTCGACCTTGTCGGGGTCGGCCCACAGCGCGGGCAGTGGCTGCTCGATACGGAGCAGGAAGCGGTCGGCCGGCTGGCCCGCGGCGACGTACGCCTGGATGTGGCGCCCGACGGCGGCGCCGATGTCGACGGGCTGGCGGCGCACTTCCAGGCGCCCGGAGTCGATGCGCGAGATGTCGAGGAGCTCGGCGATCAGCCGCGTGACGCGGTCGGCGTCCGCGTCGACCGTCTCCAGCATCAGCTTCTTCTGGTCGTCGGTGAACCGCTCCCACTTGGCGAGCAGGGTCGCCGTGAAGCCCTTGACGGAGGTGAGCGGGGAGCGCAGTTCGTGGGCGACGATGGCGATCAGCTCGGCGTGGCTGCGCTCGGTGCGCCGGCGGGCCTCGGTGTCGCGCAGCGAGACGACGACGCGGCGGATCGGGCCGGTGGGGCGGACGCGGACGTACCGCGCGGAGACGAGCACCTCCCGCCCCCCGGGGAGCAGCAGATTCCGCTCGGGCTGGCCGACCCGGATCGCGAGCCCGCCGTACGGGTCGGTCAGCTGCCACCAGCGGCGGCCTTCGAGGTCTTCCAGGGGCAGGGCCCACTCCAGCTGACGCCCGAGGGCGTCGGCGGCGGGCACGGCCGTGATCCGGGCGGCCGCGGCGTTGAAGCAGACCACGCGGCCGCGCTCGTCGGCGACGACGAGTCCGTCGGGCAGGTCGTCCGGGTCGATGGCCGGCTCGGCTCCGAGTGTCGCGAGTTCACCGTGCCGGGCCGCGGGCGTGCCGCGTACCTCCCGTGCGCCGAGTGCTCTCCTCGTGCCGACACCCATCCCCGTACCCCACCTCTCGTCTGGCGCAGTGGGCCCCCGAGCCCGTCACCCTACTAGCTCTCGGTGACGGAGCGGCACCCTCCGGAGGCGCGCTGTGCACGGGCGGACGCATAGAGACATACGGCTGCGGCCGTCGCCAGGTTCAGACTCTCGGCCCTTCCGTGGATCGGGACGCGCACGACGGCGTCGGCCAGCGCACGGGTCTCCTCCGGGAGCCCCCAGGCCTCGTTCCCGAACACCCAGGCGGTGGGGCCGCCCATGGTCCCCTGGTCGAGCTCGTCGTCGAGGTCGTCCTCCCCCGCTCCGTCGGCGGCGAGGATCCGCACCCCGGCGTCCTTGAGGCCCTGTACGGCCAGTTCGACGGGCACGCCCACGGCCACGGGCAGGTGGAACAGCGAGCCGACGGACGCCCGTACGGCCTTGGGGTTGTAGAGGTCGACGGAGGCGTCGGTCAGGACGACGGCGTCGGCGCCGGCCGCGTCCGCACACCGCAGCACGGTTCCCGCGTTCCCGGGGTCCCGGACATGCGCGAGTACGGCGACCAGCTTGGGCCGTGCCGCGAGGATCTCCTCGAACGGGGTGTCCAGGAACCGGCAGACCCCGACCAGGCCCTGCGGGGTCACGGTCGTGGAGATGTCGGCGATCACGTCCTCGGCCGCGAGGTGCACGCGCGCGCCCGCGTCCCGGGCCTCGCCCACGATGTCGGCGTACCGCTCGGCGGCCTCCACCGTTGCGAAGAGCTCGACGAGGGTGGCGTCGCCGGTTCCCCGGTGCGCGGCAGCCTCCCGTACGGCCTGCGGCCCCTCGGTGAGGAACAGCCGCTCCTTGCCCCGGAAGTTCCGCCGGGCGAGCCGCCGCGCGGCGGACACGCGGGGCGAGCGGGGGGAGATCAGCTCGGGGGCGGCTGAGGGCATGGGGTCACCTTCGGGAGTGCAGTGGGGGCGGTGGTCCGTCACGCGCGGGAAGAGGCGCCCGCCCGGCCAGGGGCCGAACGCCCGGCCGGGCGCGGGCGCGGAACCGGGCGAACGCACTGGACCCGCAGGCCGTCAGGGCCTGCGGGTCCATGTCACATCCGGCTCAAGCCAGCGCGAGCGTCACGCGGCCTTCGGCGCGTTGACGTCCGAGGGCAGCGCCTTCTGGGCGACCTCGACGAGCGCGGCGAACGCGTTGGCGTCGTTGACGGCCAGCTCCGCGAGGATCTTGCGGTCGACCTCGATGTTCGCCGCGTTCAGACCCTGGATGAAGCGGTTGTAGGTGATGCCGTTGGCGCGGGCAGCGGCGTTGATGCGCTGGATCCACAGCCGACGGAAGTCGCCCTTGCGCTTCTTGCGGTCGTTGTAGTTGTAGACCAGGGAGTGGGTGACCTGCTCCTTGGCCTTGCGGTACAGGCGCGAACGCTGACCGCGGTAGCCGGAGGCCGCCTCGAGGATCGCCCGGCGCTTCTTGTGGGCGTTGACTGCCCGCTTGACGCGTGCCACTTGTTAACTCCTTGTAGCGGGGCCGTGGTGGGACTCACACGACCCGAAATCGATTGGGTCCCGGTCAGAGGTCGGGCGCGAGGGCGCGCCCGACGTCACTTGCCGAGAAGCTTCTTGATCTTCTTGGCGTCGCCCGGGGCCATCTCGGCGTTGCCGGTGAGGCGGCGCGTCAGGCGGGACGACTTGTGCTCGAGCAGGTGGCGCTTGCCGGCGCGCTCACGGAGCACCTTGCCGGAGCCGGTGATCTTGAAGCGCTTGCTGGCACCGCTGTGCGACTTGTTCTTCGGCATAGCGCCGTTCTCTCCTCGTCAGTGGCGTTCCGGTGCCCGGTCGTGAAACCGGGCACGGTGGAACGTCATACGTATCGGTTGACATCCCTGGACTGGTGTCCCGGGACTCCCTGGACTCGCGTCCTGGGCATCCCGGGGCCCTCACCCTGGGATCAGGCCTCGGCGGAAGCCTCGGCCGGCGCCTCGACGGTCTCGACGTCGTCGGCAATGTCCTCGCCGTCGATGTCGCTCTCATGGGCGTTCTGCGACTTGCCGGGGTTGGCCTTCGCTTCGGCCTTGCGGGCCGCCTGGGCCTCACGAGCCTCGGCCATGGCCTCGGTCTTCTTCTTGTGCGGACCGAGAACCATGATCATGTTCCGGCCGTCCTGCTTCGGGTTCGACTCGATGAACCCGAGGTCCTCGACGTCCGTGGCGAGACGCTGCAGCAGTCGGTAGCCGAGCTCCGGCCTGGACTGCTCGCGACCACGGAACATGATCGTGATCTTGACCTTGTCGCCCTGCTTGAGGAACCGCACGACGTGACCCTTTTTGGTGTCGTAGTCGTGCGGGTCGATCTTCGGCCGGAGCTTCATTTCCTTGATGACCGTGTGCGCCTGGTTCTTGCGCGCCTCACGGGCCTTCATGGCCGACTCGTACTTGAACTTCCCGTAGTCCATGAGCTTGCAGACCGGCGGACGCGCGCTCGCGGCCACCTCGACCAGGTCGAGGTCGTACTCCTGAGCAAGCTCCAGGGCCTTGGCAAGCGGGACAATCCCGACCTGCTCGCCGCTGGGACCGACAAGTCGCACTTCGGGGACGCGAATCCGGTCGTTGATGCGGGGCTCGGTGCTGATGGATCCTCCTCGGTAGCACCACACGGCAGTCTGGCGGACGGCCGCGTATGTCTCTGATGACAGTGGGACCAACCGTCTGGGGACATGAAAAATGCCCCGGACGGGACACAGGCGGGGCTCCAAGGACTACCGGAGCACCGCCGCGGTCAACCGCGGGGCGCACTTTCGGGCGACTCCATCGTCCGTACGGAACGATGGTGGCCGCCTGACCGGGGTGACCCGCCGTCCCGGAGGACAGTCAGGTGGGAGATCGGAGCCTCCACTTGTGGGCCGGGCACACCGCACAGCTCATGGCGTGTCCGACCGGTCGTAACACAAGGTTAGCAGCTCGGGCCGGGAAGGCCTAACCGAGGCGGGCCAGGGCCGCCGGGCGGGCCCGGCCGGGGCCGAGTAGGTCCCACGCGCGCGTGGGACCTATCGTGGCAGCCATGAGTGACACCCCTCCCCAGAACCCCGACTTCGACACCATGACCCGCGACATCGCCGAGGTCCCCGCGGTCGAGGTGATCGTGACGGTCGCCGTCAACCTGATGAGCGCCGCCGCGGTGAAGCTCGGTCTGACGGAGGAGGGCGAGGAGCACAAGGACCTGGACGAGGCGCGCAAGCTGGTGCACGCGCTCGCCGGGCTGCTCGACGCCAGCGCCACCGAGATCAGCTCCTTCCACGCGGCACCGCTGCGCGACGGTCTGAAGTCGCTGCAGCTGGCGTTCCGCGAGGCCTCGATCGTCCCGGACGAGCCGGGTCAGGGCCCCGGCGAGAAGTACACGGGTCCGGTCTACGGCTGATGCACACCTCTCGTACGTAGCTGATTCACACGTCTCGTACGTACAGGGGCTCGCCGGGAGGCGTCGCCTCGGCCGGCAGCAGTGCCAGGTCGAGGCCGCGCACCAGGCGGGCCCTCAGTGTTTCGTCGGCGGCCAGCCGCTCGGCGACCGCCCGGGCCGTCTCCGCGGGGGTGGCGGCCGGGCTCAGTACGAGGGCCAGGGTGCCGTCCGCCCGGCCGGGGCCGAGGTGGGCGCTCAGGACGGCGGGCTCGGCGGCGACGGCCGCGCGGACGGCCGCCGTGACGGCCGGGTCGCTCAGCGGATCCGTGCTCGTCCGCCCCTCGGCGAGGGCGAGCAGCGCGGGTCCGGTCAGCTCGTAGGGCACCGGTCCCGCCAGGTCCAGCACGAGCGTGTCCGCCTTCTCGTGCGCGGCGGCCTGCAGGGCCTGGTGCAGCGGTACGGCGACCGGGCGGGCCTCGGGGTCCCAGCGGGCGAGCGACTGGGTGGACGTGAAGGCGGGCAGGGCGGTACGGCCGCCGGCCTTCAGGGTCGGGACCGCCATGTCGCTGGTCTTCTCGTGGCGCAGCCCCCGCTCGTCCACCTCGGCCTCGCCGAGGACGGCCACCACGGGGACCAGCAGCCGGGCCCCCTTGAGCGCCTCCAGGACCGGGGACACCGCGGTGCGGTCCTCGGCCCAGGCCGCGAGCGCCGCGCTGAGCCGGGGATCGGCGGAACCGTCGTCGTCGGGGAAGCCGGAGTCGGGAATGTTCTTGTTCGCCACGGTCACCGACCCTATCGGGGGGATGCTGCTGTGCTTCTGCGGGCCCGGAAACCTGGCGTTCACGCCGCTCACGGGTTTCTCAGCTTTCCCTGACACAGCTCTAACATTCGTCTAACGGCGCGCACAGGCCCGGCACCCAGCATCACGTGCATGGAGTCCGACAGAACCCACCGCCGCCGCGCCCGTGCCCGTTCGTCCCGGCTCCGGCCGCTCCTCTACACGGCCGTGGCCTCCGCCGTGATCGTGGGCGGTACGGCGGCGGGGACCGCGTATGTGAAGGCACAGGCGCACGCCGACGACGGCCCCGTATCGTCGTCGGCGTCGCCTTCCACGTCGGCCTCGGCGAGCGAGGAGAGCTCGGTGGAACCTGTGGTGAGACCGACCGTGGACCGGGACGCGCTGCTGGCCGGGGCGATGGCGTCGGTGACCGTGGAGGACGGCGCCGACGTGGCCGTGTCGGTGTTCGATCCGGACTCCGGCGAGAGCGCCGGGTACGGCGAGGGCACCTTCGACACGGCGAGCATCGTCAAGGTCGACATCCTGGCGACGCTGCTGCTCCAGGCGCAGGACGCGGACCGGCACCTCACGGCACAGGAACGGTCGTACGCCACCGCGATGATCGAGAACAGCGACAACGACTCCGCGACGGCGCTGTGGACCGCGATCGGCGAGGCGGACGGTCTCGACGCCGCGAACAAGCGCTTCGGGCTGACCGGCACGGCCGGCGGGGACGGCGCGCTGTGGGGGCTGACGCAGACCACGGCGGCCGATCAGCTCACCCTGCTGCGGCAGGTGTTCGGGGACGACTCGAAGCTGAGCGCGGCCTCGCGGACGTATCTGCAGGGGCTGATGAGCCGGATAGTCGAGGACCAGCACTGGGGTGTCTCGGCGGCGGCCACGGACTCCGGCACCGGCTGGGCCCTGAAGAACGGCTGGCTGGCACGGAGTTCGACCGGGCTGTGGGACATCAACAGCATCGGGCGCGTCACCGTCGACGGCCACGACTACCTGGTGGCGGCGCTGTCCCACGGCAACACGACCAAGGCGAAGGGGATTTCGCTGGTGGAGTCGGCGGCCGAGGCGGCGGTTTCGGCGTTCTCGACTTCGGGCGACTAAGGCGTACGCCCGTACAGGAGCGCCGCGTGCGCCCGTACTGGAGCGCCACCTGCGCCCGTTACGGCCGGCGCGCGGCGCGCCGGAGGTCAGAGGCTGTAGCGGCGTGATCCCGCGCGGCCGCGCCACAGGGCGATCGCCGCGGCCAGCAGCACCACTCCGAGGCCCCCGGCGACCGGGCCGATCCAGCCGGACGTGCCGTCGTCGTCCTTGGCCGCGTCGGGCCCCGAGCCGAAGTAGCGCCGGTCGTAGGCCGCGGAGTGCAGCCCCTGCGGCTTGAGCCGGCCGCCCTCCTCGATGGCCGCTGCGGGGTCGATGAAGCCGAAGCCCCGGGAGTCGTCGCGGCCGCCGCTGGGTGCGTTGCGGGCCGTGTCCTCGAGGAGTTGCTTGATCTGCGCGGGGGCCAGGTCCGGGTGGGCGGCCCTGATCAGGGCGACGGCTCCGGAGACGAAGGCGGAGGCCGCGCTGGTGCCCCAGCCCTGGTAGTACTTGTCGTCCGGGTCGGCGATGACGACGTCGACGCCGGGGGCGCTGACGGTGGCGTACCAGCGGCGGGTGGAG
Source organism: Streptomyces sp. NPDC058274 (assembly GCF_042881375.1). NCBI lineage: Bacteria > Bacillati > Actinomycetota > Actinomycetes > Kitasatosporales > Streptomycetaceae > Streptomyces > Streptomyces sp. NPDC058274. The sequence goes on from NZ_JBHVXW010000011.1 coordinate 127,592, forward strand.
AACGAGGCGCGGGTGCCGTACCGGTCGACGGCGGTCGCGGCGATCACGCCCGGATACGCGGCCGGGTACGAGATGTGGTCGCCCTTCTCCCCGCCGTTGCCGGCCGAGGCGACCACGACGGCGCCCTTCTTGAGGGCGTACTGGACCGCTTCGTCCTCGGTGGGCTCGGGGTGGGCGGACTTGGAGTCGTCGCCGAGGGAGAGGTTGATGACGTCGGCGCCCTGGTCGGCGGCCCAGCGGATGCCCTCGGCGAGGGCGTTGCCCCGGGTGTTGCGGGCCTTGCTGCGGGCCGAGTCGCCGTCTTCGAGGATGACGCGGACGGGAAGGATCTTCGCCTCGGGCGCGATGCCCAGCACGCCGTCGGCATCACCCGCGCCGTGTCCGTGACCGGCGATGATGCCCGCCATCGCGGTCCCGTGCCGCGCCCAGGCGCGGTCGCCGCGGGTTGCCCCGAAGCCGACCATGTCCTTGCCGGTCAGGACGTTGCCCGCCAGGTCCGGGTGTTCGTCGTCGACGCCGGTGTCGAGGACTGCGACGGTGATGCCCGCGCCCTTGGTGGTGCGCCAGGCCTGCTCGGTGTGCATCGCGTCGAGGGCCCATTGCTGGGCGCGTATGCCGTCGGCGTGCGCGGTGGTCGCGGGCAGAAGCGCGAGGGAGCCGGCCAGGAGGAGGGTGAGGAACCGCCCCGACCGGCGGACCACGCCCGGGTGCCCAACGGGCTTGCGGGCCACGCCACTTGACGCAGTGGACGCCTCACTTGACGTACCGGACACGGCACTTGGCGTACAGGACGCCTCACTTGACGTACCGGACGCGCCACTTGACGTACCGGCCGCACCGTTCGTGCCTCGGCGTTCGCGGGTCATGACGGCTTCTCCGTGGCCGAGGTGACGGTCTTGCGCAGGCTCCGCTCGATGCGGTCGGCGAGGCCCTGGGCCTCGTGTCCGAGGCCGGCCTGGGCGACGGACGAAGTGGCGCCGGACTTCACGGCGTCCGCGGCGGGTTCGGGCGTCGTGACGGACCGGCCGTCGGCGAAGCCGGACACTGCGTAGACGACGACGGGGGCATCGGTGAGGACCGACACCGTCCAGGAGGCGCGCTGGGCGTCGCCGAAGCCGGCGGCGACGGTGCCCTTCGCGGCGTACCCGCGGGGCATCAGGTCCGTGCGCCGGTCCAGGCCGTCCTTCTGGAAACGGGTCTTCAGCGAGGTCATCGCCGCCGCGTCCGCCTTGGTGAACAGCAGCCCGACGGTGGTGACATGGCTGCGGGTCGCGTCCGTGTAGGTGGCCCGCAGGAGCCGCAGACAGCCGACCGGGGCGAGGGCCTTGCGCAGCAGCGGGTCGAAGGCGGCCGTGCAGCCGCTGTCGGAGGCGACGGCGATCCGCGTCCAGGTGCGGTCGGCGCCACCGGGTCCCGCGCCCTCTCCGTTCACCGTGGGCGGGAAGAGCTGGTCGACGGGGACGCTGTGCCACAGGTTTCCCGACGCCGCGAAGGCACCGGCCGCGCCCGCGGCGCTCGCACTGTCCCCGGTCAGCCAACTTCCGGTCGCCGCACCGCCGATCAGCCCGAGCCCGAGGACGACGCAGACGGTGGCCGCGACGATCCGCGGGCGGGTCCGGCCGCCCGGCGGGCGGGCGGTGTCGTCGTAGATCCCGGGGTTCTCGGGCTGCCCGAACGACACGAAAGGACGCCCCTCGGTGGTGGTTCCCGACGGAGATACGGCGTCGGCCGGACGTCGCGCCGAGGGGACTTCCGGGGACGGGGCCGCCCCCGCTCCGGACTCCTCGTCGCGGATCGGGCGCAGCCGCGTGGTGGTCTCGCTGAAGGACTCCGCGGGTACGCCGGTGGGTTGCGGGGGCGCGGCGGGGCGCGCCTGCCTGGCGAAGGACTCGGCGGGTACGCCGGTGGGACGCGGCGGCGCGGCGGGGCGCGCCTGCCTGGCGAAGGACTCCGCGGGTCCGTCGGTGCGGCGCGGCGGCGCGGAGGGGCGTGTCGGTGTGCTGTTGCGCCCGAAGTCGCGGCGGCCGGCGTCCGTGGTCTGCTGGGCCGTGCCCGAGGGCGGCGTGTCCGGGAACCGCGCCGAGGCGGGTGGCGGTGGCGGGGTGGTGCCGCGGTCCGGGTGCAGCGGCAGCTTCGGCCGCTCGTCGGTGCGGCGCGGACCCGCGGCGGACGCCGGCGCCGGGCGGCGGAAGAAACCGCCGGTCTCCGGACCTCCCTCGCCCCCCGGGGGCCGGCTCCCGGTGGCGCCCGTCGCCGGCGGGGTGCCCGGTCGGGGCGGAGTCGACGCGGCCCCCCGCGAGGACGGCGCCGGCGGACGCTGCTCAGGCGCCCGCTGAGAAGACCTCGGCGCGGTGGATGGAGCGTACGGAGGCCTCGCTGGGGCGTTTCCGGTGGCGGACGCCGGCGGCGGTGCGAGCCCCGGACGGCGCGGCACGTCCGGGCGGGACGCCGGCAGCGGCGGGGCGGACGGCTCGCGCGAGGAGCGCTGACCGGCCGGCGGCGCCGGGGTGTCGTTCGGCTGGGTGCCGGGCGGCGGGTTGCCGGGCGGCTGGGTGTCGTCCGCCGTGAAGTCCTCACCCGGGGGTACCGGCGGGCGGGGCGGAGACGACGGACGTGGAGGAATGCCGGCGCGGCGCGCTTCCGTGCCCATGGCTCCCCCCGTTCCCTCGTACCGGGCCAACGGCCCGCCTCGGAGATCGTGCGGGTCGCTTCACACGTGCGGGAAGGAACCCGGCCGACACGGGCACGCATACCCGTCCCGACGCGCCGCCACCCCGGCCGTGACCGGCCCGGGCAAGGGCGTTCCTCCCTGCGTGCGCGTCACTCTACGGGTTGACACGCGCCGGACGGGAACCAGTCCACGGGCCCGGGGCATCTGCCCGGAACGTCCCCCTACCCTGCGGTAATCCTGTCTGGCAGGCTTCCTCCATGACCGTCCGCGCCGCAGACCGGGCCCGCTACGACCGGGCCACCGCTCACCTCGACGCCCCCGTCGCGATCGTGGACCTGGAGGCCTTCGACGCGAACGCCGACGATCTCGTGCGCAGGGCCGCGGGGAAGCCGATCCGGGTCGCCAGCAAATCCGTACGCTGCCGGGCCCTGCTTGAACGGGTCCTGGGCCGGGACGGCTTCGCCGGCATCATGTCCTTCACGCTGGCCGAGTCGATCTGGCTCGCCCGCTCCGGCTTCGACGACGTCCTGCTCGCCTATCCCTCGGCCGACCGCAAGGCCTTCGCCGAGCTGACCGGCGACCCCAAGCTCGCGGCCGCGGTCACCGTCATGGTCGACGACCCCGCCCAGCTCGCGCTGATCGACGCGGCCCGGCAGGGCGGGACCGAAGTCGTCCGGGTGTGCCTGGAGTTGGACACGTCCTTCCGGCTGCTCGGCGGGCGCGTCCGGGTCGGGGCCCGCCGCTCGCCGCTGTACTCGGCGGCCCAGGTCGCCGAGCTGGCCCGCACGGTGACACGTCGGCCCGGCTTCCGGCTCGTCGGGATCATGGCGTACGAGGGGCACATCGCCGGTGTGGGCGACTCCCTCGCCGGCCGGCCCGTGCGTTCGCGTGCCATCCGGCTGATGCAGGCCGCGGCCCGCAAGGAGCTCGCCGAGCGGCGGGCCGACGTGGTGGGCGCGGTGCGGGCCGTCGCGCCCGGCCTGGAGTTCGTCAACGGCGGCGGCACGGGCAGCGTGCAGCACACGGCGGCCGAGGACGCGGTTACCGAGATCGCCGCCGGGTCGGGGCTCTATGTGCCGCGGCTCTTCGACAACTACACGTCGTTCGACGGGCGTCCGGCCGCCCTGTTCGCCCAGCCGGTGGTCCGGCGGCCCGGGGTCGGAGTGGTGACGGTGCTCGGCGGCGGTTATCCGGCGTCGGGTGCCGCGGGCCCCGACCGGCTCCCCGTGCCGTATCTCCCGGAGGGGCTGAAGTACGACCCCCAGGAGGGTCCCGGCGAGGTGCAGACGCCGCTGCTCGGCGCTCCCGCCGACGATCTGCTGATCGGCGACAAGGTGTGGTTCCGGCACGCCAAGGCGGGCGAACTGTGCGAGCGGTTCGAGGAACTGCACCTGGTGGAGGGCGACTCCGTGACGGCGACCGTGCCGACGTACCGCGGGGAGGGCCGGACCTTCCTCTGAGCGGCCGTCCCGGATCAACGGCCGCCGGGTGCCTACTGGCCGGGGCCGATGCTGCTGCCCACTCCCCCGCCCGTGGCCGCGTCGTCCACCGGCCGGATCCCCTTGGTGATCCGGTCCATGTCGGAGAGCGACGGCCCGTCCGCACCGGCGTCGAAGGCGAAGCGCACCATGACCAGCGACTGGGAGCCGGTGCTGGCGGGGAAGGCCAGCGACTCGACGTAACCGCCGGGCCCGACCCCGGTCCTGACGCGCCAGCGCACGAAGTACCCGGCCCGGCCCCCGACGGCGACCGAGCCGGACTTCACGACCTCGTGGGACGTGATGCCGCGATAAGGGCGGTTGTCGAGGACGTCACGGTCGTACACGCTGTCCGCGGCGGCCTTGATGTCCTTCTGCGCGAGGGCCTTGGGCGACTTCTCGTCGTTCGACGTGACCGTGCTGGAGAAGACCCTGCCGTGACGGCACAGGCCGGGGTCACCGGGGCAGTCGTAGGTGCCGGGCGTGACCATCAGGAGGTCGTCCTCGGCGAGCCGGTCGGCTCTGGTCCAGCCGTCGGGCAGGGGCAGGGTGATGCCGTTGAGTTCGTCCACGACGACGGAGGGGTCGTCGGCGGACGGTTCGGACGCGGAGGCCGTGGGCGAGGGCGACCGGGTCCCGCTCGCCGACGGGGTGGCGGAGGCCGCCTTGGCCGCCGCGTCGCTCCCGCCGTCGCCCTGGCCGAGGACGACGACGGCTCCGGTGACGATCGCGGCGACCAGGACGACCGCGGCCACGGTGAGGGTGACGGCCTTGGCGCGGCGCGAGCCGCTCCCGGCCGGCTGCGGCTGCGCCACGGCCGGTGCGGGCGCCTCCGGCTGACGCCGGTGCTCGGTCCACGCGGTGCCGTCCCACCAGCGCTCGACGAGCGGATAGGACGGATCGCGGTACCAGCCGGGCGGGGGCGTCATGCTCATCCCGGCACTCTAGGACGTGCCCGCGAGCCCCGTACACGCGGCCGGGCGAGCGGTGTTCAACGGGCGGGGTCCGCTGGGCGGTCTTCGACGGGCGGCGCTCAGTGGACGGTGTCCTGCTGGTCGGGCACCACCGAACCGTCGGCCCGCCGGACCGGCCCCTTGCCGCCGTCCGGCTCGTTGTAGGCGGTCGTCGAGCACGGGTAGGGGTCCGTCTTCCGCGGGAGCGGTTCGATGAACATCGGGTTGATCACCCAGCGGCCGTCGGCGTCGTCGTACGCCCGGCACATGACCTCGCTCTTGTTCCGGTTGAGGACGAGGTGCGCGCCGGTGGCGTCGCCGACGAAGGTCACGTCGGTGTCGGCGTCGCCGCCCGCGATCGCCGTCCGGTGGCGCCGGTCCTGCTTCTGCCAGGCCGCGGCGCCCTCGACGCCGTAGATCTCCTGGTTGATCCAGCAGCGCTTGCCGTCGATGTACGGGATGGCCTCGCCCTGGCTCACCGGTACGTCGCCGCAGCCCTGGTTCCAGGTGGTGATCCGGCCGTGCCGGTCCAGGACCGAGCGGATCGCGATCGTGTGCGCCGCGTCGATGCCGACGCCGCGCGACCAGACCTCGGTGACGGGTTCGGAGCCCGCCGAGACGATGTAGACGTCGAATCCGGCCCGTTGCAGCGTGCGGATCAGATCGCGCTGCTGGTCGTAGTAGCGGACGTACCCGGGGACGGTGTGGGTGCCGAGGGTCCGGGTCGAGCCGACGGGGGCCGCGAGCGCCTCCTCGCGCGCCTTCTTCGTGTACGAGGTCAGCTCGGCGACCGTGTGCCCGGCGAACAGCTGGGGCACCCAGGCGTACTGCGGGACGGTGCGCCGGTGGTTCCAGTCACCGGCGAAGGCGGCGGCGCCGCTCATCGTCGTCCCGTCCTCGCGGATCTCGAAGATCTCGTCGGTGCAGCGGGTGTTCGTGGCGGTCGGCAGGGGCGCTCCCACCGGTACGTCGGTGCCGCAGGCCGCGGTGAGGGCGGTGTCCGCCGCGTCCGTGAGCCACTTGCTGGTGTCCTGCCAGCTCGCCGGTCGAAGGATCTTGTCGTGCCGCAGGGCCCAGGAGATGGTGGCGTCGGTGACGTCGTTCTTGGTGACCGTGTTGTCCCAGTCGAAGGCGGCCACCGGGCGGCTGCCTCCGTGCCCGCCGCAGCTGCCCCGCTCGTCGATGACCTGCTGGAGGTGGGCGCGGTTGTCGCCGTACCAATGTCCGGACAGGCGCGGGCAGTTCGAAGACACGGCCGAAGAAGCGGTCGAAGACGCGGCCGAAGACGCGGCGGCCGGAGCTGTCGGCGCGGCCGCCAGGGCGGCGGCCGCGACCGTGGTCCACGCGAGGACTGATCGGAATCGCATGGAACGTGCATACACCTGATCGACCGCCAGGACCTACTGGGGCGTGACGTACGCGCCCGAGATTCCGCCGTCCACCAGGAAGTCGGTGGCGTTCACGAAGGACGCGTCGTCACTGGCCAGGAAGGCGACCGCGGCCGCGATCTCGTCGGCCTCGGCGAACCGGCCGACCGGGATGTGCACGAGCCGGCGCGCGGCCCGCTCCGGGTCCTTGGCGAACAGCTCCTGGAGGAGCGGGGTGTTCACCGGCCCCGGGCACAGCGCGTTGACCCGGATCCCCTCGCGGGCGAACTGCACGCCCAGCTCGCGCGTCATGGCGAGCACCCCGCCCTTGGAGGCGGTGTACGAGATCTGGGAGGTCGCCGCGCCCATCCGGGCCACGAAGGACGCCGTGTTGATGATGGAACCCCTGCCCTGCTGCCGCATGTAGGGGATGGCCGCCTTGCAGCAGAGGAAGACGGAGGTGAGGTTGACCTCCTGGACCCGCTTCCAGGCCTCGAGGCCGGTCTCCAGGATGGAGTCGTCGTCGGGCGGCGAGATGCCGGCGTTGTTGAAGGCGATGTCGACCGATCCGTAGGTCTCGTACGCGGTCCTGAAGAGCGCGTCGACCTCCTCGGGGTCGGTGACGTCGACCTTGACGAAGATCCCGCCGACTTCTTCGGCGGCCGCCTTGCCGCGGGTCTCGTCGACATCGCCGACGACGACGTGGGCGCCCTCGGAGGCGAGCCGGCGTGCGGTGGCGAGGCCGATGCCGCTGCCGGCACCGGTGATGACGGCGGTACGGCCGACGAGGCGACGGCAGATGTTGTCCTCGGTCACTGTGCGGGGCCCTCCGTGCTGATGAAGACGTTCTTGGTTTCGGTGAAGGCGGCAAGCGCGTCCGGGCCGAGTTCACGGCCGATCCCCGACTGTTTGAAGCCGCCGAAGGGGGTCCAGTAGCGGACGCTGGAGTGGGAGTTGACGGACAGGTTCCCGGCGCGGACGGCCTGGGAGACGCGCAGCGCCCGGCCGACGTCCCGTGTCCAGATGGAGCCGGCGAGGCCGTAGTCGGTCGCGTTGGCGAGCCGGACGGCGTCGGCCTCGTCCTCGAAGGGGAGGACGACGGCGACCGGTCCGAAGACCTCCTCGACGGCCACGCGCGCGCCGGGCGCGACGCCGGTGAGCACGGTCGGCGGGAACCAGAAGCCGGGGCCTTCGGGGGCCTTGCCGCGGATGCCCTCGATGTCATCGGTGACGTACGACCGTACGCGCTCCAGCTGCACCCGGGAGATCAGCGGGCCCATGCCGGTCCGCTCGTCGGCGGGGTCGCCGACGACCACGGACTCGAGGGCCGGGGCGAGGAGTTCGAGGAACCGGTCGTGGACCGAGCGCTGGACGAGGATGCGGGTGCGGGCGCAGCAGTCCTGGCCGGAGTTGTCGAGGAAGGACATCGGGGCGGCCGCGGCGGCGGCCTCGATGTCGGCGTCGGCGAAGATGATGTTCGGGCTCTTGCCGCCGAGTTCGAGCGTGACGCGCTTGAGCAGGGCCGAGCCCTTGGCCAACACCTGTTTACCCACGGCCGTTGACCCGGTGAACACGATCTTCGCGACCCCGGGGTGTTCGACCAGCGCGTTGCCGGCGACGGCGCCGGCCCCCGGGAGCACCTGGAAGAGGTGCTCGGGCAGGCCTGCCTCCAGGGCGAGTTCGGCCAGGCGCAGCGCTGTCAGGGGGGTCGTCTCGGCCGGCTTGAGGATCACCGCGTTGCCGGCGGCGAGGGCAGGGGCGGTGCCCCAGGCCGCGATGGGCAGGGGGAAGTTCCAGGGCGCGATGACGCCGACCACGCCGAGCGGTTCGAGGATCGTGACGTCGAGACCGCCCGGGACCGGGATCTGGCGGCCGGTCAGCCGTTCCACTCCGCCGGCCGCGTAGTCCAGCAGGTCCCGGACGTTGCCCGCCTCCCAGCGGGCGTTGCCGATGACGTGCCCGGCCTCGCGGACCTCCAGCCGGGCCAGTTCCTCGACGTGCGCGTCCACGGTCGCCGCGAAGCGGCGCAGCAGCCGGGCCCGCTCGCCCGGCGCGAGCGCGGCCCAGCCGGCCTGGGCCTTCGTGGCCCGTACGACGGCCGCGTCGACGTCCCGCGGGGTGGCGGCCGGGACGGTGGCGATGACCTCCTCGGTCGCGGGATTGAGAACCTGGAGCGCGTGCTCGCCGGCATCGCGGCCGGCGGACGGGCCGGCGTGCTGGGCAGCGGACTGGTCGGCGGACTGGTCGGACAAGAAATGCCTCACAAGCGTTCGAAGGAGCGGCGCAGCTCCCAGTCGGTCACCGCGGCGTCGAAGGCGGCCAGCTCCACGCGGGCCATGTTGCGGTAGTGCGCGACGACCTCGTCACCGAAGGCGGCCCGGGCGATCGGGCTGTTCTCCCAGAGCTCGGCGGCCTCGCGCAGGGTGGTGGGAACGTGCGCGTACTCGGCGGCGTACGCGTTGCCCGCGCAGGCCTCGGGCAGTTCCAGCTTCTGCTCGATGCCGTACAGGCCGGCCGCGACGAGGCCGGCGACGGCCAGGTGCGGGTTGACGTCTCCGCCGGGCAGCCGGTTCTCGAAGCGCATCGAGCGGCCGTGGCCGACGACGCGCAGGGAACAGGTGCGGTTGTCGTAGCCCCACGCGACGGCGGTCGGCGCGAAGGAACCGGGCTGGAACCGCTTGTACGAGTTGATGTTCGGGGCGTACAGCAGCGAGAAGTCCCGGAGCGCGGCCAGCTGGCCGGCGAGGAAGTACCGCATGACCTCCGACATACCGCCGGGCCCGTCACCCGCCATCGCGTTGGTGCCGTCCTGGTCGGCGAGCGAGAGGTGGATGTGACAGGAGTTGCCCTCGCGCTCGTTGTACTTCGCCATGAAGGTGAGCGAGACGCCTTCCTGGGAGGCGATCTCCTTGGCGCCGGTCTTGTAGACGGTGTGCTGGTCGCAGGTGACCAGGGCCTCGTCGTACTTGAAGGCGATCTCGTGCTGGCCCGGGTTGCACTCGCCCTTGGCGGACTCGACGGTCAGGCCGGCCGTCTGCATCTCGTTGCGGATCCGGCGCAGCAGGGGCTCGATCCGGCCGGTGCCGAGGACCGAGTAGTCGATGTTGTACTGGTTGGCGGGCGTCAGGCCCCGGTAGTGCGCGTCCCAGGCCTGCTCGTAGGTGTCCTTGAAGACGATGAACTCGAGCTCGGTGCCGACCTGGGCGGTGTAGCCGAGTTCCGCGAGCCGGTCGAGCTGCTTGCGCAGGATCTGCCGGGGTGCGGCCACCACGGGCGAGCCGTCGTTCCAGACGAGGTCGGCGATGAGCAGGGCGGTGCCCTCGTTCCACGGCACGCGCCGCAGGGTGGCGAGATCCGGGCGCATGGCGAAGTCGCCGTAGCCCCGGTCCCAGGAGGACATGTCGTACCCCTCGACGGTGTTCATCTCGGTGTCGACGGCGAGGAGGTAGTTGCACCCCTCCGTGCCGTGCTCCAGGACGTCGTCGAGGAAGAAACGGGCGGCGAACCGCTTGCCCTGGAGCCGCCCCTGCATATCGGGGAAGGCCAGGACTACCGTGTCGATCTCTCCGCTCGCTACGAGGGCACGGAGCTCCTCGACGCTGAGCGGGGGTGTGCGGTCTGCCACGGGAAGTGCCTCCTTGGGTCAGCCGAGAGCCATAAGGTATTGCGGAGAACCATTGCTTGGGAAGGGGGAACGGCCAGATGTCGCAGACGGATCCTGACGGTGGCCCGGACGGTCTCGTGGACCGGCTGACACCGGTGCTGCGGCCGGTGCGGGCGGGCAACGGCTTCGAGGAGGCGCTGGAACAGATCCTCCAGGTCGTCCGGCTCGGGCTGGTGCCGGGCGGGGAGCGGCTGCCCGCGGAGCGCGAGCTGGCCGAGCGGCTGGGGATCAGCCGGGTGACCCTGCGCGAGGTGCTGAAGGTGCTCCAGGACGAGGGGCTCGTCGAGTCGCGGCGGGGCCGGTACGGCGGCACCTTCGTGCGGCCGCGGACCGACGCGCGGGGCGAGGACGAGCTGCGCCGCCGGGTCGCGGCGGTCGACATCGAGGACGTGCTGCGCTTCCGTGAGGTGCTGGAGGTCGGAGCGGCCGGTCTCTGCGCGGCGCACGGGCTGTCCGCGCAGCAGGCGGCGCGGCTGCGCGACGCGCTGGCCCGCACGCATGACGCCCCGCTGGCGGAGTACCGGCGACTGGACACCCTCCTGCACCTCACCCTCGCCGAGCTGTGCGGCTCCCCCTCGCTCACGGCCCAGTACGCGGCCGTACGCGCGAACCTCAACGACCTGCTCGACTGCATCCCCCTGCTGGTGCGGAACCTGGAGCATTCGCAGCGTCAGCACATCGCGCTGGTCGAGGCGGTGCTCGACGGGGACGCGGACGGCGCGCGGGAGATGATGCGCGAACACTGCGGGGGGACGGCGGCGTTGCTGCGGGGTTTCCTGGCCTGAGCGCGGGCGGGGACTTGATTCCTCCCGCCCGGCCAGCAAAGGTATGAACGTGTTCCATTGAATCCCAGGGAGTGCAGTGTGGGCAGGCCGCTGATCGGTGTGAGTACGTATCTGGAGCCCGGGGTGCGCTGGGGCGTCTGGGAGCTGGACGCGACGCTGCTGCCGGCCGGCTATCCGCGGCTCGTGCAGCGGGCGGGCGGACTCGCCGCCCTGCTGCCGCCGGACGATCCGGCGCATGCCGCTCAGGCCGTCGCCCGCGTCGACGGGCTGGTCGTCGCGGGCGGCCCGGACGTCGAGCCCGCGCGGTACGGCGCCGAGCGCTCCCCGCGCACCGGCCCGCCGGCTCCGGAGCGGGACGCCTGGGAACTCGCCCTGATCGAGGCGGCGCTGGCGTCCGGCACACCCCTCCTCGGCATCTGCCGCGGCATGCAGCTCCTGAACGTCGCCCTCGGCGGGACCCTCGTGCAGCACCTCGACGGCCACCTGAAGGACGTCGGCGTCTTCGGACAGCACGATGTGACGCCCGTGCCCGGGACCCGGTACGCGGGGGCCGTCCCGGAGACCACCACCGTGCCCGCGTACCACCACCAGGCGGTGGAGCGGCTCGGCGAGGGCCTGCTGGCCTCCGCCCACACCACGGACGGCACGGTGGAGGCGATCGAACTCCCCCGCCCCGCCTGGGCGTTGGGCGTGCAGTGGCACCCCGAGATGGGTGACGACCCGCGCGTCATGCGGGCCCTGGTCGAAGCCGCTTCCTGAGCCACTCCAGGGCCGCGTCCCCCTGGGCCCGCTGGAAGGGGCGCAGGGTCGGCAGCCCCGGAGGCGCCGGCTGACGGGACTGGCGCACGAAGTAGCCCGCCACGGCGGCCAGCGTGGCCGTGACGCCGTCCGGGTCGGCCGCCCGGCCCAACGGGTGGGCGGCGAACAGCTCTTGTGGATCCGGGCCGCCCTGGGCTCGCACGCACGGGAGCATGGCCAGCAGGTCGAACCAGGGCGCGGCCCGCACGGCGTGCGGCCAGTCCACGAAGACGACCCGGCCGGCGGCCGTGAGCAGGATGTTGTCCGCGCGCAGATCGCCGTGCGCGAGGGTGTCACCGCTCGCGAAACGGGCCCAGGGAGAGGCGAGTTCGGCCAGCTCGCGCAGATGGCTCCGCGTCCATGCGTCGAGGCCCTCGCCGGTGTCGCCCGCGTCGGTCATGCGCCGCCAGCCGCCGAAGGCGTCCGCGCTGCTCTCCGCGATCGGCGGAGCGTCGACCGGGGACGGGGTGAGCGCCCGGCCCAGCTCGGCGACCGCGTCGAGCACCCGGGTCAACTCGTCGTCCCGCCAGGGAACATGGGGCTGGTGACCCTCGACGTCCTCGAAGACGAGGGCGACCCAGGTGCCGTCGTCGTAGGAACCGAGCAGCCGGGGCGCGGGGACCTCCGCAGGGAGCGCGGCGGCGTGGCGGGCCTCGGCGCGGTGCATGGCCGGGCTGTCCGGGTTCGTCTCGGCGCTCACCGCCTTGACGAAGGCGCGACGCCCGGCGGCCGTGGTGACGCGGGCGGCCACGCCGGGCGAGAAGCCGCCGGTCTGGGTGACCGCCACCGTCACCGGCGCCCCGAGCAGCTCCGCGACGACATCCTTGACCGCCCCCGGAAGGGCTTCCCAGGCGGTACGGACACCAGCGGCGGGCGGGGCGGGGAGGCGCATGGCCGCATCTTGCGGGGCGCCGGGCGGACCGCGCCACGCATTTTCGCGGGCGGCACGTGCGGTGCCCGCAACCGCCCGTACCGCCGGAACGCGGTGCGCGGCACCTGAAGCCGCCCGTACCGCCGGAACCCAGTGCGCGGCACGTGTAGCCGCCCGCATCGCAGGAACCCAGTGCGCGGCACCTGTAGCCGCCCGTACCGCAGGAACCCAGTGCGCGGCACCTGAAGCCGCCCGTACCGCCGGAACGCGGCACCTACCGCCGCCCGTACGGGACGCGCCAGGCCCCACGCAGAGCGCCCTCGGCCGATCCCGTCACGCCCGGCTTCGCGTGAGAGTCAGCAGGTCGCGGGCCGGCCCCGTCGGGCGGTGGCCCGTCGGCCAGACCGCGCGGAGGGCCCGGTGGAGGCGTACGCCGGCGAGGGGGATGCTCACCAGGCGGTGGGAGGAGAGTTCCTCGCGCAGGGCCAGTTCGCTCAGCACGGCCGGGCCCGCGCCGCTGACCGCCGCGGCCTTGACCGCCGTCGTCGAGGAGAGCTCCAGGAGCGGCAGAGCCAGCCCGCCGAGCGCGGTGTCGAGGACCTGGCGGGTGCCCGAGCCCTTCTCGCGCAGGATGAGGGCCGTCGCGGCCAGCTCGTCCGCCGCGAGCGGGGAGCGCCGGCGGGCCCACGGGTGCGTCGGGGCCACCACCACGATCAGGTCGTCGTGGGCGATGACGGCCGAATCCAGTCCCGTCGGCACCGACAGCCCCTCGACGAAGCCCAGATCCGCCTCGCCCGTCAGCAACTGCTCGGCGACCACCGTCGAGTTGCCCGCGAGCAACGACACCGCCGTACCGGGCCGCTGCGCGTGCAGGGCGATCAGCCAGCCGGGCAGCAGGTACTCGGCGATCGTCATGCTCGCCGCCACCCGCAGCCGGGAGTCACGGCGGTCGCGCAGCGCCCGTGCCCCCACGTCGAAGGCCTCCGCCGCCTCGACGACCCGCCGCGCCCATTCGGTGACCAGCGCACCGGCGTCGGTGAGGCGCGAGCCGCTCGGCGAGCGGTCGACCAGGGCCACGCCCAGCTGCCGCTCCATGGAACGGATCCGGCTGCTGGCCGCGGGCTGCGTGATCCCGAGCTCGCGCGCGGCCCGCCCGAGGCTCCCCAGCCGGGCCACGGCCAGCAGCAACTCCAGCGCGCCCAGATCCGGGACGCGACGCGCGATCCCGGCCGGCTCCCCCGCGCCGCCCACCGCCTCCGCCTGCTCAGCCATGGGGACCCCCGCCGGGGCCGCTGCCGCAAGTCCGCTCACTCATAAAGCCAGCTTATGCCCTCATAGACCCGTACTCCCTGGTGGCGGGCCCGGGACGGCGGGACCGTGGAGACATGGTCACCGCAGCCCCGCCCCTCCCCCTCCCGGTCGCCGAGGTCCGCCGCCCCCGCGCCGCCGCCGTCCGCCACCTCGGGCCGAACTGGTACGCCTCCGTGATGGGTACGGCGATCGTGGCCACCGCGGGAGCCGGACTGCCCGCGGTCGTGCCTGGGCTGCGCACGGCGTGCGCGGTCGTCTGGGCCCTCTCCCTGATCATGCTCGTCGCCCTGCTCGGCGCCCGGGCCCTGCACTGGACCTACCACCGCGACCAGGCCCGCGCCGAGCTCCTCGACCCGGGCATGGCCCCCTTCTACGGCTGTGTCGCCATGGCCCTGCTCGCCGTCGGCGGCGCCACCGTCGTGGTCGGTGCGGACTGGATCGGGACACGGGCGGCGGTCGTCCTGGACACCGTGCTGTTCAGCGCCGGTACGGCCGTCGGGCTGACGGTGGCCGTAGCCGTGCCGTACCTCATGGTGGTCCGCCATCGCATCGAGCCCAACCAGGCGACGCCGGTCTGGCTGCTGCCCGTCGTCTCGCCGATGGTGTCCGCCGCGCTCGGCCCCCTGCTCGTCCCCCACCTCCCGCCCGGACAGGCACGGGAGACCCTCCTGCTCGCCTGTCTGGCGATGTTCGGGCTCAGCCTGCTGGCCACCCTGCTGATGCTCCCGTTGATCTTCGCCCGGCTGATCACCGGCGGTCCGCTGCCGCTCGCGATGACCCCGGTCCTGTTCCTGGTCCTCGGTCCGCTCGGGCAGTCCACCACCGCCGTCAACAAGTTCGCGGACAGCGCCCCCGGTGTGGTCCCCGTCCCCTACGACCAGGGCATGGCGGTCCTCGCCGTGCTGTACGGCGTGCCGGTGATGGGCTTCGCACTGCTCTGGCTCGGCCTCGCCGGCGCGTTGGTACTGCGGGCCCGGCGCCGGGGCATGGGGTTCACGATGACCTGGTGGGCGTTCACCTTCCCGGTGGGCACCTGTGTCACCGGCGCCGAGGGACTCGCCCGGCACACCGGACTCGCCGCGTTCGACGCGCTCGCGGTCGGCCTGTACGCGCTACTCGTGGCCGCCTGGGCCGTGGCCGCCGTCCGCACCGCCCGCGGTCTGCTCAGCGGCGAGCTGCTCGCAGCGCCTCGCCGATGACCTCGGGAGCCTGCGCCAACGAGGGCCCGTACCAGGTGAGATGACGGCCGCTGACGAGTGCGCAGGGTGTTCCCGGGAACGCCTCGGGGCCGTCGTCGGCGGTGAAACGGTAGGGCTCGTCGGGCAGGACCACGAGGTCGGGCGCCGCGTCCCGCAGTTCCTCCACCGGGATCCGCGGATAGCGCTCCGGGTGGCCGGCGTACAGCTGGTCCACGCCCAGCCGCGCGAGCACGTCCCCGGCGAAGGTGTCCCGGCCGAGCACCATCCAGGGCCGCCGCCAGACGGGCACGACGGCGGTCGTACGGCGGCCCGGGCCGGGCAGGTCCGCCCACGCGGCCTCCGCCTCGTCGAGCCAGCGCGGCCGGGACCGGGCCCCGCAGGCGCGCAGCACCCGGTCCAGCTCGCGGAAGGCCTCCGGCACGTCCCGCACCTCGGTGACCAGCACCTCGATCCCCGCCTCGCGCAGGGCCGCCAGGTCGGGTGCGCGGTTCTCCTCCTCGTTGGCGACCACCAGGTCGGGGGCGAGCCGGACGATCGCTTCCACCGCGGGATTCTTCGTGCCGCCGATCCGGACGACGTCGAGGTCCGCCGGATGGCTGCACCAGTCGGTCGCGCCGGCCAGGGCGCCGGGCAGCGACACGGCCACGGCCTCGGTCAGCGAGGGCACCAGCGAGACCACCCGCCTCGCCGCGCCGGGAAAGGCCGTCACGGCCGGGTGCCCCGGGTGGTGACCAGCGGAGAGGAGCTGACCGCGAAGGCGGGGTCGTCGAGGAGCCGCGGACGGCCCGCCGGCTGGTCCGGCGTCAGGCCCACCCCGAGGAGCCGGCCGGCCGGCCGCGCGAAGGTCATCGGGCCGCAGCAGGTCGCCAGGGCGTCGAAACGCCCGCCGGCGTGCTCGGAGGTGTTGTCGAAGGCGTAACCGGGGGTGCCTGGCATGGCGTCAGTATCCATGTGCCCATACGAGGTCAGCGGCTCCCGAAGGCGTGCCGGTCCTCCACCGCGTCGATGTGGTCGGCGACGGCGACCACGACCACGCGGGTGTCCGGCACGGTCGCCCGCCACCGGTGCCGTACCCCGCCCGTCAGATACAGCGTGTCGCCGCGCCCGAGCCGGTGGGCGCGGCCCTCCGCCTCGACCTCCACGGCGCCGTCCGCGACGTACATCAACTGGTCGTTGCGGTGCTGCAGTTCGCGGCCCGCGTCGTGGTCGCCGGTGAATTCCGTGGCGTGCAGCTGGTGGTGACCGCGCACCAGAGGGCGCACCCGGGCCTCCGGGGTGAGTTCGGCGGCGTCCGCGCGCACGACGTCCACGCTGCACGCCGGATCGGCCGCGGCCAGCAACTCACCCGCGGTGGTGTCGAGGGCGTCGGCGACCCGCTCCAGGGAGCGCCTGCTGGGCCGCGCCCGCTCGTTCTCGACCTGGCTCAGGAAGGGGACCGACAGGCCGCTGCGCTCGGCCACGACGGCGAGGGTGAGCTCCAGTTCCCGGCGCCGCCGCCGGACGGCCGCGCCCACCCGAAGGGGCTGTTCTTTGTGGTCGCCCATCGCTCCGGCTCCCTCCTTCGCTCGTCGGTCCGCTGCTTCTGACCACTTCTCACGGCAGTGCTTGTGATGAGTTCTCTGCACCCTACGCATGTTCGGCAAACCGTTTCATGCGCCCGTCACATCGCTGTCACGCCGAGGAAGGGTCAGGGTTACAGTTCGCGCCAATAGACGAGTTCTCCCGACTCGCCCGGTGCCGACTCCTCCCGGGGTACGAAAAGGCTGACCAAGAGCGCCGGGTGCCCTTCGGGGTCGGTGATCAGGGCGGCCGACGGGTTGGCGAAGGCCCGGCTGCCGCCGTGGGTGCGGATGCCGAGCCGGTCGGCCCGCCCGGTGGCCGGATCGTACGCGTACGTCCGCCAGCTCCCGAAGTCCTGCTGCCACCGCTGGCCCTCGATCAGGACCAGCGCGCCGCCGCCGAGTTCGAGGGCGGAGCGGTCGCCTATGTTGCCGGCGGTGCCCCAGGACTCCAGGGCGCGGTCGAGCCGCAGGTCGGGACGTGCCTGCCAGGTCCTGAAGTCCGTGAGTACGGCGCGCAGTTGCCGGTCGTTGTCGCACTGCGCGCGGTAGTGCCCGGTGAGTTCGACCGTCCCGTCGTGCACCGAGGTGATGTCCGGGGTGCCCTCGGCGCAGTGCGAGAGCGTCCGGGGAGCGTCGAACGCGTGCTCGGCGGTGCCGGCCAGCAGGGAGTCGAGATCCGGGTAGCCGCGTACGGCGATGTGGTTGTCCGGATCCTTTTCGTACGCGAGGACGTAGCCGCCGCGGTCGTCGGCGGCGAGGCTGGGCTGGCTTGTGCCCGCGCCGAAGTCGTGCCGCCGGGTCCAGGTGCGCAGGTCGCCGGAGGTGGCGAGGGCCGCGTGGAAGCGGCCGTCGCCGAGGGTCGTGTGGTAGACGGCGAGATACGTGCCGTCCGCCGCCTGCACGATCTGCGCGGCGTCCATGGTGCGGCCCGAGCCGTCCCGCGTGCCGTAGCTGTGGCCGTCGGACGTCCGTACGTCGCCGGCCAGTTCCGCGAAGCGCGCGGTGGCCGCGGAGGCGGGGGCCGCGCTCGCGTCCGGCAGGCGGGAGAGCAGCAGCACGGCAGCCGTCAGCGCGACGAGGAGTACGGGCAGTCGTGCGGTCACGGGTGGCTCACAGGGACGGGCGGCGGGGAGAGGTGAAGCGTACGAACGACTCGGCCGCCCCGGGTACGCCCCGAGGGGTGGGCTTCGCCACACGGGAACCACCGGGGTTCCCGCGGCGAGGCCCACCCCTCGGGGTGGACGGCGGCCGGAGCGCCGCCGGGCCGGCCCGGTCTACTGCGGAGCCATCCGCTCGACCATGTCCGGGTGCTGCTTCAGCCAGGTGGCGACGGCATCCTCCTCATGGCCCTGTCCGGCCTTCTTGATCTCGCTCTCCAGGCTGCCGAGCTCACCCTCGCTCATCCGGAAGTTCTTGATCCACTTGGTGAGCTGCGGGTACTGCTCCGGGAACTTCTTGCTGGAGATGGTCCGGATCGTGTTGCCCTCGCCGAACAGCTTCTTGTCGTCCGCGAGCTTGGTCAGCTTGTACTCGCTGTAGGCCCAGTGCGGGGACCACAGGACGACGGCCACCGGCTCCTTCTTGGCGTAGGCGCGCTTCAGCTCGGCCAGCATCGCGGGCGTGGAGCCGTCGACGACCTTGTACTCCTTGTCGAGGCCGTAGCCCGGCAGGACGTCCTTCTTGAGGAGGTTCATCTCGCCGGTGCCCGGCTCGATGCCGATGATCTTGCCGTCGAAGGTACTGGCCTTGCCCTTGAGGTCCTCGAGGGTCTTGACGCCCTTGACGTACGAGGGCACGGCGACCTCCAGCGAGGTCGGCTCATACCAGGTGCCCAGGTCCCTGAGGTCGTCCTTGTGCTGGTCCCAGTAGTTCTTCTGGGCATACGGCAGCCACGCGTCGAAGTTGACGTCGAGGTCGCCGGTGGCCAGGCCCGTGTAGACCGGGCCGACGTCCATCTGCTTGAGGTTCAGCTGGTAGCCGCGCCGCGCCAGGACGTTCTTCCACAGATAGGTGACGGCGACGTCCTCGTCCCAGGGGAACCAGGCGACGTTCACCGCGCGCTTCGCCTCGGCGCTCGTGCCGGAGGAGGCGCTCTTGACCGGCGCCAGCTTGTCGGCGAGCCCCGGGTTCCGCTTCAGCCACGCACGTACGGCGTCCTGCTGCTTGCCCTTGCCGGCCTTGTTGATCTCCGCCTCAAGACTGGTGAGCTGCTTCTCGGTCAGCTTGAAGTCCTTGAGCCACTTGCCGACGGCCGGGTTGTCCTCGGTGAAGCCCTTGCGGGACAGGGTGTGCACGCCGTCGCCCTTGCCCCAGGCGCCCTTCGGGTCCTTGAGCTTCTTCAGCTTGTACTCGCTGTACGCCCAGTGCGGCGACCAGAGAGTGCCGACGAACGGCTCCTTCTTGGCGTACGCACGCTTCAGCTCGGCCAGCATCGCGGGCGTGGAGCTGTCGACGACCTTGTACTCCTTGTCGAGGCCGTACTCCTTGAGGACCTTGCTCTTGAGCAGGCCCATCATGCCGGCGCTGGACTCGATGCCGGTGATCTTGCCGCCGAACTTGCCTGCCTGGCCCTTGAGGTCGTCCAGCGAGTCGATGCCCTTCATGTACGCGGGCACGCTCAGCTCCAGGGACGTCGGGCCGTACCAGGAACCCAGGTCGTCGAGCTGCTTGCCGTACTTCTTCCAGTACTGCTCGTGCGTGGTCGGCAGCCACGCGTCGGTCTGGAAGTCGATGTCGCCCTGGGCGAGCGAGGTGTAGAGGGGCCCGGCGTCGAGCTGCTTGGTGTCGACCTCGAAGCCGCGCTCCTCCAGGAGCTCCTTCCACAGGAACGTGGAGGCGACGCCCTCGTCCCAGGGGATGTAGCCGATGGTGATCTTCTTGCCCTGGCCGACGTTCTTGGCGCCGGCCGTGGCCGACGAGGGACTCGTACCTCCGAAGATGCCCATACCGCCGGCGACCAGCGCCAGCACGACCACGCCGATGACGGCCACGGCGGGGCGGGGGCGGTAGGACCAGATCTTCAGGCCCTGTGCGGCCCGGGCCTTCGCGGCGGCACGGCGGCCGAGCGGTGACACCTGGGTGCCGAGCGCGCTGGTCATGCGGTCGAGATAGATCGCCAGGATGACGATGGCGACACCGGCCTCGGAGCCCAGGCCGACGTTCAGCTGGCCGATCGCCTCGTTGACGTCGCCACCGAGGCCGCCGGTGCCGACCATGCCCGCGATGGCGGCCATGGACAGGCCCAGCATGATGACCTGGTTGACACCGGCCATGACGGAGGGGAGCGCCAGCGGCAGCTGGATGCGCATCAGGGTGTTGCCGGGCGTGGTGCCGAACGCGTCGGCGGCCTCGACCAGTTCCTTGTCGACCTGGCGGATGCCCAGCTCGGTCATCCGGACGCCGGGTGCCAGCGCGAAGATCAGGGTGGCCACGATGCCCGCGGTGGCGCCGGTGCCGAAGAAGAGGACCGCCGGGATGAGGTAGATCATCGCGGGCAGCGTCTGCATCAGGTCGAGCACCGGACGGACGATGCTGCTGACCCGGTCGGAGCGGGCCGCCCAGATGCCCACCGGCACGGAGATCACGAGCGCGATCAGGGTGGCCACGAGGACGAGCGACAGGGTCACCATCGCGTCCTCCCACAGTTCGAGGGAGTCGATGAAGGCGAATCCCACGAAGGTGAGGACACCGGCGGACGTGCCGCGCAGCCAGAACGCGATCACGGCGAAGATGCCCGCGAGCAGCAGCGGTTCGGGGGCCTGGAGGACGGCTTCGATGCCGTCGAAGGCGCCCAGGAAGACCGTCTTCAGGAAGTCGAAGAGCCACGACATGTGGGCCAGCAGCCAGTCGACCGCGTCGTTGACCCAGTCGCCGAAGGGGATCCTAGGCACCGGCCTTCACCACCTTGACGCGCTTGTCGCGCGGTGTGTCACAGGCCGCGGGTTCGCCCTGCTGGTCTCCCAGGAAGCCGATCAGCCGCTGCCGGGGCACGACTCCGACCAGCGCCTGTTTCTTGTCGAGCACCGCGACCGGGTGCGACAACCGGGCGCTGATCGCGCACAGTTCGGTGAACGAGGTGTCGGGCGAGGCGGTCTCGCAGCCGCAGTCGGCCTCGTTGCCGCGTACGTCCCTGTCCATGACGGACTCCGCGGTGAGGACCCGGGTGCGGTCCACGTCCTGGGTGAAGGAGGCGACGTAGTCGTTCGCGGGCCGCACCAGGATGTCCTCGGCGGTGCCCTCCTGGACTATTCGGCCGTCGCGCATGACGGCGATCCGGTCACCCAGGCGCATGGCCTCGTTGAGGTCGTGCGTGATGAAGACGATGGTCTTCTTGAGCTTGCGCTGGAGCTCGATCAGCTGGTCCTGCATGTCGCGGCGGATCAGCGGGTCGAGGGCACTGAAGGACTCGTCCATCAGCAGCAGGTCGGCGTCGGTGGCGAGCGCGCGGGCCAGGCCGACGCGCTGCTGCATACCGCCGGACAGCTCGTCGGGCCAGGACTTCTCCCAGCCCGCGAGGCCCACCAGCTCCAGCGCCTCGGCGGCCCGCCGCTTGCGCTCGCCGCTCGGCACGCCCTGGACCTCCAGGCCGTAGGCGGCGTTCTCGCGGACGCTGCGGTGCGGGAAGAGCGCGAAGTGCTGGAAGACCATGCTGATCTTCTTCGAGCGGACCTCGCGCAGGGCGCGGGCGCTGAGTCCGGTCAGGTCCTGTCCGTCGAAGCGGACCTGTCCGGCGGTCGGCTCCAGCAGTCCGTTGAGCATGCGCAGCAGCGTGGACTTGCCGGATCCGGACAGTCCCATGACGACGAAGATCTGGCCCGGCGCCACGGTGAAGGAGGCGTCGATCACGGCGGCGGTGGTGCCTTCGCTGCGCAGTTCCTCACGGTCGGCTCCCTGGCGGAGCCGTTCCACCGCGTCGTCGGGTCGTCTGCCGAACACCTTGTACAGATGCTCCGCCTCAAGCGTGGATGCCACGGGCGCCTCTCCTCTAGAACCACGACGGCCCGCCTCCCCCGCCGGCGGGCCGTGGAGCGAGGCGGGTTCGGCCCGCTCGACCGAGTGGCATTTGTCAGGTGTGGTTGAAAATGCGATCGGCTTCGCTCCGGCTCGGCGCCTGCCCATGCTTATACGGACCAAACGCAGGAGTGACCTAGTTCACATGTCGTTCACCTTGATCTTGTAGGGCCGCGTCCAGTCGGCCCCGCGCCCGTGCCGGACCGTGCCTGTCGGTGCCGTACGGCATGATGCGGGGGGTGACCAGACGCCTGATGCTGCTCGACACCGCCTCCCTGTACTTCCGGGCCTACTTCGGGGTTCCCGAATCGGTGAAGGCCCCGGACGGCACGCCTGTGAACGCCGTGCGCGGGCTGCTCGAATTCATCGACCGCCTGGTCAAGGACCACCGGCCCGACGACCTGGTCGCCTGCATGGACGCCGACTGGCGCCCCCAGTGGCGCGTCGACCTGATCCCCTCCTACAAGGCGCACCGAGTGGCCGAGGAGCGCGAGCTCGGCCCCGACGAGGAGGAGGTGCCGGACACGCTGTCACCGCAGGTACCGGTCATCGAAGAGGTCCTCGACGCGCTCGGCATCGCCCGCGTGGGCGTCGAGGGGTACGAGGCGGACGACGTGATCGGCACCTTCACCGGGCGCGCCACGGGCCCGGTCGACATCGTCACCGGCGACCGCGACCTGTACCAACTGGTCGACGACAAGCGGGAGATCCGCGTGCTCTACCCCCTCAAGGGGGTCGGCACGCTCCAGCTCACCAACGAGGCGTGGCTGCGCGGGAAGTACGGCGTCGACGGTCAGGGGTACGCGGATCTGGCGCTGCTGCGCGGCGACCCCAGCGACGGCCTGCCGGGCGTACCGGGCATCGGCGAGAAGACGGCCGCCAAACTGCTGGCCGAGTTCGGCGACCTGGCCGGCATCATCGCCGCCGTCGACGACCGGGCCGCCCGGCTGACTCCCTCGCAGCGCAAGCGGCTGGACGAGTCGCGGCCGTATCTCGCCGTCGCGCCCAAGGTCGTGCAGGTCGCCGGGGACGTCCCGCTGCCGGCCGTGGACACGGCGCTGCCGCACGCGCCGCGCGATCCGGCGGCGTTGGACGAGCTCGCGGCGCGCTGGGGTCTCGGCGGATCGTTGCAGAGGTTGCTCGCGACTCTTCAGGCATGAGGTGTTAAGTGGGAGGAGATGCTAACTTAGGTAACCCTAAGCAAGCGAACTGGGAGGCTGTCATGGCAGAGCGTCCGGCACGCAGGACCCCGAAGCCCCACTCCGCGCGGGTCGTGCGGACCGAACGTCTGACTCCGCACATGCAGCGGGTCGTGCTCGGCGGCGACGGCCTCGCCGAGTTCACCCTCGGCTCCTGCACCGACCATTACGTGAAGCTGTTGTTCGGAGCCGAGGGTGTCGTCTACCCCGAGCCGTTCGACATGCAGCGGATCCGCGACGAGTTCCCGCGCGAGCACTGGCCGGTGACCCGTACCTACACGGTGCGCAACTGGAATCCCGAACTGCACGAGCTGACCCTGGACTTCGTGGTGCACGGCGACGAGGGGCTGGCCGGCCCGTGGGCCCTGCGCGTCCAGCCGGGTGAAATCGTCCGGTTCATGGGCCCCGGCGGTGCCTACGCGCCCGACGCGAGCGCCGACTGGCATCTGCTCGCCGGTGACGAGAGCGCCCTGCCCGCCATCGCGGCGTCTCTGGAGGCACTGCCCGAGGGAGCCACGGTCCGCGCCTTCGTGGAGGTCTCCGGGCCCGAGGAGGAGCAGAAGATCGACTCCGACGCGGAGGTCGTCTGGCTGCACCGCGGGGACCGGCCGGTCGGCGCGGCCCTGGTGGAGGCCGTCCGCGCGCTGGAGTTCCCGGCGGGCCGGGTGCACGCCTTCGTGCACGGCGAGGCGGCCTTCGTGAAGGAGCTGCGCCGGCTGTTGCGCGTCGAGCTCGAGATCCCGCGCGAGGACCTGTCCATCTCCGGCTACTGGCGGCTCGGGCACAACGAGGACGGCTGGCAGGCGTCGAAGCGGGAGTGGAACGCGCAGGTGGAGGCGGAGCAGGAGGCGGCCGCGTAGGCAGCGCGCCGCGGAGCCGGGGTCCGAGACCTCGGCGGGGTCACACCCCGGAGACACGAACGGCGGGAGGCGGCCACCCAGCGGTGGCCGCCTCCCACCGGTCTGCGGGTCACACCGGCCCGTGTCCCGCCGTTCTGCGGGTCACACCGGCCCGTCTCCCGCCGTTCTGCGGGTCACACCGACCCGCCTCCCGCGTTCAGCGGGTCACACCGACCGCTGGTAGGAGCGGAACGTCCGGATCGACAGCCACACCGCCGCCACCGCGAGCGCCAGCAGCGCGCCTGACCGGCTGAGCACGTCACCCCAGTCGGGGTCCGCGGACATCGCCGAACGGCCCGCCACCATCGCCCAGTTGAGCGGATTGAAGTCGGCGATGTGCCGCATCCAGTCCGGCATCTGCGAGGGAGCCATGAAGGCCGAGGAGAGGAACGTCAGCGGCAGCAGCAGGAAGGTGTTGATGCCGATGATCGACTCCCGCTCCCGGACCAGCATGCCCAGCGCGTTGGAGAGCGCCCCGAAGACGGTGCCGAGCAGCACCGCCGCGACGATCAGGACGGCCACGCCGCCGGTCCCGCCCGGGTAGTCCGCGCCGCCCAGCAGCCCGAGCAGCACGATGATGACCGACTGCAGGGCGGTGACCAGGCCGTTGTTGACGACGTTGCCGTTCATCAGGGCCGCGCGGCTGACGGGCGTGGTCAGGAACCGGTTGAGCGTGCCGCGCTGGATCTCGTCGAGGGTGGTCATGCCCGCCCACATGTTGGAGCTCAGGGCGCTCATCACCACCACCCCGGGGACGAGGTAGTCCAGATAGGACGTGGTGCCGAAGCCGCCGAGCTCGACGACCTTCTTGAAGAGGTTGCCGAACAGGAACAGCCAGACCACCGGCTGGATCAGCGTGATCAGCAGATACGCGGGCTGCCGCAGGAACACCATCAGTTGACGCTGGGTCATGTACCAGGTCTGGGACACGGCGGTGCTCATCGGGCACCTCCGGCGAGGGAGAGCCCGGCCGCGGAGCTGATTCCCTCGGCCTCCGCCTCGGCGTAACGACGGCCCGCGTAGCGGAGGTAGACGTCGTCGAGCGAGGGACGGGCGACGGTCGCGGCCGCGACACCGACTCCGGCCCGCTCAAGTGCCGTGAGCAGGGCGGGCATCGCGGCGGCACCGTCCTCGGCACGGACGCTGACGCGGCGGGCCTGGCCCGCGTCGAACAGCACCTCGTGCACTCCGGGCAGGCCGCGCAGGGTGCCGTTCAGCAGCGTACGGCCGGCTTCGCCGACGGCCTCGCGCAGCTCCACATGGACGGCGTCACCGCGGAGTTCGCCCTTGAGGGCGTCAGGGGTGCCCTCGACGACGACTCGGCCGCGGTCGACGATGGCGATGCGCTCGGCGAGCCGGTCGGCCTCTTCGAGGTAGTGCGTGGTGAGCAGGATGGTCAGGCCCTCGTCCCCGGCGAGGCGGGAGATCTCGTTCCACATCGCGGTGCGCGCCTCCGGGTCGAGGCCGGTCGTGGGTTCGTCGAGGAAGAGCACCTCGGGGCGGTGCACCAGGCCCAGCGCGACGTCGAGCCGGCGCCGCATACCGCCCGAGTACCCCTTGACCTGGCGCCGCGCGGCGTCGGCGAGGGTGAAGCGCTCCAGCAGCTCGTCCACCCGGTGGTTGAGGGCTGCTCCCGTCAACCCGTAGAACCTGCCCTGGAGTTGAAGGTTCTCCCGGCCGGTGGCCACCGGGTCGGCGCCCGAGCTCTGGGCGACCACGCCGATCGCCCGGCGCACCCGGTCCGGGTGGCGCAGCACGTCGTGGCCCGCGACGGTGGCGGTGCCCGAGTCGGGACGGGCCAGGGTGGTGAGGATCTTGACGGTGGTGGACTTGCCGGCGCCGTTCGGCCCGAGGAGTCCGAAGACGGTCCCGGTCTCGACACTCACGTCCATGCCGCCGAGGGCGGTGACGTCGCCGGGATAGGTCTTGATCAGCTGACGCGCCTCGACAGCGGGCGCACGGGTACTACTCATGACGACTGCTCTCCTGTGTGAGCGGTGATCTCGGGCAGGGCCGAGCCGGACCGCGTGAAGAGCGCCGGGCTATCCTGGGTGTGCCGCACCTCGATGGCCTGGAACTGCCTCACAGCGGATTCGGTTCGGGGTTCGAGACCCTGGCGGGGCTGCTCCAACAGCCCTGCCGGGGTCATTTCTTTCGGCTAGCGTCCGTCGACGTCGCCTTCCAGATTTCGGTACTCCTCGGGGACCTCCCCCGTCTCGCTGAAGCTGCGCCACTCCTTGATGCCCGGGAACGTGCCCGCCGTGACCTCCGCCAGGAAGTCGCGGACCCAGGCGGCCTCCGCCTCGATCATGTGCAGCTCGAACTCGCCCTCGATCAGGAACAGCCGGGGCAGCGTCTCGTGGAACTTCTCGAGGACGCCCCGCGCGCTCGCGGCCCGCACCTCCAGCAGGCCGAGCCGCTCCCCCAGCAGGCGGGCCACCTCGTCGGGGTGGAGCACGCCCATCAGGGAGAGCGCGGCCTCGAAGATCGGATACTCCTGCACCGGCACGGCGAGCAGGTCCGACAGCCACTCCGTGGCCTCTTCGCGCCCGGCGTCCGTGATGCCGTACAGCGTGCGCTCCGGGCGGTTGCCCTGCCGCTGCACCTCGGCGACCTCGACGAACCCGTGCTTCTCCAGGTTCTGCACGACCGTGTAGAGCGAGCCGTAGTTGATCTTCAAGCTGGTGTCCTTGCCGCGCCGGCGCAGGGTCTGGGCGATCTCGTACGGATGCATCGGCTTCTCGGTGAGCAGCACCATGACCGCGAGTGCCAGCGGGTTGCCGAGCTTCCGGCGTTTGGTCGCCACGATGACTTCACCTCGTCTCCGAATATCCGGTGACGAATATATCGCGTGTCGAAGAAGCCGTCAATACACACGATGTATCGCGACCCAGGTCCCACCGCAGGAGCGTGAGGACTTCGGCCCGCCCTCGACACGGCCGCGTCACGCGAGCGAAACAGCGCCTCCCTAATTTCTGTCACCCGACAGGAATTAGGCACGCGGCAGCTCGCGCCGGCGCCCTTCTCGTCGCGCTCCCTCCCGCCCCCTTCCGCGCCGAAGGCAGGTGCCGCCGTGACCACCACCGCTCCCTCCGACGTACGCCCCGACCCGCCGCGGTCCCCCGGAGACGGCTCACTGGCCGAGTTCGGCTACCGCCAGGAACTCCATCGCAGCCTCGGCCGGTACGCCTCGTTCGCCGCCGGCTTCTCCTTCATCTCCGTGCTGACGACCGTCTTCCAGTTCTTCGCCTTCGGATACGCGTTCGGCGGCCCCGTCTTCTTCTGGACCTGGCCGGCCGTGCTGGTGGGCCAGTTGCTGGTCGCCGCCTGCTTCGCGGAACTGGCCGCGCGCTATCCGATCTCGGGCGCCATCTACCAGTGGTCGTCGAGGCTCTCGACCCCCTCCTTCGGCTGGTTCGCCGGCTGGATCATGGTGATCGGGCAGATCGTGGTGGTCGCGGCGGCGGCGCTCGCCCTCCAGATGGTGCTGCCGGCGATCTGGTCCGGCTTCCAGCTGGTGGGCACCGACCCGACCCCCACCAGCCCCGACGGCGCGGCCAACGCGGCCGTCCTGGGCGTCATCCTGCTGGTCCTGACCACGCTGGTGAACATCCTCGACAACCGCGTGATGTCCGTGATCAACCGGGTCGGCGTCACCGCCGAGATCATCGGCGCCGTCCTGATCATCGTGCTCCTGCTGACCCACTCCCAGCGCTCCCCCGGCATCACCTTCCACCCGGGCGCGGGTGGCACCGGCCTTTTCGGGGCCCTGATGGTGGGCTCCTTCATGGCCGCGTACGTGATGATCGGCTTCGACAGCGCCGGGGAGATGAGCGAGGAGACCCGCGATCCGCGGCGCACGGCACCGCGCACGATCCTCACGGCACTCGGCGCCGCGGGCCTGCTCGGCGGGCTGATCGTCCTCGGCGGACTGCTCGCCGCCCCCAGCCTCACCAACGGCCGCCTGGGCGTCGACGGTCTCAGCTACGTCCTGACCAGCAGCCTCGGTGACGGCGTCGGCCGGGCACTGCTCGCCGACGTGGTGGTGGCCATCGCGGTGGCGACCCTGGCCATCCAGACGGCGGCCTGCCGCATGCTCTTCTCGATGGCCCGCGACGGCCGGCTCCCCTTCTCCGGCCGGCTGGCGAAGGTCAATCCGCGCACCGGCATGCCGAGCGCCCCCGCCCTGGTCGTCGGCGTCCTCGCCGCGGCCCTGCTGCTCCTCAACTTCGCCTCCCCGGACGCCTTTCTTGCCATCGGCACCACCTGCATCGTGATGCTGTACCTCGCCTACGCGATGGTCACCGGACCCCTCCTGGTCCGCCGTCTGCGCGGAGAATTCTCCGCGGACGGCACCGACGAGACGGGCGCCCCGCTCTTCTCCCTCGGCCGCTGGGGCGTCCCGGTCAACACGATCGCCCTGCTCTACGGCCTCTTCATGACCGTCAACCTTGCCTGGCCCCGCGCCGAGGTGTACGACCCGGCGGGCGGCCACTGGTACTTCCAGTGGTTCACGGTGCTGTTCCTCGGGGCGACGCTCGCCGTGGGTGTGGCCTATCGGGCGTACAAGGCGCGGGCGACAGCGGCGGCGGAAGCGCCGGCGTACGCGTGACGGGCGACGCCGGCGTACGGTGCCGGGGACCGGGTACGCCGGCCGGCAGCCGCACCTCCCGCGCCCGACGCGGCCCGCGCCTCGTACGCTTGACCAGGTGAGACGCAAGCCACGGATCCCGCCCTCGCCCCTGCCGCAGCGCGACGGGGTGGACCCCGTGCGGATCAGACTTCCGCACGAGGGGAGCTGGGCCACGGTGCGCGAGCACCTGGTGGAGCGGCTCGCGGCGGGGCCCGGGGTCATCGACGGCATGCTCGGCGACGGGCTGATCGTCGGGGCGGACGGGCTGCCGGTGCGTCCCGACGCGGTGTACGTGCCGGGGATGTTCGTGTGGTTCCACCGGGAGCCGCCGGACGAGGAACAGGTGCCGTTCCCGCTCGACGTGGTGTACCGCGACGAGCACATCGTCGTCGCCGACAAGCCCCACTTCCTCGCCACCACCCCGCGCGGCAGCCATGTCGTCGAGACCGCTCTGGCGCGGCTGCGGCGGGAGCTGGGCATCCCGACCATCGGGGCCGCGCACCGGCTCGACCGCCTCACGGCCGGAATCGTGCTGTTCACCGTGCGGCCCGAGGAGCGGGGCGCGTACCAGTCCCTGTTCCGTGACAAGCGGATCGGCAAGGAGTACGAGGCAATCGCTCCCTACGATCCGGAGCTCGCCCTGCCGCGTACCCTCCGCAGCCGCATCCTCAAGGAGCGGGGCGTCCTGGCCGCCCGGGAGATCGAGGGCGAGCCGAATGCGGTCAGCCGCGTCGAACTCCTCGGTCGTCGCGGGTGGCTGGGGCGTTACCGGCTGACGCCCAGCACCGGGCAGACCCATCAACTCCGCGTGCACATGAACGCGTTGGGCGTGCCCATCCTCGGCGACCCCCTCTATCCGGTGGTGACCGGCCCCGTGCCGGCCGGCGACTTCCGGTCTCCGCTCCAACTGCTGGCGCGGTCACTGGAGTTCACCGATCCGGTCACGGGGCAGGAGCACCGGTTCGTCAGCGGACGGCTGCTGGAGGCCTGGTCCAGTGACGAGGACTGGGCGGCCGCGCCGCCGGCACCGCCGTACGCCGGACCGGATCAGTAACCGCGCCACCAGCGCAGGAAGCGCTGCCAGGCACCGAGCCGGTGGGCGGGTTCCGGTGCCGGCTCGACGGGCTCGGGGGCGGCGGGCCACGGGGCGGGCGCCACCGGCTGGGCCTGCGGCCGTGCCGGAGCCATCGAGACCTGCCGGGGCGGCGGCAGCGGGCGCAGGCCGGGCTGCTGATGGACGTCCTGCGGCGGCTTGGGCGCGAACCGTACCGGCAGCTCCACCAGATGCCGTGAGGAGATCGACGAGGTCCAGCGCAACTCGTGCTCCTCGCAGTCCAGTTGGACATCCGGCAGGCGCATCAGCAGGGCATCGACGCCGGTGTCGGCGATGGCACGGCCGATGTCCTGGCCCGGGCACTCGTGAGGGCCGCCGCCGAAGGCGAGGTGCGAGCGGTTGCCCTGCATGTTGGCGGCGAGGTCGGGCCGGACGTGCGGGTCGACGTTGCCCGGGGCGATGCCGAGCAGGAGTCCGTCGCCCTTGTTGATGCGCCGGCCGCCCAACTCCGTCTCCTGCTTGGCGAAGTAGCCGAAGATCGTGCTGAACGGCGGCTCGTCCCAGAGGGACTGCTCGACCGCCTCCGGCACCGTCATCTGGCCGCCGCTGAGCTGGGCGCGGAAGCGCGGGTCGGTGAGGACCATGCGCAGCACGTTGGCGATGAGGTTGGCCGTGGCCTCGTAGGCGGCGATGAGGACGAGGCGCAGATGCTGCCCGACCTCGTCGTCGGTGAGCCGGGCCGGGTGGTTGACGAGGTGGGTGGTGAAGTCCTCCTCGGGCTTGGCCCGGCGGCGTGCGGTGAGCCGCATCAGGGCGCCCATGACGTACTCGTTGCTGGCGATCGCGGTCTCGGTGCCCTTGAGCATGTCGCGGGCGGCCTGCACCATGCGCTCGTTGTACTCCTCGGGCATGCCGAGGATCTCGCACATCACGGCCATCGGCAGGTGCTCGGCGAACTGGCTGACCAGGTCGGCGGTGCCGCGCTCGCAGAACTGGTTGACCAGCCGCTGGGTCGAGCGGTTGATGTGCCGGCGCACGCCACGGTGGTCGATCGTCGACATGGCCCCGGTGACCGCGCCGCGCAGCCGGAGGTGCTCGTCGCCCTCGGCATGGGAGCAGATGGGCTGCCACATGATGTGCGGCGCCAGCGGGTGGTCGGCTCCTGCCGTGCCGTCCTGGACGGAGGTCCACACACGGCTGTCGCGGGTGAACTGCATGGGCGTGCGCACCATGTGCAGATTCTCGCTGTGGCCGAGCACCACCCAGATCGGGACGTCGTTGTGCAGCAACGCGGGTGCGACAGCGCCGTGTTCGGCACGGAGTTTCTCGTACAGGTCCCCCAGGTCCTCCGCCTCGGGGCCGTACAGCCGGCGCAGCCCGCCGGGGCCCGTGCCATGGGCCGGGCAGCCCGGCGGCGGACCGGCCGTGAGGTCGTCGGTACCGGTCGGGGAGTGGGATTCAGGCGTCACGATGATCGCTCCGAAGCTGAAGTGGATCAGGTGTCTTGGGAGGGGGTCGAGTGGTACGGGCGGGATCCGCCGGACGTGAGGGTGACTCGTGCCCGGTGGGATCCCGGGGGGCGTGAGGGTGATCCCGCCGGACGCGAGGGTGACTCGTACCCGGCGGAGTCCGCCGGGCGGCGGGGGCGGGTCGCACCGGGCGGCCACCGCCGGCTGTGCTGACGGTTCGTACAGGGCGCGCATCCGCACGGCTATGCGGGCCGCCGCGCCATCGCCAGCGAGTGCAGGAAGCGCATCAGCGTCATCAGGACGTCACGGCTGGAGGCACGGCGCCGCGCGTCGCATTTGACGATCGGGATCTCCTCGGCCAGGTCGAGCGCGGCCCGCAGGTCCTCGATCGGGTAGCGGGGCGCGTCCGGGAAGTCGTTTATGGCGACGACGAACGGCACTCCGCGCTCCTCGAGCCGGCCGATGACGTCGAAACTGACTTCCAGCCGGCGGGTGTCGATCAGGACCACCGCGCCGAGCGCGCCTTCGAACAGGCCGTTCCACAGAAACCAGAAGCGTTCCTGGCCCGGGGTGCCGAACAGGTACAGCACCAGCTGTTCCGTGATGCTGATGCGGCCGAAGTCCATGGCGACGGTGGTGGCCGTCTTGGTCTCCGAGCCGTAGTTGTCGTCGACTCCGATGCCGGCCTGCGTCATGGTCTCCTCGGTCGTCAGCGGCCTGATCTCGCTGACGGAGCCCACCATGGTCGTCTTGCCGACTCCGAAGCCGCCCACGATCACGACCTTCACGGCGGCCTCGGCCGTGTGCGGCAGATGGTCCTCGGTGCGAGGACCCGTGAGGGTGTCAGAGCTTTTGAAGTCCATGCATCACCGCTTCGAGGAGGGAACGGTCGGGCAGCGCCGAGCGGACGACCGGGGCGCGTGCCTGTACCAGCTCTGCCGCCAGCAGCTCGGTGAGCAGGACGGTCACCACGCTGACCGGCAGACTGAGATAGGCCGAGATCTCGGCCACGGACAGAGGGGTCTTGCAGAGCCGGAGCAGGGCGGACTGCTCCGGCTGGGCGGTGGGCGGCACGTCGGCGTGCGCCACGATCAGCGTGACCAGGTCGAGGGGGGCGCGCTCGCCGCCCTCGCCCCCGCCCGTGAGGACGTACAGCCGCTCCGGATTCCTGGGGTCCTTGCCGTCCCCGGAGCTCTCCTGGGGAGGCTCCGGGGGTTCTTCCTTGGGGTAGCGCCGTCGGCGTTGCGGAGGAGTCATACGGTCTGCCCGTTGCGCCGCGGCGGGCTGGTCAGATGGGCGCCGATCCGTACGACGAGGTCACGCATGCGGTTGCTCATCAGACCGGCGTCGGCCGTCTGGTCGGCGAGTACCGCGAGATAGGCGTTGGCGCCGGCCGACATCAGATAGAAGTAGCCGCCGTCGATCTCGATGATCACCATGCGCATCCGGCCGTCGCTGTCGGGGAGCTCCCCGGCGACCGCGCCGGCCAGGCTCTGCAGACCCGCGCAGGCGGCGGCGAGGCGGTCGGCGGCGTCGGGGTCGCCGCCGTAGCGCGCGATGCGCAGTCCGTCGGCCGAGAGCACCACGATCTGCTGGGTGCCCGGGACACCGTCGGCGAGCTCCTTGAGCATCCAGTCGAAGTTGGCTCGCTGCTGGATCACTTGAGGTCCCCCTCGTCGTCGGCCTCGACACGGGCCGGCTGATTGGTCGTTCCTGCGGCGGCCGGGTCCGGGTCGCCCTTCAGTCCGTTCATGAACGCCTCGACCCACAGACCCGGTTCGGGCTCCGCCGGCTCCGGATCCGGCTCGGGCCCCCAGGGCGCGGCGGCCCGGGCCGCCTCCGCCGCGGCCTCTGCGGCGTGGGCCTCGGCGATGCGCTGGCTGAAGGAGACCTTGACCCGGCTGCGGCGCTGTGGCAGGCCGTTCGCGGTCCACTCGGTGACCTCGGGGACGTCGTCCTCCAGGGAGCCGTTGAGCGGGGCGGGGAGCCGGGGGCCGGTGGTGGGGCGGCGCTTCTTGGGCTTGCGCGCGGGACCCTCGACGCCGCCGGTGTCCATGCGCGGCACGGCGTTGACGCCGATGCCGTGGGCGAGCCCGGGGGCCTCGTCGGTGGTGAGCATGGCGTGCGGTACGACGAGGACGGCCCGGACGCCGCCGTACGCGGACTGGCGCAGGGAGACCTGCATGTCGAACATCTGCGAGAGCCGGCCCACGACGGCCATGCCGAGCCGGGGGGTCTCACCGAGGTCGTTCAGGTCGATGCCCGCCTGGGCCTGCCGCAGCAGGTTCTCGGCGCGATTGCGGGCCTCCTCGCTGAGGCTGACGCCGCCGTCCTCGATCTCGATGGCGATGCCGGTCTGCACCTCGACGGCGGTGACGTGCACCTTGGTCTGCGGGGGCGAGTACCGCGTGGCGTTGTCGAGCAGCTCGGCGCAGGCGTGGATCAGCGGTTCGACGGAGACGCCGTTGACGGCGACCTCGACGATCGAGTGGAGCTCGATGCGGCGGTACTCCAGGATCCGGGACATCGCGCCGCGCAACACGCTGAACAGCGGTACGGGCTGCGGCCACTGGCGTCCGGGTCGGCCACCGCCGAGCACCGCGATGGAGTCGGCGAGGCGGCCGATCAGCGCGGTGCCGTGGTCGATGCGCAGCAGGTCGTCGAAGACCTCGGGGTTGCGCCCGTGGTCCTCCTCCATCTCGCGCAGTTCGTTGGCCTGTTGGTGGACGATCGCCTGGACGCGCCGGGCGATGTTGACGAAGGCGCGCTGGGCGGAGTCGCGCAGCTGGGTCTCGTGGTCGACGATTCCGAGCACCGTGCGCACCAAGTCACGCTGCGGCTCGGGGAGTTGGCCGTTGACCGGGTCGCCGTCGATGAAGGTGCGCATCACCTCACCGGGGGAATCCCCGCCGCGCAGCCGGTAGAGCGCGGCCGGCAGGAGTTCGGCGTTGAGGTGGGCGATGTCCTGGTCGTGGGCGGCGATGCGCTGCTCCAGGTACGCGGATCGCCGCGCGAGGTCGGCGCGCAGGGCGCGGACGGCGCGGCCGCGGCGCACCGCTTCGGCCGCGGTCAGGATCACCATGAGCGTGGCCACGGCACCGCACCAGCCGACGGCGACCCGGGCGGGCTCCGTCACCAGGGCGACAGCGGCCCCTGACACCGCGGCCATCGCTATGGCCGGCAGCAACAGCACGCGCGCGTAGGGAAGTTCACGGCCACCGGGAGGCGATTGAACACTCACCATGTATGCCCTCTGAGAAAAATCGGCTGGGGGGTGGGGGAAGAAATCGGGGGGAACGGCAGCGAACTGCCGCGGAGCTGAACTCTCGTGCTGGGGAATGGTCGTGCAGCTTTCTGGACCTTCGGAACCTTTGGGAACAAGCGCACGATTACATCTCAACTCGGTGCGCTGCGGGCGAGCTTAGTCCGACCGGATCATCGCTGTGTCATATTCAGCAAGCACCTGAAATCGCCCGGACGACTGGAGTACTCTCAGCCCCATTTACACGCTCAGGCTTCATTCGCACACGGTGTGTGACGGCGTACGGGCATGCGAAAAGGCCCTCTCGCGAGGGTCGCCGGGAGTTCTCCGCGGGAGTGCGGCGTTCAGATGCCGGCGATGCGCAGCGCCGCGTCCGCCGTGGCCTCGGCGAAGGCCGACACGGGCCGCTCCGGGTCGGAGCGATGGACGAGGATGACACCTTCGATCAGGCCGAAGACCAGATCCGTGCGCAGTTCGAGCTCACTCTTGGCGAGCGCGCCACCCGCCTCGGTCGCCGCGAGCAACTGCCGGTAGGTGTCCTTGAGTTCGGCCCGTACGGCGTGGAAGCCGGCGAAGCGCTCGGCGCGCACCTCGGGCAGCAGATACAGCCCGCCCAGGTTGTGCGAGCCGCCGCACAGCAGTTCCACGTCCGTGCGGCACAGCTCCCACAGCCGGTCGGCGGCAGGGGTCGCGTCGTCCGCGAGGAGCTGCCGGGCGAGGGCCAGCGAGGGCGTGACGGTGGACTCCAGGAGCTCGGCGAGCAGCTCCTCCTTGCCGGAGACGTAGTGGTACATGGAGGCCTGCCGCATGCCCGCGCGCTCGGCGACGGCACGCGTGGTCGTGGCGGCATAACCGCGCGTGGTGAACAACTCGGCGGCCGCCACGAGGAGTTCGTCGCGCGGCGACAGACCGCTGTCCGGCCGCTGCGCGGCGCGCGGCCTGCCGACCCGCCGTCCACTGGTCCCCATGTGTTCGATCCTCGCACACCGCGTCGCGAGGTGATCACGGTGAGGGATCGGTAACCGCGCGGCAACCCGCGGGCAACGGCACCGACCCGCCGGACTCCTAATTTCTGTCGAGCGACAGAAATGACGGAACGGGGCCGGCCGGGCCCTGCCGAGCCGGAGGTCCGCGATGGCGACCACGACCACGTACGGAGCCCGCGCCCACGCCCGGGCACAGGAGGGCTCCCGCGCCGAGGCCATGCCCGTCGTACCCGCAGGCACCTGGCCGGACCCGCCCTGCGAGGCGGGCCACCTGGTGTGGGCGGAGACGGTGGCGGGCGGCAACTACACGCACCGGGTGCTGGCCCGCGGCACCGAGCTGCGGCTGACCGACCTGAGCGGTGACGCCTGCGCACACCTCCTGCTCCACGCCGCCGACCGTCCGTGGGAACGGCTGAACGTGGCCGACACGGTCAAGGTCCAGTGGAACGCCTATCTGGGCGAGGGACAGCTCCTGCTGTCCGACCAGGGCCGGGTGCTGGCCTCTGTGGTCGCCGACACCTCCGGGCGGCACGACGCACTGTGCGGGACCTCCACGCTCGTACGGAACACGGAGCGCTACGGGGACGGCACCCCCCAGTCCGCCTCCCCCGCCGGGCGCGAGCTGTTCAAACTGGCCGCCGCGAAGAACGGTCTGGCGCCGCGCGACCTGCCGCCCTCGCTCTCGTTCTTCCAGGGCGTGGCGGTACGCGACGACGGCACCCTCGACTTCACCGGCTCGGCCGGTCCCGGCGGCAGCGTGACCCTCCGCGCCGAGCAGGACGTCACCGTCCTGCTCGCGAACGTGCCGCACCCCGCCGATCCGCGCCCCGCCTACACCAGCACCGCGCTGGAGGTGCTCGCCTGGCGCGCGGCAGCGACCCGTCCGGGCGACCCCCTGTGGGAGGCGACGCCCGAAGGCCGCCGCGCCTTCCTCAACACCACCGAATTCCTTGCCGCCAGGGGGATCGCATGAACGCCGTGCCGCAGCCGTCCGAGGAGCCGCGCCCGACCCGCGCCCTGGTCCCGGCCCGGGCCGCCTGGTCGGCCGTCCTGCGCACCGGCGAGACCCTCACGATCACCGATCTGCACGGCAACCAGGCCGTCGACTTCCTCGTGTACGACGCCCGGGACACCGCCGTCCGCTACAGCGCGCCCGACACGATCCACGCCCAGGGCGGCATCTTCCTCACCACGGGCAGTGTGCTCCTGTCGAACGAGCACACCCCGCTGATGACCGTCGTCGGGGACCAGGTCGGCCGGCACGACACGGTCGGCGGCGCCTGCTCCAAGGAGTCGAACACGCTCCGGTACGGCCACCACACCTGGTCCCAGCACGCCTGCGTGGACAACTTCCTCGCCGAGGGCGCCCGGTACGGCCTGGGCAAGCGCGATCTCGTCTCCAACATCAACTGGTACATGAACGTGCCGGTCGAGAAGGACGGCACCCTCGGCATCGTCGACGGCATCTCGGCGCCGGGACTCACTCTCACGCTGCGCGCCGAGCGCGAGGTGCTCGTGCTCGTCTCCAACTGCCCGCAGATCAACAACCCTTGCAACGGGTTCGAGCCCACGGCGGTCGAGATGACGATCGGCGCGGCGGGCACCCCAGGTTCCGTGGACTCGACAGACACGGCAGCCACCGCCGCGGAGGCCGTCGCATGAGCTTCGACACGCTCCTGATCGCGAACCGGGGCGAGATCGCGGTCCGGATCATCCGGACGGCACGCGAACTCGGCCTGCGGACGGTCGCGGTGTACTCCGACGCCGACCGCTCCGCGCCCCACGTCCGGCTCGCCGACGAGGCCGTCCGGCTGGGCCCGGCGCCCGCCAAGGAGTCCTACCTCGACGCCGACCTCGTCCTCAAGGCGGCCAAGGACACCGGCGCCGGCGCGATCCACCCCGGCTACGGATTCCTCTCCGAGGACGCGGCCTTCGCGCGGCGCTGCGAGGACGCCGGGATCGTGTTCGTCGGACCGACGCCCGGGCA
Source organism: Streptomyces sp. NPDC058274 (assembly GCF_042881375.1). Taxonomy (NCBI): domain Bacteria; kingdom Bacillati; phylum Actinomycetota; class Actinomycetes; order Kitasatosporales; family Streptomycetaceae; genus Streptomyces; species Streptomyces sp. NPDC058274. Next base: position 164,750 of record NZ_JBHVXW010000011.1, read on the forward strand.
GCTGGAGCTGTTCGGCGCGAAGCACACCGCGCGGGCCGCGGCCGAGGCCGCCCGGGTGCCGCTCCTGCCCGGCACGGGACTGCTCGCCGACCTCGGCGAGGCACTCGCCGCCGCCTCCCGCATCGGCTATCCCGTGATGCTCAAGGCCACCGGCGGAGGCGGCGGTATCGGCATGTCGGCATGCCGTTCCGCCGGTGAACTGGCCGAGGCCTGGGAGCGGGTGCAGCGCGTCGCCGCGGCCTCCTTCTCCTCCGCCGGGGTCTTCCTGGAGCGTCTGGTCGAGCGGGCCCGCCATGTCGAGGTGCAGGTCTTCGGCGACGGACAGGGCCGGGTCGTCACCCTCGGCGACCGCGACTGCTCCCTCCAGCGGCGCAACCAGAAGGTCCTGGAGGAGGCGCCCGCGCCCGGCCTGCCGCCCGCCCTGCGCGCCCGGTTGGCCTCCTCCGCCCGCGACTTGTGCGCCGGCGTCGGCTACCGCTCGGCCGGCACCGTCGAGTTCGTGTACGACGCCGCCCGCGAGGAGGCCTACTTCCTGGAGGTCAACACCCGCCTCCAGGTGGAACATCCGGTCACCGAGGAGATCTACGGCGTCGACCTGGTCGCCTGGATGCTGCGGCTGGCACGCGGCGAAGCGGATGTCGTACGGGACCCGGGGGCGCCCCGCGGCCACGCCGTCGAGGCCCGGGTGTACGCCGAGGACCCCTCGCGCGGACACCGGCCGAGCGCGGGCCTGCTGACGCGGGTCGAGTTCCCCGGCGGCGTCCGGGTGGACGGCTGGGTCGAGACGGGCACCGAGGTGACCACGTCGTACGACCCCATGCTCGCGAAGGTCGTCGCGTACGGCTCCGACCGGGCACACGCGCTGGCCCGGCTGGACGAGGCCCTGTCCCGGACCCGGGTCGACGGCATCGAGACGAACCTGGGCCTGGTCCGGGCAGCCCTCGCCACGGACTCCTTCCGCGGGGCCACCCACTCCACGGCGACGCTCGCGGGGATCACGGACCCGACTCCACGCGTCGAGGTCGTCTCGGGCGGCACCCTGACCACCGTCCAGGACTGGCCGGGCCGCACCGGCTACTGGCAGGTGGGCGTGCCCCCGTGCGGACCGATGGACGACCTGTCCTTCCGGCTGGGCAACCGTGCCCTCGGCAACCCCGAGGGCACGCCCGGCCTGGAGTGCACCCTGCAAGGGCCGGGGCTCCGCTTCAGCCACGCCACGACCGTGTGCGTCACGGGCGCGCCGGCACCCGTCACCGTGGACGGCACGGCGATCGCCCAGTGGGAACCGGTGACGGTGCCCGCGGGCGCCCTCCTGGAGGTGGGCGCCCCCGCCGGACACGGACTGCGTACGTACGTGCTGTTCGCGGGCGGCCTGGACGTGCCGCCGTTCCTGGGCAGCGCGTCCACCTTCACGCTGGGGCGGTTCGGCGGTCACGGGGGCCGGGCCCTGCGCACCGGGGACGTGCTGCACGGCGGGTCGGTCACGGCCACCGGAGCGCCGGTGCCTCTGGCGGACCGCCCCGACATCAGCTCGCGCTGGCACGTCGGCGCCCTCGAAGGCCCGCACGCCGCACCCGAGTTCTTCACCGAGCAGGACATCCGCGACTTCTACGCCGCCGACTGGAAGGTCCACTTCAACTCGGCGCGCACCGGCGTACGGCTGGTCGGCCCCAAGCCCCGCTGGGCCCGCACCGACGGCGGAGAGGCGGGCCTGCACCCGTCCAACATCCACGACACGCCCTACTCGGTCGGCGCCGTCGACTACACCGGTGACATGCCGGTCCTGCTCGGCCCCGACGGCCCCTCCCTCGGCGGGTTCGTCTGCCCGGCGACGGTGATCTCCACGGAGCGCTGGAAACTCGGCCAGCTGCGCCCCGGCGACACCGTGCGCTTCACCCCGATCGGCGCGGACGGCTCGGCGCGGCCCGCGATCGTGGACGGCGGTGTCCTCGCCCGCGACGGCGACGTCACCTTCCGCCGCAGCGGTGACGACAACCTGCTCGTCGAATTCGGCCCCATGCAGCTGGACCTGGCGCTGCGCATGCGGGTGCACGCCCTGATGGAGGCGGTGAGCGAGGCCGGCCTGCACGGCGTCGGCGACCTCACCCCGGGCATCCGCTCGCTCCAGATCCGGACGGACCCGCTGCTGCTTCCCCAGCGCGAACTCCTCACCGCCGTACGGCGGATCGTGCGGACGCTCCCACCGAGCGACCAGCTGGTGGTGCCCTCCCGCACGGTGCACCTCCCGCTGTCCTGGGACGACCCGGCCACCCGCGAGGCGATCGCCCGCTACATGGCGGGGGTGCGCGACGACGCGCCCTGGTGCCCGTGGAACATCGAGTTCATCCGCCGCGTGAACGGTCTCGATTCCGTCGAGGACGTGTACCGCACGGTCTTCGACGCCGAGTACCTCGTACTGGGCCTGGGCGACGTCTACTTGGGCGCGCCGGTGGCCACCCCGCTGGATCCGCGCCACCGCCTGGTCACCACCAAGTACAACCCGGCGCGCACCTGGACCGCCGAGAACTCGGTCGGCATCGGCGGCGCCTACCTCTGCGTCTACGGCATGGAGGGCCCGGGCGGCTACCAGTTCGTGGGCCGTACGACCCAGGTGTGGTCGGGCTGGCAGCAGCGGGGCGCCTTCGAGCCGGGCTCCCCCTGGCTGCTGCGCTTCTTCGACCGCATCAAGTGGTACCCGGTGGAGCCGGAGGAACTGCTGCGACTGCGGGCCGAGATCACGTCGGGCCGTTTCGTGCCGCGCATCGACGCCGGTGAGTTCTCCCTGACCGAGCACCAGGCCTTCCTGACCCGCAACGCCGACTCCATCGCGGAGTTCCGGGCCCGGCAGGGCGCGGCCTTCTCGGCGGAACGGGACGCCTGGGAGACGGCGGGCGAGTTCACCCGGGCCGAGGCGGCGACCGCCCCGGCGGCTGCGCCGGCCGAGGTGACCGTCCCGCCGGGCGGCCGGCTGATCGAGGCCGAATTCGCCGCTTCCGTATGGCAGTTGAACGTACGGCCGGGTGACCGGGTGACCACCGGCCAGCCCCTCCTCGCCCTGGAGGCCATGAAGATGGAGTCCCGGGTGCCCGCCCCGATGGACGGCCTGGTCACCGAGATACTCGCCAGGCCGGGCGACCAGGTGGAGGCGGGCACGGCGCTGATGGTCCTGGCTCCGGCACCATGAGAGCCGGTCCGTCCGGTCCGCCCGCTGCAGGGCGCCGGCCGGGTCCGGCCGCGGGCCGAGCCCTCCCGGCCGGGGGCCGCGCCTACGACGTACGAGACTGCGGTGCGCGCCGGTCCCCGACAGCGGGCCGACACCCGAAAACAGACCCCGGCCCGAAGCGGACCCACGCCCGTCCGCGCCCCGGCCGGCGGGGCACCTGCCCCACGCAGCGCCCCGCACCCGCCGAACCGCCCCCGCACCAAGGAGCACCTCCGATGTCCACTCTGACCCGGGTACGCAGGGCCTACGCCCGCATCGGGACCGTCGACCGCCCCGAGATCTGGATCGACCTCCGCCCCCAGGCGGAGGCCGAGGCGGAGGCCCGGACGATCGACGCCCGGACGGCCGCGGGCGAGCACCTTCCCCTCGCCGGGAAGCTGTTCGCCGCGAAGGGCAACATCGACGTGGCCGGCCTGCCGACCACCGCGGGCTGCCCGTCGTACGCCGTCACGCCGGAGGCGGACGCCCCCGTGGTGGCCCGGCTCCGCGCGGCCGGCGCGCTCGTGCTCGGCACCACGAACCTGGACCAGTTCGCCACCGGCCTGGTCGGTACCCGCTCGCCCTACGGCGCGGTCCGCAACGCCCTCGACCCGGCCAGAATCAGCGGCGGTTCCAGCTCGGGCTCGGCCGTCGCGGTGGCCCTCGGCATCGTCGACCTCGCGCTCGGCACGGACACCGCCGGCTCCGGCCGGGTCCCCGCCGCGTTCAACGGCATCGTCGGCCTGAAGCCCACCCGCGGTCTCGTCCCGACAACCGGCGTCGTCCCGGCCTGCGCCTCCCTGGACTGTGTGACCGTCTTCGCGCGGACCCTCCCGGAGGCCGAGCAGGCACTCGCGCACCTGACGTCCCCGCCCGGGCGCGACCTCCCGGCCCTGCCCCAGCGAACCCCCGGCCCGTGGCGCGTAGCCGTCCCGCCGCCGGAACACCTCGGCGAACTGGACGAGGGGTGGGCAGGGGCCTACGCGGCTGCGGCCGAGCAACTGGCCTCCGCGGGCGCGGAGTTGCACACGATCGACCTCACGCCGTTCACCGAGGCGGCCGCGATGCTCTACGAAGGGGCATTCGTCGCCGAGCGCTACACCGCGGTGGGGAGTTTCATCGACAAGTCGATGGCCGAAGGCGGTGCGGATCTCGACCCCACCGTCGCCGGCATCATCACCCGCGCCCGGGACATCCCGGCGCACCGGCTCTACGCAGACCAGGACCGGCTGGCCGGCCTGCGCGCCCGGGCGCTGGCCGAACTCTGGGACGCGGACGCGCTGTTGCTGCCCACCGCGCCCGGCCACCCCACCCTCGCCGAGGTGGCCGCCGACCCGCTGGGCAGCAACGCCCGCCTCGGCCGCTTCACCAACTCCACGAACCTCTTCGACCTGGCGGCCGTCGCCGTCCCCGCGGGCGAGGTGGCCGGGCTGCCCTTCGGGGTGATGCTGATCGGCCCCGCCTTCACCGACGAGCGGCTCGCCCGGATCGCCCGGCTGCTCGAACCGCGGCTGCGGGTCGCGGTGGTCGGCGCGCACCTCTCCGGCCAGCCCCTCAACCCCCAGCTGCTCTCCCTGGGTGCCGAGTGGGAACGCACGACCACGACGGCCCCCCGCTACCGTCTGCACGCTCTGCCGACCAGCCCGCCCAAGCCGGGACTGGTGCACGTGGGCGAGGGAGGCGCCGCCATCGAGGCCGAGGTCTGGACCCTGCCCGCCGAGGGGCTGGGCCGGCTGCTGGCCGCGCTCCCCCGTCCGATGGCGCTCGGGCAGGTCGAACTGGCCGACGCCACGGTCGTACCCGGCTTCCTGTGCGAGCCCGCGGCGCTCGCGGATGCGGCCGACATCACGGCGTACGGGGGCTGGCGGGCGTATCTGAATCGTTGACGCGTGCCACGCGCGCCTGTTCAACTGGGCTCATGCGACCTCGGCTGCTGCTGGTCACCCGCGACCACATCGACTTCTGTCGAGTGTGCTCCGCGGCGTGTTGCCGCTGACTTCCCGCCCCAGCAGCAGTTCGTTCCCACGCCATGAAACGAGGCCGCTTCACCATGCCCGTCGAGTTCCTCGGCATTGCCGCAACCAATGAAGGCTCCGAAGTCACCGCACGCTCCGGTGTCTCCTTCGACAAGCAGTACACACTCCGGCTCGCCCGCGCCCACGAGGACCACGGCTGGGACCGGGTGCTGTTCGCCTACGGCTCGGGTTCGCCCGACCCGTCCCCGGCCGCCGCCTACATCGCGGCCCGCACGGAGAAGCTGCAGATCCTGGTCGCCCACCGGCCGAACGTCTCGTATCCGACCTTCGCGGCGAAGACCTTCGCGACGCTGGACGGGATCAGCGACGGCCGGCTCGCCGTGCACTTCATCACCGGCGGCAACGACCACGAGCAGCAGCGCGAGGGCGACTTCCTGACCAAGGACGAGCGGTACGCCCGTACCCGCGAGGCCATCCAGATCATCAAGAAGGCCTGGACGTCGCACGAGCCCTTCGACCACGAGGGCACGTACTACCGCTTCAACGACTTCGTGAGCGACACCTTCCCCGTCCAGCAGCCGCACCCGCAGGTCTCGTTCGGCGGTTCGTCCCCGGCGGCGTACGAGGCCGGTGGCGCCGAGGCCGACATCTACTGCCTGTGGGGCGAGCCGCTGGCCCAGACGGCCGAGCAGATCGAGTCGGTGCGCGCCGCGGCGAAGGCGGCGGGCCGCACGACCTTCCCGAAGATCCAGGTCGCCTTCCGGCCGATCATCGCCCCGACCGAGGAACTGGCCTGGGAGAAGGCCCACGACACCCTGGCCCGGATCAAGGCCCGCAGGACCGGCGCGCCGCTCAGCCGCCGCCACCCCCTGAAGAACCCGGAGAACGCCGGTTCGCAGCGGCTGCTCGCGGTCGCCTCCCAGGGCGAACGGCACGACCGCGCCCTGTGGACGCCGACCGCGGCCGAGACGGGCGGCGCCGGCAACTCCACGGCCCTGGTCGGCACCCCGGAGACGGTGGCACATGCCCTGCTCGACTACTACGACCTCGGCGTCGACATCCTCTCGGCCCGCGGCTACGACCTCCTGGACGACGCCATCGACTTCGGCCGGCACGTGATCCCGATCGTCCGCGAGGAAGTGGCGAAGCGGGACGCGGCGCGAGCGGCGGCGTAGCTCAGGGGCTGCCCCGGGGCCTCGGCCCCGGGCGTCCTGCCAACGAGTGCGCCGCCCCCGGACCCGGGAGGCGGCGCACCGCGGAACACCGGTCGGCTCAGCCCACCGACGAGTAGGCCACGACCCCGCGCAGCAGGCCGTCGACCGCCTTGCGCGCGTTCTTCGCGACCGTCGACGTCGTGCCGGAGACGGGGGCGGCGGCCGAGATCTGGCCCAGCACGTCGATGACCTGCTTGCACCAGCGCACAAAGTCACCGGCCGGCATCTCCGCCTCACGCAGCACCTCGTCGAGGCCCTTGCCGGACGCCCACTCGTACGCCGCCCAGGCGAAGCCGAGGTCGGGCTCGCGCTGGCCGACGCCCTCGGTCTGGTTGATCCGGAAGTCCTCCTCCAGGGCGTCGAGACGGCCCCAGATGCGGACCATCTCCCCGAGCGCGGCCTTGGCCTTGCCGGACGGCACCTTGGGCGCCAGGGCGTCGTCGCCCACCCGCGACTCGTACACCAACGCCGAGACGCAGGCGGCCAGTTCGGCCGGGCTGAGCCCTTCCCAGACACCGGCGCGCAGGCATTCGCTGGCCAGCAGGTCGAGCTCGCCGTAGAGCCGGGCGAGGCGCTTGCCGTGTTCGGTGACCTCGTTACCGCGGAGGTAGTCCAGCTCGGTCAGCAGCGCGACGATGCGGTCGAAGGTGCGGGCGATGGTGTTCGTCCGGCCCTCGATACGGCGCTCCAGCTGCGTGGTGTCACGCATCAGCCGGTGATAGCGCTCGGCCCAACGGGCGTGGTCCTCGCGGTCCGTGCACCCGTGGCAGGGGTGGGCGCGGATCTCGGTGCGCAGCCGGGCGATCTCACGGTCGTCGGCCGCTTCGGAGCGGCGCTTGCGGTGCCGGTCGGCGACGATGTGCCCGGCCTTGGTGCGCAGGGCGGAGGCGAGATCGCGACGGGACTGCGGCGAGCGCGCGTTGAAGGACTTCGGGATCCGCATCCGCTCCAGCGCCTCGACAGGCACCGGGAAGTCCATCGACGCCAGCCGCTTGACCTGGCGCTCGGCGGTGAGCACCAGCGGGCGCGGCCCGTCGACGTGCTCGAAGCCGCGGTGGCCGTTCGACCGTCCGGCGGGCAGGCCGGGGTCCAGCACCAGTGCGAGCCCGGCGTACTTGCCCGTGGGGACGTGGATGACATCGCCGGGCTTGAGCTTCTCCAGGGCGACGGCCGCCTCCGCGCGACGCTGTGCCGCGCCCTGCTTGGCGAGCTCGGTCTCGCGGTCCTTCAGCTCGCGGCGCAGCCGCATGTACTCCTCGAAGTCGCCCAAGTGGCAGGTCATGGAGGACTTGTAGCCCTCCAGGCCCTCTTCGTTGCGCTGCACCTGCCGGGAGATCCCGACGACCGACTTGTCGGCCTGGAACTGCGCGAACGACGTCTCCAGCAGCTCGCGCGAGCGGTGCCGCCCGAACTGGTCCACCAAATTCACCGCCATGTTGTACGACGGCTTGAAGCTGGAGCGCAGCGGATAGGTGCGGGTGCCGGCGAGTCCCGCCAGGTGCTCGGGACTGATGCCGCGCTGCCACAGCACGACCGCGTGGCCCTCGATATCGATGCCACGGCGGCCCGCGCGCCCGGTGAGCTGGGTGTACTCGCCGGGGGTGATGTCGGCGTGCTGCTCGCCGTTCCACTTGACGAGCTTCTCCAGCACCACCGAGCGGGCGGGCATGTTGATGCCGAGCGCGAGGGTCTCCGTCGCGAAGACGGCCTTCACCAGACCGCGGACGAACAGCTCCTCGACGACCTCCTTGAACGTCGGCAGCATGCCCGCGTGGTGGGCCGCGATCCCGCGCTCCAGGCCCTCGAGGAACTCGTAGTAGCCGAGGACGTGCAGGTCCTCGTTGGGGATGGAGGCGGTGCGCTCCTCGACGAGCTCGCGCACCCTGGCCCGCGCCGCGTCGTCGTTGAGCCGCAGGCCCGCGTGCAGGCACTGCTGGACGGCGGCCTCGCAGGCCGCGCGGCTGAAGATGAACGTGATGGCGGGCAGCAGCCCCTCCGCGTCGAGCCGCTCGATGACCTCGGGGCGGCTCGGCGTCCACACGCGGGAGCGCTGTCTGCGCTCCCGCTCGCGGTCGGCGTCGCGCATGGCGCGGCCGCGTCTGCGGTCCTGGTACGACGGGCGGCTCGCCTCCATGCGCGCCAGGCGCGTGAGGTCGGGGTTGACGGCCTTCTTCTGGCCCTCGCCCTCCTCGAAGAGGTCGTACATCCGGCGCCCGGCGAGCACGTGCTGGAACAGCGGCACGGGCCGGTGCTCGGAGACGATCACCTGGGTGTCGCCGCGCACGGTGTCCAGCCAGTCGCCGAACTCCTCCGCGTTCGACACCGTGGCCGACAGCGACACCAGGGTGACCGACTCGGGGAGGTGGATGATCACTTCCTCCCAGACGGCGCCGCGGAAGCGGTCGGAGAGGTAGTGCACCTCGTCCATGACGACGTAACCGAGTCCGCGCAGGGTCTGGGAGCCCGCGTACAGCATGTTGCGCAGTACCTCGGTGGTCATCACGACCACCGGGGCGTCGGAGTTGACGCTGTTGTCGCCGGTGAGCAGGCCGACCTTGTCCGCGCCGTATCTGCGGGAGAGGTCGGCGTACTTCTGGTTGGAGAGTGCCTTGATGGGCGTGGTGTAGAAGCACTTCTTGCCCTGCTGGAGGGCGAGGTGGACGGCGAACTCGCCGACGATCGTCTTGCCCGAGCCGGTGGGCGCGGCCACGAGCACACCCTTGCCCGCCTCGAGCGCCTGGCAGGCCTCGATCTGGAAGGGGTCGAGGCCGAAGTCGTACATCTCGCGGAAGGACGCGAGCGCGGTGGCCTGCTCGACAGCGCGTTGCCGCGCCGCCGCGTACCGCTCGGCCGGTGAGAGGTCCTCTGTCATCGTGCATTCGAGACTACCGGGAGCCACTGACAACAGGACGATCAATATCGGGATCCCTTCCCGACCCGCACCGCGCGAGGGTCGGCGCCCGGCCTCCCGTGCGGGATACCCGCAGCTCAGGGCCCCGCGACCAGGACCGCTCCGGGCACGCACTCAGCCACCAGCGGCAGGGACCCGAGCGGCTCCCCGTCCGCGTATCCCGTGATCCCCTCGGCCGCGAGTTCGACCTTGGCCGCCCGGTGCACGGTGACCTTGGGATGGCCGAGGTGGGTGCCCTTGTAGACCTGCGGGAAGACCTTGAGCAGCGTCGTACGGCTGCAGTCCCCGACGACCGTGATGTCGAACAGGCCGTCGCCCAGGTCCGCGCCGGCACAGATCTTCATGCCGCCGCCGTACGACGATCCGTTCCCGACCGCCACGAGCGTCGCCTCGATCTCCCGGACGTCACCGTCGTCCAGCGTGATCCGGTACGGGAAGGGCTTGAAGGCGGCCAGCTCGACGAGCGTCGCCAGGTCGTACTTGAAGCGCCCCGCGGGCCACCGCATCCGGTTGCCCCGGTCGTTGACGCGGGAGTCGAAGCCGGAGGCGAGGACGGTGCCGAACCAGGTGCCGCCCACCCGTCCCAGGTCCACCTCGCGCAGCCGCGCCTCCTTGAGTGCCCCGGCGATCAGCCGGCCCGCGGCCGCCGGGTCGCGCACCGGGAGTCCCAGGGCGCGGGCGAAGTCGTTCCCCGTGCCGACGGCGACCAGGCCGAGCGGTGTGCGGGTCCCGGCGACGGCCTGCAGGGCGAGGCTCGCCATGCCGTCGCCGCCGACGGCGATCAGGGCGCCGGTGCCGTCCGCGACGGCGGCACGCGCGCGGATCAGGGCGTCCCCGGCGTTCTCCCCGAGGACCGTCCGCACGGAGAAGCCCGCCGCCCGCAGAGCCGAAGCGGCCGGCTGCGCCGCGTGGGCGCCCCGGCCGCGGCCCGCGGTGGGGTTGACGAAGAGGGTGATCTCGCTGGTCACGGCCCGACCTTACGAGGTCCCCGGCTTCGTCAGGTCACGTCGTCATAACCGTTGACCCGGTCCGTGCCCGCCTGCTCCGGCAGCGCCCGGCCGGCCGGCACGGCCTCGACCTCGCCGATGTCCTCGGGCGTGAGATCCAGTTCGGAGGCCTCGTCGTCGTCCGGCCCCGCGGCCTCACGCAGACGCCTGCGCCGGTCGTTCATCAGCGAGAAGGCGACCGCGCCGAAGTACAGGACCCAGATCGGACCGGCGAGCGCCAGCATGGTCAGCGGGTCGGTGCTGGGCGTGGCCACGGCCGCGAAGACCGTGATGCCCATGATCATGGCGCGCCACCAGCCGAGCATCCGCTTTCCGGTGATCGCCCCGGTGAGGTTGAGGAAGACCAGCAGCAGGGGCAGCTCGAAGGAGAGGCCGAAGACCAGCACCATGCGCGTGACGAGGTCGAGCAGATCGTCCAGCGGCAGCAGGTTGGCTGCGTCCTCCGGTGTGAACTGGAGCAGCACCTTCGCCGTGGTGGGCAGCACGGTGTAGGCGAAGTAGGCGCCGCCCAGGAAGAGCGGGACGCCCGTGCCGACGAACGCGTAGGCGTACTTCTTCTCGTGCCGGTGCAGGCCGGGAGCGACGAAGGCCCACAACTGGTAGAGCCAGACCGGCGAGGCCAGGACGACACCTGCCGTCAGCGACACCTTCAGCGCCAGTGTGAAGGGGGTGAGCAGTCCGTTGATGGTGATCTGCGCACACGGCTTGCCCGACGACGCCTTCGCCAGTTGCTCGAAGCTCTTGTCGCAGCCGACCGAGTCGAGGATCGGCCGGGTGATCAGATTGACGATGTCGTTGTAGAAGAAGGCGGCGACGACCGTGACGGCGACGATGGCCAGCATCGCCTTCGCGAGCCGGTTGCGGAGCTCACGAAGGTGCTCCGCGAGGGGCATCCGTCCCTCGGGATCCTTCTCCTTGTTGCGGGCAGACTTGAGCAACCCACGTTCCCATCTCGTGCGGCGGGCCGGCGGTCACCGGCCCTGCGTCAGCGCTTGGTCGTGTCCGTCGGCTCGGCGACCGGGCGCGAGCTGGTCACGTCTCCGGGGGCGGCCTGGATGGTGCGCTGCGACGGGGGCTGCTCGTCCGTGTTCGGCGGGCCCGCGGGGGTCGTGGTGTCCTGACCCTCCGACTTCATGGCCTTGGCCTCGCTCTTGAGGATGCGGGCGGACTTGCCCAGCGAGCGCGCCATGTCCGGAAGCTTCTTCGCGCCGAACAGCAGGATGATGACGACGAGGATGAGAATGATCTCGGGAGCTCCGAGCCTTCCGAACATAATTCTTTACCTTCTCACCGAGGCGGCTGTGTGGGGTGCTGTCCGATGGGTCGGACATACGTCCGACCACCATGCTGACAGCGATCGTAACGCTCAGGGGTAAACGCGGGGCAATCCCTGTGCGTACTCCCAGTTTGCGGCCCGGGCCTCGTTCTCCGAGCCGCGATCAGCAGCGTACCTGGCGTTGCCGCGAAGTTGACAGGGCGAAAAGTACGCGAAGCGCAAAGCGCCCACCGCATCACAGAGCATCCACGGAACGGGCCGTGGTCACGGCGGCACGCTCCAGATCCTCGGCGGCACGGTTGATGCGCTGCGCGGAGTCGGCGACCTGCCTGCCCAGACGCTGCGCCTCCAGGAAGACACGGACGGCGAGCACGCCGAGGACGGCGATTCCCAGGAACCCCGCGGCGATCGCGAGCATCGGCCACAACATGGCGACGACCCTAGCGCCTGGCGCCCGGCGCCTGGGCCTCCGCGTGCAGGCGCAGCGTCCGCACCCCGCCGCCGGTCAGCAGCTCGACGATGCGCTCCCCCGCGGGCTTGCGCACGGCGGCCGCGCACTCGGGGCAGGTGAAGGAGTAGAAGGTGGTGCGGCTGGAGGCGCCGATGACCAGGCGCAGGGCGCCGGCGGAGAGCTCGAAGGAGGCACGGCAGTCGGGGCAGGCGGCTCGGAACATCACCGGGGCCACTATGGTCATCCCCGCGAACGCGGACGCCACCGACATTTCACGCGAACCAGACATCGCCGACGTGCTCACAGCCCTTGCTCCTGCCTGTCGTACAGCCCGTCCTGAACTCCGTGGGGCCCGGCGGGGCCGTCCTGCGCGAGAGGCCCGTCGAGCCCGCCGTGCGCGAGGGGCCCGCCATGCGCGGGCGGGCCGTCGTGCGCGAGAGGCCCGTCGTACGCCGCCAGCGCCTCCCGGGCCGCCCGGCGGGCGCTGTCCGCGAGGTCCTGCGGCGACACGATCCGGCCGTCGCGCCCGAGGCGCAGCGCGAGCCGGCGCAGCGACGCCGGGTCGGGCGCGCGCAGGGTGATCCGCAGTCCGCCGTCGGGCAGCTCCTCGGCGCTGTCGTGCGGGTAGTACTCGGCGACCCAGCGCCCGCCGGGGCCGACCTCGACGACCACCTCGGGATCCTCGGCCGCGGGCTGCACGAGCCCCTCGGAGAGGTCCCGCAGCTCGATCTCCGGCGGCGCGGACGGTTCGTCCAGGATGCGGATCTCGGCGACCCGGTCCAGCCGGAAGGTGCGGCGCGCCTCGGAGCGGCGGCACCACGCCTCCACATAGGTGTGACCGACGCTGACCAGCCGGATCGGGTCGATCTCCCGCTCGGAGAGCTCGTCGCGGGCGGGCGAGTAGTAGCGGATCCACAGCCGGCGCCGCTCGGAGATCGCCCGGTCGACGTCCGCGAAGACGCCCCCCTCGGACTCGAAGGTGACCGAGAGCCGGGAGCTGGCACCCGCCGCCTCGCCCGCCGCGGCCTCCACCTTGGCGGTGGCCCGCAGCAGGGCCTGCCGGTCGCCCTCGCGCAGTCCGGGCAGCGTGGAGACCGCGCGGGCGGCCACGAGCAGCGCGGTCGCCTCGTCGGCGGCCAGCCGCAGCGGCTCGGCCGCCTCCGCTCCGAGGGCGGCCGGGTTGTGCCACCAGATGCGGTCGCCGTCGGTGTCGATGTCGAGCAGATCGCCCCCGCGGAAGCTGGTCCCGCACAGCGGCAGCACATCGAGGTCGGAGATCAGCTCGTCCTCGCTGATCCCGAAGGCGCGGGCGACATCACTGACGCGCGCGCCGGGGCGCTCACGCAGATACGTCACCAGGGACAGCATCCGTCTGGTCTGGTCGATCGCGTTCGCGGGCCTGGCCGGTTTGCCTGCCACGTTCTGTACGTCCCCCTCAGCCCTTGGCCACGGCGCGCAGCCGGTCCACTACATCGGCCCGCAGCTCGGCCGGCTCCAGGACCACCACGTCCGGTCCGAACTCCACCAGCCAGGCGTCCAGCCCGTGCCCGTACGGAATCTCCAACTCGTCCCAGCCGTCGCCGAGTTCCCGGACGGAGGCGGCCTTGGCGCGCAGCGGGTAGCCGGCGCCGGTGCGCAGCCGGATCCGGGCGGAGCGGTCGGCGTTCTCCCCCGCCCAGCTCGCGACCGTCTCCCGGACGGTGACGACGTCCGGAACCTCGGTGGTGAACTTCCCGGCGCGGGTGCGGACCTTGCCGGTGATGCGCGAGAGCCGGAAGACCCGCTCGGCGCCGCGGTCGCGGTCCCAGCCCGCGAGATACCAGTGACCGCGCCAGCACTCCAGGGCCCAGGGCTCGACGGTGCGCGGCTCGGGGCGGGCCGCCGTCGCCTTGCGGTAGTCGAAGGAGACCGGGCGGCGGTCGCGACAGGCGAGCATCAGCGGCTCGAACGCCGCCTCGTGCACCGGAATGTGCGGCTCCAGCGCCCCATGGACCTCGTACGGGTCGACGTCCTCGGGCAGGCCCGCGGCGCGCAGCTTCTGCAGGGCACCGCTCGCCGCGCCCGCGAGCCGGGCCTGCTGCCAGACCTTGGCGAGCAGGCCGAGGGCGGCCGCTTCCTCGGCGTCGAGCGTGATGGCCGGCAGCCGGTTGCTGTCGCGGCGGGCGAGATAACCGACCTCGCCGTCCAGGTTCTCCACGGTCTCGATGACCAGTCCGAGCTCGCGCAGATCGTCCTTGTCGCGCTCGAACATCCTGTTGAAGGAGTCGTCGGAGCCGGCTTCCAGATAGGCCTCGATGGACTCGCGCAGCTCACGCTTGCTGAGCGGCCGCCGGGTCCCCAGCAGACACAGCGCCAGGTTCATCAGCCGCTCGGCCTTGGCAATGGCCATCGACGCCCTTCCTTATGATGCTTCCGACCGATGACCGTACCGCTCCGGAGTGGCGCGGCAAAAGCCGAGGGCCCATGCCCGGGCAGGCATGGGCCCCAGATGATCGGGTCCGGTCAGACCCTGATCACACGGCGTATGAAGATCGGACAGCGGTCCGATCCGCATGATGCTCGGACCGAGTCCGGATCAGACGGCGACCAGGTCGCAGACGAAGATCAGCGTCTCGCCCGGCGCGATCCGGGCACCGGCACCGCGGTCCCCGTACGCGAGGTGCGCCGGAATGGTCAGCTGACGGCGGCCGCCGACCTTCATGCCCTGCACGCCCTGGTCCCAGCCGGAGATGACCTGGCCGACACCGAGCTGGAACTCGAGCGGGTTGCCGCGGTTCCAGGAGGCGTCGAACTCCTCGCCGGTGGAGAAGGCCACGCCCACGTAGTGGACCTTGACGAAGTCGCCGGCTTTGGCGACGGGCCCGTCGCCCTCCCAGATGTCCTTGATCTCAAGGTCCGCCGGGGGCTCGCCACCCGGGAAGTCGATCTCGGGCTTCTCGATGCTCACGTCTTCAGCTCCTGCTTCTCTGCTACTAAGGCAACACCGACAGTCTCACATCCCCGCAGGGCTTACATCTTCGCCAGGATGTCGACCGAGAAGACGAGCGTGGAGTCCTTCTTGATGGGGCTGCCCTCCGGCGGGGTGTCGCCGTAACCCAGCTTCGGCGGGACGACGATCAGCACGCGGCTGCCGACCTTCTTGCCGGTCAGGCCCTGGGACCAGCCCTTGACGACCTGGCTCAGCGGGAAGGACGTCAGCTGGCTGCGGCTGTAGGAGGAGTCGAACTCCTTGCCGCCGTCCCAGAGCACGCCCTTGTACTGCACGAGAACGCTGCTGTCCGCCTTGACCTCTTCGCCGTCGCCCTCGATGACGTAGTTCGCCACGAGCTTCGTCGGCGCGGCCTTCTTCGGTACGTCGATGGAGGGGGCCTTGCCGTCGGTGTTGGTGCCCACCTTCGGCAGGTCGATGTTGTCCTGCGCGACCGTCTTGCCCTGGGCGGAGCTCTTGGCGTTGAAGGTCTTCTCGATGTCGACGACGAACACCAGGGTGTCCGTGCCCTTGATGCCCGCCTGGGAGTTGCCCTGCTTGCCGTAGCCCCAGGTCGGGGGCACGGCCAGCTCCACACGGCTGCCGGCCTTCTTGCCCGTGAGGCCGTAGCGCCAGCCGTCGATGATGCCGCCCGGGGCGAGCTGGATGACCAGCGCCGTCTTGCGGTCGTAGGAGTTGTCGAAGACCTTGCCGGAGGACCAGATCTGGCCCAGGTAGTTCGCCTGGATGTAGTCGTTCTCCGCCACCGTCCGGCCGTTGCCCGCGATGACCGTCTTGACCGCGACGTCCTTCGAGGGGTCGCCGGTGCCCTTGGCCACGGTCGGCTTCTCGCCGAACTTCGTGCCGGCCGTGATGGCGGGCAGCGGTCCGTCGACGAGCTTCGGCGGCGGCGCCGCCGAGGTGGAGGCCGAAGGCGACGGACTGTCGCTGGACTTGGCCTTGTCCGACTTGTCGTCGTCACCGCATCCGGCGAGCGTGACCAGTCCGGCGGGTACGGCGAGAATGAGTGAGCGTCGGCGCACGGTGGGGGCCTCGTATCGGTCGATCTTGTTGATGGCGTGCGCGCAACTCTACGACGTGAGAAGGGCGCCGTACGGGAAACGTACGGCGCCCCGTGTTGCGTTCCGGAACCCACCGGACGCAGGGATCACATTCCGGCGATCAGCTTCTCCACCCGGTCGTCGACGGAACGGAACGGGTCCTTGCACAACACCGTCCGCTGTGCCTGGTCGTTGAGCTTGAGATGGACCCAGTCCACGGTGAAGTCACGGCGCTGTTCCTGAGCGCGCCGGATGAAGTCACCGCGCAGCCGCGCCCGAGTGGTCTGCGGCGGTACGGACTTGCCTTCGAAGATCTTCAAGTCATTGCAGATCCTGGCGGCTTGTCCCCTCTTCTCCAGCAGGTAGTACAGGCCACGACGTCGGTGGATGTCGTGATAGGCGAGGTCTATCTGAGCGACGCGCGGATGCGACATCGTCATGTTGTGCTTGGCCCGGTAGCGCTCGATCAGCTGGTACTTCATCACCCAGTCGATTTCGGTGCCGATCCGGTCGAGGTCCTCGGCCTCGATCGAGTCGAGCACGCGGCCCCACAGTTCGAGGACCTGGTCGACGGTTCCGGTGCGGATGCCGCGGCGCTCGACGAAGTCCACGGCCTTCTCGTAGTACTCGCGCTGCACCTCCAGCGCGGAGGCCTCGCGGCCACTGGCCAGACGCACCTTGCGACGGCCCGTGATGTCGTGACTGACCTCACGGATCGCCCGGATCGGGTTCTCCAGGGTGAGATCGCGCATCACTGTGCCCGCCTCGATCATGCGCAGTACGAGGTCGGTGGCACCGACCTTGAGGAGCATGGTCGTCTCGGACATGTTCGAGTCGCCGACGATGACGTGCAGCCTGCGGTAGCGCTCGGCGTCCGCGTGCGGCTCGTCCCTGGTGTTGATGATCGGCCGGGAGCGGGTCGTCGCGGAGCTGACGCCCTCCCAGATGTGCTCGGCACGCTGACTGACGCAGTACACGGCACCGCGCGGCGTCTGCAGCACCTTGCCGGCACCGCACAGCAGCTGCCTCGTGACGAGGAACGGGATGAGGATGTCCGCCAGCCGGGAGAACTCCCCGTGCCGGGCCACCAGATAGTTCTCGTGGCACCCGTAGGAGTTGCCCGCCGAGTCGGTGTTGTTCTTGAAGAGGTAGACGTCGCCCGCGATTCCTTCCTCGTGCAGGCGTCGTTCGGCGTCGACCAGGAGTCCTTCGAGAATGCGCTCGCCGGCTTTGTCGTGGGTGACCAGCTCGGTCACGTTGTCACATTCGGGTGTCGCGTATTCCGGATGTGATCCCACGTCTAGATAGAGGCGGGCGCCGTTTCGCAGAAAGACATTGCTGCTGCGGCCCCATGACACGACACGGCGGAAGAGGTACCGCGCCACCTCGTCGGGAGACAGGCGGCGCTGTCCCCTGAACGTACACGTGACGCCGTACTCGTTCTCCAGCCCGAAAATGCGGCGGTCCATGACTGAACATTACGCCCGATCCCCTGAGCTGAAACGGGGTTCGACAGCACGGTTTGGATCATTTTCCGATGAAGCCGCAACCACCGCGCCCCCGGCGGGAGCTGCGAGGACCCGTCCGGTGGCCAGCAGAACCAGCAGCGACACGGCCCCGGCGACACCCGGCACGGCGAAGCCCCGGACGGCGCCGCCCCACTGGACGACCGGGCCCGCGAGGCCCGTTCCGACCGACGCACCGACGGTGAACGTCGTCACCAGCCACGAGAACGCCTCAGTGACCGTGCCACGCGGCGCGTGCCGGTCGACGATGAGGAAGGCGCAGGCGATGCACGGCGCGAGGAACACACCGGCGAGCGCCGTGAGCGCCGTCATACCGACCGCTCCCGGCATCAGCGGCAGCGGCAGGTAACACACCGCCAGAAGTGCCACCAGCACCCGCAGTCGCCGCTCCGGAGCACCACTCCACTCACGCGCTCCGTACACGCTGCCACCGACCAGCGCGCCGAGACCCAGCGCCGCCATCAGCCAGCCGTACACGGCGTCCCCGCCATGGTCGTCGGCGTACGACACGGCGGCGACGGTGATGGAGCCCAGCGCCATGCCGATGAACAGGAACGCGCCCAGCAGTGCCAGCAGCCCCGGCGAGCGCAGGGCGCCCAGCCAGTGCGCCTCACGCGGCGCCGAACGCCACGCGCGCGAGGGCGGCGACACGACCACGGAGAGGGCGCCCAGAACCCCGATGACGTTCAGGACGAGCAGCGCGGCCTGGGCGGACCACAGCGCCACGCACAGGGTCACGAGCAACGGCCCGACCGTGAACATGACTTCCTGCGCCACCGCGTCCATGGCGTACGCGGTGTGCAGCTGGTCCTCCTTGCGGAGGACGGAGGGCCACAGGGCCCGCAGACCGCCCTCCAGGGGCGGTGTGAAGAGTCCGGCCACGGCCATCGAGACATACGCGAGGGGCAGCGGATCCGTCCCCGCGAAGGCGAAGACGGTCATACCGAGGGCCGAGACGACCGCGGCGGGCAACTGGACGCGCGGCTGGCCGTAGAGGTCCACGAGCCGGCCGAGCAGCGGCTGCCCCACGGCATTGGCCACTCCGTAGACGGCCGCCAGCGCCCCGGCCAGGCTGTAGGTGCCGCCCTCGGCACGGATGAAGAGCACGACCGCGATCGCCGCGGTGGCGTTCGGCAGCCGGCCCACCAGGGTGCCGGTGAGCAGCCGCGCGGCATGCCTCGCCCTGAGGATCTCCACGTAGCCCGCGGCCATGTCCCGCCTTCTCTCCACAGCACCCGAGGCCGCCGAGCGCCTCAAGTTTTACGTATAACGTCCCCTCTCATACGTACCATGTGCCCAGTCCGCGAGTCCAGCAGAAAGACAGGTCCACGGTGCCACCAGGTAGTACGCGCCCCACGAGCCGGGACGTCGCCCAGGCCGCCGGAGTCTCCCAGGCCGCGGTCTCCCTGGTACTCGGCGACAAGTGGCGCGGCCGGGTCTCCGAAACAACGGCCGACCGGGTCCGCGAAGCCGCCCGGGAACTCGGCTACCGCCCGAACCTCGCCGCCCGCAACCTCCGCCTCGGCCGCACCAGGACCGTCCTGCTCGTGGTCCCCGCCCTGACCACCGAATTCTTCGCCGGCGTCTACACCGGCGCCACCCGGGTCGCCGCCGAGCACGGCTTCGGCGTGGTCCTCTACCCCTCCCCCGAAGGCATCGGCCCCGCCCGCGACCCCTTCGGCTCGGCCCGCGCCGCCCTGGACGGCGTGATCGCCTCCTCCATGGCCGCCGACGCTCTGACCGCGATCCGCGGCGACCAGCTTCCCCTCGTCATGCTGGACAGCGACCCCGCCGGCAGCCTCGGCGCGGCAACCGTCAACCTCGACATCAGAGACGGCGTACGGCAGGTCGCCGAGCACCTGCTGACCCTCGGCCACCGCAGATTCCTGCACCTGGCAGCCGACATCCCCTCCTGGACCTTCGAAGTGCGCGCCCAGGAGCTCGCCGCACGACTGCGCGAGGTACCCGGCACGGAACTGCGGACCACCGGATCACCCATCTCCATCGAAGGCGCCCGCGCCGCAGCCGAAGCAGCCCTCGCCGAACCGGACCGCCGCCCCACCGCCGTCGTCTGCGACGACGACCAGCTGGCAGCAGGAACCTACAAAGCGGCCCGCCGGCTGGGACTGCGCGTCCCCGACGACATCTCGGTCACCGGCCTCGACGATCTCGCCCTCGCCACCGCCATCGACCCCGAACTGACGACCGTACGACTGGACGCCGAGCTCTTCGGCGAGCGAGGCATGGCCGCCCTCCTTGCCGTCCTGGAGGGCCGCGACCCGCAGGAAGGGGACATCCCCGTCGGACTGGTCGTACGGGGCTCCACGGCCCCGCCACGCTAGCCCCCGCGGCACACGGCGACGGCGACGGCGACGGCGACGCGGAACGGCTGCTCTCGCACTCGGACGGGCTGACTCTTCGCCGGAGGGGCCGAACCCTTCCCCGGAGGGGCTGAATCCTTCTCCGGCCGGTGCTGGACATTTTCAGCCCGTCCGGCGATTGAGGACGAGACCGTTCAGGCCGATACGGGGTCCGGGACGGAGCCCCGAGTCGGGCGGCGGCGAGAACCAGACCCGCCAAAAACGCCGTGTGCCCCGGCCGAGGAGAGGCCGGGGCACACGAACAGCGGGGTGAAGACGACGCTCACTCGTCGTCTTCGGGATCCTCGGCCTCGGTAGCGGTCGACGCCCCGCCCGCCTCCAGCAAACGGGCCAGCTGCCGCCCGACGATCCGCTTGAACTTGCGCTGCTGAGGCCGCGTACGGTCCAGGATCGCAACCTCGAGGCGCTCCGCGGGAATCTCCCGCTCACCACCGTTCGGCTCGCGGGACAGGGACTGGACGGCCAGCTTGAGCGCCTCGGCGAGGGACATCCCGTCCTCGTGACGCTGGTCCAGATAGCTGCTGATCTGCTCGGCATTGCCACCGACCGCGACCGAGCCGTGCTCGTCCACGATCGAGCCGTCATGCGGCAGCCGGTAGATCTGGTCACCCTCGGCCGTCTCCCCGACCTCGGCAACCACCAGCTCCACCTCATACGGCTTCTCGGCCGCGGAGGAGAAAATCGTGCCCAGCGTCTGCGCGTACACATTCGCCAGACCGCGGGCGGTCACATCGCCACGGTCGTAGGTGTAACCCCGCAGATCGGCGTAGCGCACACCACCGATCCGCAGATTCTCGTATTCGTTGTACTTGCCGGCGGCAGCGAAACCGATCCGGTCATAGATCTCGCTGAACTTGTGCAGCGCACGGGACGGATTCTCACCGACGAAGACAATGCCGTCGGCGTACTGCAGCACAACGAGGCTGCGACCACGAGCGATGCCCTTGCGGGCGTACTCCGCCCGGTCGGCCATGGCCTGCTGGGGTGAGACATAGAACGGCGTCGACACCGGTTATCCGTCCCTTTCTGTGGAAGTCACTGTGGCCACCTGTCAAGAACCCGCTGTCAGAGCAGCGCGGCGCGCGGGCCGTCGGGCTGCTCCAGACGACGCTCCAGGATCGCGCGGGCGATCTCGGAGGACTCCAGGTCCGTCAGCCTGCGGAATCCGTCTTCGGTGATCACGGTGACGATCGGGTAGATCCGGCGGGCGACATCGGGACCGCCAGTCGCCGAGTCGTCGTCGGCCGCGTCGTACAGAGCCTGAATGACGAGGGTCGTGGCCTGCTGCTCGGTCAGGTCGTCGCTGTAGAGCTTCTTCATGGCACCGCGCGCGAAGATCGAGCCCGAGCCGGTGGCGGCGAAGCCGTGCTCCTCGGAGCGGCCGCCCGTGACGTCGTAGGAGAAGATACGGCCCTTTTCGCGGTCCACGTCATAACCCGCGAAGAGCGGAACCACGGCCAGGCCCTGCATGGCCATGCCCAGGTTGGAACGGATCATCGTGGAGAGCCGGTTCGCCTTGCCCTCCAAGGAGAGCGTGGTGCCCTCCACCTTCTCGAAGTGCTCCAGCTCCAGCTGGAAGAGCTTCACCATCTCGACGGCCAGACCCGCCGTACCGGCGATGCCCACCGCCGAGTACTCGTCGGCCGGGAAGACCTTCTCGATGTCACGCTGCGCGATGACGTTGCCCATGGTGGCCCGCCGGTCACCGGCGAGCACCACACCACCCGGGAACGTGACAGCGACGATCGTGGTGCCGTGCGGCGCCTCGATCACTCCCTGGATGGGCGGCAGTTGCCGCCTGCCCGGGAGCATCTCCGGCTGATGGTCGGACAGAAAGTCCATGAAGGACGACGACCCAGGCGTCAGGAAGGCAGCTGGTAGACGCCCGGTGCTACGAGTGTTGGCTTCCACGAGGATCCCTCCAAGTAGGCGGCAGCCCGACGAACCGCGTCAGGATCATCTCCCAACTTGCCGATGGCCGAATTGCAGTTGAAGCACAGTACGCCACGGACCCTACCCGTCTCGTGGCAGTGATCCACATGAACAGCGGGAGCTTTCAAACAGATCGCGCAAAGCCCCACCTGAGAGGCGATCATCGCGTCACGCTCAGCTTCGGTGATGCCGTACTGGCGCTTCAGGTGACCTGCACGACCCTTCACCGCCTTGCACGTCTTACAGAGGGTCGCCAGGCCGTCGGAAGCCGTGCGATTGCGCGTCCATTCACTGTGCGGCTTGATCTCGCCACACGTGCGGCAGTACTTGTGCCCTTGAGGCGCATCCACTCGCGGTCGGACGTTGCACCCTTTGGCCACCTGTCGCTCTTGGTGGTACGCCGCCGCGCACTCCCGGCAGTAGGCCTGCAATCCATCACGCATTGACTTGTTGCTCGCGAAGGCTGTCCGCGGTTTGCATTCCTTGCACCGCGAACAGCGCTTCACACCCTGCTCTTCCGACACTCACAGCCCCCGTCACGCCTCAACCTTCAAATCGAAGGAATAAGCCGCTCACTGTCCGCCTTTCTGAACGAAACTTCGAACGAAGTCCTCTGCGTTTTCCTCGAGTACGTCATCGATCTCGTCCAGAACCGAGTCGACATCGTCGCTCAGCTTCTCCTGACGCTCCTTGAGGTCCTCGGAAGCCTGCGCGTCCTGCGCCTGCTCCTCGACCTCCTCGGTGGATCGCGTGGCCTTCTGCTGTCCGCCGCCGGTGTCCTTGGTCGCCATAACCCTCACCCCGCTCGGTTCGACGTTCTTGATCAGACCCTACAAGCAGGGTCCGACATCGGCCCCGCAGTTGCTACAACGTCCGGGAGCCACCTCGATGATTCCCGGACGCCGCCTGTTTCCACCCCGTCGAGCCGCTCGGGCCCGACGGGACGCCCAGCACAGGTCAGTGGCCCGAAAGGACCCTGACCAGGTCTTCCGCCGTACGACAGCGGTCCAGGAGCTCCTTCACGTGATTACGCGTTCCGCGAAGAGGCTCCAGGGTTGGGACGCGCTGGAGCGAGTCCCGGCCGGGGAGATCGAAGATCACCGAGTCCCAGGAGGCCGCGGCCACGTCGTCCGCGTACTGCTCCAGGCAGCGGCCGCGGAAGTACGCGCGGGTGTCCTCCGGGGGCTTGGTGCGGGCTCGCTCGACGTCCGTCTCGTCCAGCAGGCGCTTCATCTTGCCGCGCGCCGCCAGACGGTTGTAGAGGCCCTTCTCGGCCCGTACGTCGGCGTACTGGAGGTCGACCAGGTGCAGGCGCGCCGCGTCCCATTCGAGGCTGTCACGGCGCCGGTAGCCCTCCATGAGCTCCCGCTTGGCGACCCAGTCGAGCTCTCCGGAGAGGCTCATCGGGTCGTTCTCCAGGCGGTTCAGGGTGTCCTCCCAGCGGATCAGGACGTCCTTGGTCTGCTCGTCGGCGTCGGCTCCGAACCGCTCCTCCACGTATTTGCGCGAGAGCTCGAAGTACTCCATCTGGAGCTGGACGGCGGTGAGTGTCCGGCCGCTGCGGAGGGTGACCAGGCGCTTGAGCGTCGGGTCGTGCGAGACCTGGTGCAGGGTGCGGACGGGCTGGTCGACGGCCAGGTCGACGGCGATGAAGCCGTCCTCGATCATCGAGAGGACGAGGGCTGTGGTGCCCAGTTTCAGGTAGGTCGAGATCTCGGACAGGTTCGCGTCGCCGATGATCACGTGCAGCCGGCGGTATTTCTCGGCGTCGGCGTGCGGCTCGTCGCGGGTGTTGATGATCGGGCGCTTCAGGGTGGTCTCGAGGCCCACCTCGACTTCGAAGTAGTCGGCGCGCTGGCTGAGCTGGAAGCCGTGTTCGTGGCCGTCCTGGCCGATGCCGACGCGGCCGGCGCCGGTGACGACCTGGCGCGAGACGAAGAAGGGTGTCAGGTGGCGCACGATGTCCGAGAAGGGGGTCTCCCGCTTCATCAGGTAGTTCTCGTGCGTGCCGTAGGAGGCGCCCTTGTTGTCGGTGTTGTTCTTGTAGAGGTGGATCGGCTGGGCTCCGGGCAGCTGGGCCGCGCGTTCCGCGGCCTCCGCCATGATGCGTTCGCCTGCCTTGTCCCACAGGACGGCGTCCAGCGGGTTGGTGACCTCGGGGGAGCTGTATTCCGGGTGTGCGTGGTCCACGTACAGCCGTGCGCCGTTCGTGAGGATGACGTTGGCCAGGCCGATGTCCTCGTCGGTGAGCTGGCTGGAGTCGGCGGCCTCCCGGGCGAGGTCGAAGCCTCGCGCGTCCCGCAGCGGGTTCTCCTCCTCGAAGTCCCAGCGGGCGCGGCGCGCCCGGTGCATCGCCGCCGCGTAGGCGTTGACGATCTGGGACGAGGTGAGCATGGCATTGGCGTTGGGGTGACCGGGGACGGAGATCCCGTACTCCGTCTCGATGCCCATTACTCGCCGTACGGTCATGCGGCCCTCCTTGCCCGGCAGCGCCCTCGGTCGGGGGCGCTGCTCAAGTACCGCTGGCGCTCCGGTGCGTGTGCGGTGCCCGACCCCGCACTGCGCGACTCGGCGGTACGGAAGAGCCTAGAGCGCCTTTGCGCTGGTGGGGAGATCATTTGCGTCATTGCCTCGCTCCAGCCCTGGCCTGAAAAACAGTCGGCTGCGGGTACCCGGTGAGGGCACCCGCAGCCGCCCTGTCTTTTACAGGTACTGACCGGTGTTCGCCACCGTGTCGATGGAGCGTCCGGTGTCTGCTCCCTGCTTTCCGGTGACCAGGGTGCGGATGTACACGATCCGTTCGCCCTTCTTTCCGGAGATTCGGGCCCAGTCGTCGGGGTTGGTGGTGTTCGGCAGGTCTTCGTTCTCCTTGAACTCGTCCACGCAGGCCTGGAGGAGGTGGGAGACGCGGAGGCCCTTCTGGTTCTGCTCGAGGAACGCCTTGATGGCTGCCTTCTTGGCGCGGCCGACGATGTTTTCGATCATGGCGCCGGAGTTGAAGTCCTTGAAGTAGAGGACTTCCTTGTCGCCGTTGGCGTAGGTGACCTCGAGGAAGCGGTTCTCCTCGGATTCGGCGTACATCTGTTCCACGGCTGTCTGGATCATGCCGTGGACGGTGGCTGCCCGGTCCCCGCCGTGCTCGTCGACGTCGTCGGAGTGCAGCGGGAGGCGGGCGGTGAGGTACTTCGCGAAGATGTCCTTCGCCGCCTCGGCGTCGGGGCGCTCGATCTTGATCTTCACGTCGAGGCGGCCGGGGCGCAGGATCGCGGGGTCGATCATGTCCTCGCGGTTCGAGGCGCCGATCACGACCACGTTCTCCAGGCCCTCCACACCGTCGATCTCGGCGAGCAGCTGGGGGACGATGGTGTTCTCCACGTCCGAGCTGACGCCCGAGCCTCGGGTCCGGAAGAGGGATTCCATCTCGTCGAAGAAGACGATGACGGGTGTGCCCTCGCTGGCTTTCTCGCGTGCACGCTGGAAGACGAGGCGGATCTGCCGCTCGGTCTCACCGACGTACTTGTTGAGGAGCTCGGGGCCCTTGATGTTGAGGAAGAAGCTCTTGCCTGTGGCCTGGCCGGTGACTTCGGCGACCTTTTTGGCCAGCGAGTTGGCGACGGCCTTGGCGATGAGCGTCTTGCCGCATCCGGGGGGCCCGTAGAGCAGCACACCCTTGGGTGGCCGCAGTTCGTGCTCCTTGAAGAGGTCGGGGTAGAGGTACGGGAGCTCGACGGCGTCGCGGATCAGTTCGATCTGGTTTCCCAGGCCGCCGATCTGCTCGTAGCCGATGTCGGGGACCTCTTCGAGGACGAGTTCCTCGACCTCGCTCTTCGGTACGACTTCGTAGACATAGCCGGAACGGGGTTCGAGGAGCAGGGCGTCTCCGGGGCGGATGACGACGTCCAGGAGCGGCTCGGCGAGCCGTACCACCCTTTCCTCGTCGGTGTGGCCCTGTACGAGGGCGCGCTCGCCGTCCTCGAGGATCTCCTTGAGGGTGACGATGTCTCCGACGCTCTCGTACTCCATGGCCTCGACCACGTTGAGGGCTTCGTTGAGCATCAGTTCCTGGCCGCGCCTGAGCTCTTCGAGCTCCACGCTGGGGCTGACGTTCACCCGGAGCTTGCGGCCCCCGGTGAAGATGTCGGCCGTGCCGTCCTCGTTCGCCGTGAGGAAGACACCGAAGCCGGCTGGCGGCTGTGCGAGCCGGTCGACTTCTTCCTTGAGGGCCACGATCTGGTCGCGGGCCTCACGGAGCGTGTTGGCGAGCCGCTCGTTCTGAGCGGACACGCCGGCCAGATTGGTCTGCAGCTCGACGATCCGCTCTTCGAGAATCCTCGTGTGCCGCGGAGAGTCGGCGAGCTTGCGTCGCAGGACGGCGATCTCCTGCTCAAGGTAGGCAATCTGCCCGGCGGGGTCATCGGACCCTCTTCCCGGGCGGATGCCGCGGTTCATGTCGTCGTCGTGGGCTGCCACGGTCCTCACCTCCTCCAAGGGGAGCTGGACGCTTCCAGACCCTACCTGGGTGGGTGTCGATTGAAACCCCTAGATCACAAAGACTGTCGAGGTGTGTCCGATCTTCACCCTTGCGCTCTCCCTCACGCCAGTGGAATACCCACCCAACATGATTGGGAAGCCGACGGAGGTAGGGTCGAAGTGTTCAACACCCGTCAGAGCTGGCCCGACTTGCCCACCGATCGGGCCGCCCGGCGCAGGAAACGGCAGGAGAAATGACCGTGCAGCAGGAGGCTGGAGTCGACGGCGACGCGCTCGAGGTCTGGATCGATCAGGACCTGTGCACCGGTGACGGCATCTGCGCCCAGTACGCGCCCGAGGTCTTCGAGCTGGACATCGACGGTCTCGCCTATGTGAAGAGCGGCGAGGACGAGCTGCTGCAGGCCCCGGGCGCCACAACGCCCGTACCGCTGACGCTTCTGCGGGATGTCGCGGACTCCGCGAAGGAGTGTCCGGGCGACTGCATCCACGTACGCCGGGTCTCGGACAGGGTCGAGGTCTTCGGACCTGACGCGGAGTGACCCCAGCGGCACACTGCGTGACTCGCTGTCTGGTTTCTCACATGCTCCGTGCTTCGGGCGGTGTCGAGCGGATGAACGCGCCATCCTTCCACTGCCATTTGGCGCTGTCCTTCTCGTCCGGGCAGCAACTCGGTACGTCGGCCGAGGAGTAGCCGAGCAGCGTCGCGGTGACCGCTCCGTCGCGCAGTGCGAAGTCCGTGACGCTCAGCCGGTCCTTCGGGTCGACCAGGGTGGCCACCACGCGCGGTTTGCGGGCGCCTGCGGCCTGAGTGAGGACGTACACGCCGTTGGGCGGGGTTCCGGAGCCGGCGTCGCAGCGGACCACGGCCACTGTCTCCGGGCGGCCGTCTCCGTCGAGGTCGCCGGACGCCTTCTTCTGTACGAGGACCTCGGCCGGTCCGCAGTCGAGGGGGAAGTCGGCATGTGCGGGGTCGGGGGGCGCCGTCGCGGCCGGCGCGCCTTTGGCGGCGGGGCCGGCCTGAGCCGCGGTCGCCGCGCCGGGCTGCAGGAGGGCGGAGAGCGCGACGACTCCGGCCAGTGCGGTGGCTGTGGCGAGCCAGTGAATGGGTTGTGTGTGCGTGTGTGCCAGTTCCGGGACGGCGGATTGCTGCACTCGGAGCGTCTCCTGTGAGGGCTGTACCGGTGGGGTGGCCAGCATGGTGCCACACGTCACAGCGCTGCGGAACGGCGGGGTCCGGACTTCTGGCTGCTCGTCAACGGAAAAGTACGGTGGCCGAGTTCCCGGGCGTTTGCGGGAACTCGGCCACCGGTGTGGTGCGTTGGTTACGTCAGCGGCCGGCGCCGCCGTCGGCGTTGGGGCCGGTGTAGTCGTCGCCGTAGGAGCCCTTGGAGGGTCGGCGGCGGCGCATGGGCGGCTCGACGCCGTCGGCGAGGCGGCGGGCGGTGAGCAGGAAGCCGGTGTGGCCGATCATCCGGTGGTCGGGGCGGACGGCCAGGCCCTCGATGTGCCAGTTGCGGACCATCGACTCCCAGGCGGTCGGCTCGTTGAAGCAGCCGATTTCGCGGATGGACTCGACGGTCCGTGCGAGCTGGGTGGTGGTGGCGACGTAGCAGCAGAGGATGCCGCCCGGGACGAGTGCCTTGGAGACGGCCTCCAGGCATTCCCAGGGGGCGAGCATGTCGAGGATGACGCGGTCGACGTCGGTGTCGCTCAGGTTGTCCTGGAGGTCACCGACGGTGAGCTGCCACGCGGGGTGCGGGCCGCCGAAGTACCGCTCGACGTTCTGCTGGGCGATCTCGGCGAAGTCCTCGCGGCGCTCGTAGGAGTGCAGCATGCCCTGGTCGCCGATGGCGCGCAGCAGGAAGCTGCTGAGCGAGCCGGAGCCGACGCCCGCTTCCACGACGCGTGCGCCGGGGAAGATGTCCGCGAAGGACAGGATCTGCCCCGCGTCCTTGGGGTAGACCACGGCGGCGCCGCGGGGCATGGACAGGACGTAGTCGGGGAGCAGGGGGCGCAGCGCGAGATAGGCGACGTTCCCCGTGGTGCGGACAACGCTGCCCTCGGGAGCACCGATCAGCTCGTCGTGCGGGAAGGAACCCTTGTGGGTGTGGAAGTTCTTCCCCGCTTCGAGCGTGAACGTGTAGTGGCGGCCCTTGGGGTCGGTCAGCTGAACCTGGTCCCCGACCTTGAAGGGCCCGCGCCTGCGGGCGGCACCGGTCGGTTCGGACATGTGACCAGCCTACCGGTCCGGGGGCGGGCCTCCGACCACTGCGGGGCTCAGTTGGGGCGGGCCATCGCCTTGACGAAGGCGCGCTCCACATCGGCTGCGGACAGGACGCCGTAGATCTCTCCGGAGTCCTCGACCACCAGGTATTCGGTGGCGGGAGTCGCGCGCAGGACGTCGAGGAGGTCCTCGCCCGCGAGCTCGGCGGAGACGCGCATGCCGTCGGTGAGGTCCTGGGCGAGGCCGCTGACGGCGACCCAGGGGCGGCGGTGTTCGGGTACGCCGACGATGGCGGCCTCGCGGACCAGGGAGAGGGGTTCGCCGTCGGGGTCGACCACGACGAGGGCGCGGGCGCCTGCCTCGTTGGCGCGGCGCAGTGCTTCGGAGAGCGGGGTGTTCGTCTCCACCGGGACCGCGCGGCGGGTGAGCAGACGGGCGCGCAGTTCGGGCAGGTGTTCGCGCAGGCGGGCCATGCGCAGACTGTTGCCGGCGCCGGTCCAGATGATCGCGGCGAGGATGGCGGCCAGGAGGGCGTCGGTGACGGTGTCCATGCCGCCGATGTTGTCCGGGGCGTCGCCGAGGGCTCCGGACTGGGTGAGCAGGGGCAGTCCGATCAGTACGGAGACGGCGAGGGCCCGGCCGACCCAGGCGGCTGCGACCGTGCCGCTCATGGGCTTGCCGGTGATCTTCCAGACGACGGCGCGCAGCATGCGGCCGCCGTCGAGGGGCAGTCCGGGCAGCAGGTTGAAGACGGCGACGATCAGGTTGGAGACCATCAGGCCGGCCAGCAGGACGCCGGGAACCGTGCCCGGTTCGACGGCCTGCATGGCGACGTAGAAGAGGCCCGACAGGACCAGGGAGAGCAGCGGTCCGACGAAGGCGAGCACGAACTCCCGGCCGGGTGTCTCGGACTCCTTCTCGATCTCCGAGACCCCGCCGAAGAACTGCAGCTGGATCCGGCGCACCGGCAGCTTGAAGCGCAGGGCCGCGACGGTGTGGGCCAGTTCGTGGACGAGTACGGAGGCGTAGAAGGCGACCGCGAAGAACAGGGAGACGAGGTAGCGCAGGGCGCCCAGTTCGGGCAGTACGCGGTCGAGTTGGCCGCCGAACACCCACGTGATCAGCGCGGCCACCAGGAACCAGCTGGGCGCGACGTACACGGGCACGCCGAAGGGCCGTCCCATCAGCAGGCCGCCGCCCGGCTCCTTCCCGCGCCGGGGCGGCCGGCCCTTGCGGTTCCCCGAGTGGGCGGGGGTGCGGTGGGGGTGGCCGGTGCCGGACGATTCGTCCGTCCCCGGCGAGCCGGCCATCGGCACCGGGCGGGTGTCCGTGCCTACGGGCGGGGTGTCGCCGTGTCCGGGGTGCGGCTCGGGGTGCGGCTCGGGGTGCGGCTCGGGGTGCGGCTCGGCCGCGCCGGTGACGTCGGCCTCACTGCGGCCTCCGGCCGCGTGTCCGTCTACGGCTGCCGGCTCGGCGGCGTGATCGACGGGGGCGGGCGCTTGCGCGGGGGGCTGGTCGGCGGGAGCGGGCTGACCGGGGGCCTCGTCGGCCGGTCCCGTCGGGGTACGACTCGGTTCGGCAGTCGGTTCGGCAGCGGGGGGCTCGCCGGGGGTGCCCTCGTTCGGTCCCGCCGGGGTACGACCGGCTTCGCCGGCGCCGGATTGGCTGAGGGGCTCGTCCGCCGGTCCCGTGGGAGTCCGTCCCGGTTCGGGGGAGGCGGGCCGGCGTGGGGCGTCGGCGTCGTCCGTGGGTCCCGGGGTCTGGTCCGGCGCGGCCGCGGCGGGCTGAGCGGGGGCATCGCCCGGCGGTCCCGTCGGCGTCCGGCCCGGTTCGGGGGAAGCAGCGGCCGAGGGGTCCGCGTGGTGCTCGGTCGCCCCGCCGTTGCCGGACCGCGGCTGCCCGCTCCCGCCGCTCTCGTCCACGATGTCCCCTAGTTCGAAGCGTCTCCCGCTTCCGATCATGCCCGGCGGGAGGGTCTCCGGTCGATGGTATGCGGCCGTCGCGGCGCGTTCCGCCCCGGCACCCCCTCTGTTTTCCGCGTCGTCGCGCGAACCACGGCTGGGTCACTGTCAGTGGTGGGCCGTATGGTCTGTGGTCATGGAAACCAGCACCGAGGACGCGGCGGAATCCGGCGTGGGCGGTCCCGCGCAGGTCAGTGCCGACGGCAGGGGCGAAGCCCCCGCCGACCGCACCGACGCGACCGCGCCCGAGGCGACGGGGGCGGGGGCGGCCTCCGTCACCGCCGCGGCCGTCGTGACCGAGCCTCCCCTCACCACCGGCACGGCTTCGACCGACACCACCGTCACCCCCGAAGCGGCTGCGACCGACTCCTCCGTCACCCCCGTGGCCGCCGGCATCCCCGCCCAGGCCACCGAGCCCGCCGCGGCTCCCCCGCCGGCCACCGAGCCCGCCGCGGGCACCGCGGAGGCCGGTGACATCACCGAAATCAGAGCCAGGCCACCCGTCTCGCTGTCGCCCTCCCGGGCCAGTGACTTCATGCAGTGCCCGCTGCTGTACCGGTTCCGGGTGATCGACAAGCTCCCCGAGAAGCCGAGCGAGGCGGCCACCCGGGGCACGCTGGTGCACGCGGTGCTCGAGCGGCTCTTCGACGCCCCGGCGACCGAGCGGACGGCGCCGCGTGCCAAGTCGCTGATCCCCGGTCAGTGGGACCGGCTGCGCGAGACCAGGCCGGAGGTCGTGGAGCTGTTCGCCGACGACCCCGAGGGCGAGCGGCTGGCGCGCTGGCTCACCGAGGCCGAGCAGCTGGTCGAGCGCTGGTTCTCGCTGGAGGATCCGACGCGGCTCGAGCCGGCGGAGCGCGAGCTGTTCGTCGAGGCCCAGCTGGACTCCGGTCTCAAACTGCGCGGCATCATCGACCGTGTCGACGTAGCGCCGACGGGCGAGGTGCGGATCGTCGACTACAAGACGGGCAAGGCCCCCCGGCCGGAGTACGCGGAGGGTGCCCTGTTCCAGATGAAGTTCTACGCCCTCGTGGTGTGGCGGCTGAAGGGGGTGGTCCCGCGCCGCCTCCAGCTGGTCTATCTCGGCAGCGGCGACATGATCACGTACGACCCGGTGATCGCGGACCTGGAGCGCGTGGAGCGCAAGCTGCTCGCGCTGTGGGACGCGATCCGGCTGGCCACCGAGACCGGTAACTGGCGGCCGCGGCCCACCAAGCTCTGCGGCTGGTGCGACCACCAGGCGGTATGCCCGGAATTCGGTGGTACTCCCCCGCCGTATCCGCTTCCGGTCAGGGCGCCGGAGTCCGGTGGGAGCGAGCAGGGCAGAATGGGGCCGGACTAGCGAAGGAGACTTACGTGGCCATCCGCGTCCTACTGGTCGACGACCAGCCGCTGCTGCGTACCGGCTTCCGGATGATCCTGGAGGCGGAGCAGGACCTTGCGGTCGTCGGCGAGGCCGGAGACGGCCTCCAGGCACTCGACCAGGTACGTGCTCTGCAGCCCGATGTGGTTCTGATGGACATCCGTATGCCACGGATGGACGGTGTCGAGGCCACCCGGCAGATCACCGGCCCCGGCCGGGACGGTCCGGCGAAGGTCCTCGTCCTGACCACCTTCGACCTCGACGAATACGTGGTGGAGGCGCTGCGCGCGGGCGCCAGCGGCTTCCTCCTCAAGGACGCACCCGCCAATGAGCTGGTGCAGGCGATCCGAGTGGTCGCGTCGGGCGAGGCGATGCTCGCGCCGAGCATCACGCGCCGGCTCCTCGACAAGTACGCGAGCCATCTGCCGTCCGGCGACGAGCCGGTGCCCGACACCCTGCACACGCTGACCGACCGTGAGGTCGAGGTGCTGAAGCTGGTGGCGCGCGGCCTGTCGAACGCGGAGATCGCCGCCGACCTGTTCGTCAGCGAGACCACGGTCAAGACGCATGTGGGGCACGTCCTCACCAAGCTGAGCCTGCGCGACCGGGTGCAGGCCGCGGTGTACGCGTACGAGAGCGGGCTGGTGCGCCCCGGCGCGCAGTAGGTCCGCGCACGCAGGCGAAGCTGACCGGTATCGGCGAAACGCGGAGGGCGCCCCTTCTTCAGGAAGGGGCGCCCTCTGCGTTCGTGCGGTGGTGGCCGGCCGGTCAGCCCTTGCTGATCTCCCAGAAGCGGAACACGGTCGACGCGTCGAGGCAGTACTCGAGGCCGTACACGTTGTCCCGTACGACCGCGTACTGCTTGCCCTGCCAGATCGGGATGACGGGAAGCTGCTCGGCCACGATGTTCTGCAGCTGGGAGTAGTCCGTGTCCGTCGAGGCGCGGTCGCTCTGGGCGGCGGTCTTCGGGATGAGCTGCGAAGTGATCGTGCTGTTCGTGTAGTTGTTGCTGAGCACGTTGCCCTTGCCGAAGAAGGGGGCCGTGAAGTTGTCGGGGTCCGGGTAGTCGGGCACCCAGCCCTTCACGTACACGCCGTACTTGCCCTTGGCGATGTCCTTCTCGTACTGGCCGAAGGCGACGGACTTGACCGTGGCGTCGAACAGTCCGCTGGCGTTGAGCTGCTTGGCGATCGCCCTGAACTCCGCGTCGGTGGACGGGCCGTAGCGCGAGGGAGTCGACCAGAGCGTCAGCTTCACCTTGCCGGTGATGCCCTCGGTCCGCAGCGCGGCCTGTGCCTTCGCCTTCGAGGGACGGGCGCCGTAGGTGTCGAAGAACGCCGTGTCGTGGCCGGTGATACCGGCGGGGATGATCGAGTACAGCGGGGTCGCCGTGTCCTGGTAGACCTCGTTGACGAGCGCCTCGCGGTCGAGCAGGTAGGCGATGGCCTTGCGTACGCCGAGCTTGCCCGCCACCGGGTCGTTCATGTTGAAGACCAGGTGCTGCACTTCGGCGCCGGTGCCCTCGACGACGTCGGTGCCCTTGCTGGTGGAGAGGTCCTTCTCGAGGTCCGCGATGTCGCCGGCGGCGAGGCCTCGGTAGGCGACGTCGACCTGGTTGGCGAGGAGTGCCTTCTTCAGGGCGCCCTGGTTGCCGTGGAACAGCTTCAGGGTCACCCCGGAGTTCTGGACCTTGGCGGTGCCCTTGTACTCGCCGTTGACGGAGAACACGGCCTGGTCGTCGCTGTAGGAGTCCAGCTTGTACGGGCCCGAGCCGACCGCCTTGCCGTCCTTGCGCAGCCCGTTCGCGGCGTACTGCTTGTGGTCCACGATCGAGCCGGCGCCGGAGGCGATCTTGCTCGGGAAGGTCGCGTCGGCGTACTTGAGCTTGAAGACCACGGTCCTGGCGTCCGGTGTGGTCACCTTGTCGAGCATGGGGAACATGATCGCGGGCCCTGCGGCGTCGTTGATCGTCATCATGCGGTCGAAGGAGAACTTGACGTCCTCGGAGGTGAGGGAGTCACCGTTGCTGAACTTCAGACCGTCCTGGAGGGTGCACGAGTACACCTTGGTGCCGGTCCCCGTGAACGCGCACTCCTTGGCGGCCTCCGGTTCGGGCTCCGTACCGCCCTTGGGGAAGCTCAGCAACGACTGGAAGACGTTGTTGAACAGCAGCCACGACCCCGGGTCGTAGCCGGAGGCGGGGTCGGTGGCGAGGACGTCGTCGGACATGCCGACCACCACGGAGGATCCGGTGCCACCGGATCCGCTCGAGTCCGAGCCGCATCCGGTGATCAGGCCGGCGGCCAGTCCTGTCGTGACGAGCAGGACCGGCCACTGGTTGCGCAGGTTCACGTGCGTGTGCCTTGTCGTCGGGTCGTGCGGGCCCGGAGCCGCCGGCGGCTCCGGGTCGGGAAGGCCCGGTCAGCCGCTCACAGGCCGCGGCCGAGCTCCCACAGCTGAAGGGTCGAGGAGGAGTTGAGTGCCCACTCGGCTCCCGTGATGTCGTCCCGGGCGGCGATGTACTGCTTGCCCTGCCACAGCGGCAGCACCGGGACGTCGTCGGCCACGATGTCCTGGATCTCGCTGAGGCTCTTCGACGCGGTGAGGCGGTCGGCCTCGCGGCGGGACTCCGGGATCAGGGTGCCGATGATCTGGTTGTTCGTGTAGGGCGAGCCAAGGAAGTTGTCCTTGTCGAGGAACGGCGCGATGTAGTTGTCGGCGTCCGGGAAGTCGGGGAACCAGCCCATGCCGTAGACGTCGTACTTGCCCGCCTGCTCGGCCGGACGGAACTTGTCCCAGGCCTCGCCCTTGATGTCGACCTGGAACAGGCCGCTGGCGTTGAGCTGCTTCTTCAGCACCTCGAACTCCGACTTGGTGGCCGTGCCGTAGTGGTCGGTCGTGTAGTGCAGGGTGAGCTTCACCGGGGTGGTGATACTCGCCTTGTTCAGCAGCGACTTGGCCTTGGTGGTGCTCGGGTCGCCGTACTTGTTGAAGAACGAGTTGGAGTGGCCGGTGATGGTGGCCGGGACCAGCGAGAAGAGGGGCTGGGCCTGGGTGCCGTAGACCTTGTCGATGAGTTCGCCGCGGTTGACGACCTGGGCCATGGCCTGGCGGACGGCCCTCGTCTTCACCGATGTGGCATCGGTGTTGAAGGCGAGGTAGCGGATCTCCAGACCCGGCATCTCGACGAGGTCGACGGAACCCGTCGAGTTCTTGGAGAGCTTCTGGATCTGGGCCGGCGTCATCGAGCGCGTCATCAGGTCGATGTCGCCCTTTTCCAGCGCGGTGCCCATGGCGTCGGCGTCCTCGAAGGACCGCAACTCGACCTTGTCGTTCTTCGGCGTCAACAGCCCCTTGTAATTGGGGTTCTTCGTGTAGACGGCATTGACGAGCTCGTTGTTCTTGACCTCGGACTCGATCGTGTAAGGACCGGAGCCGTCGACCTGGAAGCCGTCGCGCAGCTTGCCCTTCTCGTAGTCGTCGGGGTTGACGATGCCGGCGACCGGAGTCGACAGCTTGAACGGGAAGGTGGCGTCGGCCGTCTTGAGGTGGAAGATCACCTCACGGTCGCCCTGGGTCTCGACGGTGTCGATGGTGGAGAGCAGCGCGAAGACGCCGCTGTCGGCCTTGATGTTCCGTGCGCGGTCGATCGAGAACTTCACGTCCTGCGCGGTCACGGGGTCGCCGTTCGAGAACTTCAGGTCCTTGCGCAGGGTGCAGGCGTACCGCTCGTTGCCGGTGTCGCTGAACCCGCACTTCTCGGCCGCCTCGGGCTCAGGCTCGCCGTCGCCACGCGGCTGGACCATGAGCGTCTGCACGGTCTGGCGCAGGATGTTCCAGGTGCCGACGTCGTAGGCGTACGCGGGGTCGAGCGGCGCGGGGGCGTCACTGGAGGCGGTGAACCGGTCCGTGGTGCCGACGACGA
Organism: Streptomyces sp. NPDC058274; assembly: GCF_042881375.1. Classification (NCBI taxonomy): domain Bacteria; kingdom Bacillati; phylum Actinomycetota; class Actinomycetes; order Kitasatosporales; family Streptomycetaceae; genus Streptomyces; species Streptomyces sp. NPDC058274. The sequence goes on from NZ_JBHVXW010000011.1 coordinate 200,619, forward strand.
TCGCATCGCCGCCCTTGCTCCCGCTGTCGGAACCGCCGCAGGCGGCGAGCAGCGGGCCGAGCAGGCCGACGATCGCCGGCAGCACCAAAGTCTTGCGGTTCATGCTCGAGTTTCTCCAGAGCTGTCGGGTCCGTGTATCCAGCAGGCAGGGGTGGTGCTGCGGATCACGGGGGTTGTGGCGATGTTCTCGCGACGAGATTAGTCCGCGCCGGCACGGCGCTTCACGGGCACCGGAGTTGAGTTCCCATCACGCTGCGAAACCGGGTGCGGACGCACCGAAAACCCGACAGGGGAAGGATTAGTGCAGCCTTTCACCAATCGGGACACAAGGGCACACCCGGCATCCCTGAAATGCGCGACTCAGCACACCCCGTGCCGGATGTCCATCCGTCACCGAGTGGGAAACATCACAGTGTCAACTCTGTTGGCAGGGACCGGAATTCGGCCATCCGGCCGGGTTTCCAATTCACCGGCCGGACTCCGCGGGATTTCCGGGTATTCGGCTTCGTACGCTGGGTGAACGCCTAGCGCATTTCCGTCATCAAGCCGCGCAGAAATGACAGGTCGACCTCTTCCAGAGAGGTCACGACCGTGCGCCGGGCGGCGGGCGCGATCGGCGCCACCGAGGGTACGGCAACAACCTGGCAGCCGGCGGCCTCGGCGGCGGCGACGCCGGTCGCGGTGTCCTCGATGACCGCACATCTGGCCGGATCCGCACCGAGCCCGGCGGCGGCCAGCAGATAGGGGTCGGGGAACGGCTTGGTCCGCTCCACCTCGTCGCCGGCGACGGTCAGCGCGAAGTACTGCGGGCCGACCCCGGCCAGGATGCGGTCGATGATGCGCCGGTGCGAGGCGGAGACCAGGGCCGTGGGCACCTCGTGCGCCGCGAGTTCGGCGAGCAGTCTGGCCGCACCCGGCATCAACGGCAGCGCCCGGCCGATGCGTTCCTCGAAACGGTCGTTGAGCAGCACCGTCAGCTCGGGGAGGGTGATGTCCGCGCCGGTGGCCTCGATGAGGAAGCCGGCGCTGCGCGTCATGGGGCCGCCCACGACCACATGGCGCCATGAGTCGTCGAGCACGTGTCCGAGGGAGGCGAAGACCTCGACCTCGACGTCCCACCAGAACCCCTCGGTGTCCACCAGGGTTCCGTCCATGTCGAGGAGCACGGCCTGCAGTGCTGAGCCTTCGGCCGTACGGGTTCCGAGCGCGGGGACCGTACTGGTCATCCTGGCGCACCTCCTTGAGGGACGATCAGGCCGGTCGCCTTTTCTGACACAAAGGCAACCGGCCTGCGGTGGACCGACCAGTGTACGACTTATCCGATCAGCGTGCGTTGAAGTACTTCGCCTCGGGGTGGTGGATGACGATGGCGTCCGTGGACTGCTCGGGGTGCAGCTGGAACTCCTCGGAGAGGTGGACCCCGATCCGCTCCGGCTGCAGCAGCTCGGCGATCTTGGCGCGGTCCTCCAGATTGGGGCAGGCGCCGTAGCCGAGCGAGAAGCGGGCGCCACGGTACTTCAGATCGAACATGTCTTCGATTCCGGCCGGGTCCTCTCCCCCGAAGCCGAGTTCCGCGCGCACCCGGGCGTGCCAGTACTCGGCGAGCGCCTCGGCCAGCTGGACGGACAGGCCGTGCAGTTCGAGGTAGTCGCGGTAGGCGTTGGCCTCGAAGAGCTGGGCGGTTTCCTCGCCGATGCGGGAGCCGACGGTGACGACCTGGAGACCGACGACGTCCGTCTCGCCGGACTCCTCCGGGCGGAAGTAGTCGGCGAGGCACAGCCGGCGGCCACGGCGCTGGCGCGGGAAGGTGAAGCGGGTGCGCTCGTTGCCCTGCTCGTCCAGGAGGATCAGGTCGTCGTCCTTGGACACGCAGGGGAAGTAGCCGTAGACGACGGCCGCTTCCAGCAGGTTGTCGGTCTGCAGCTTGTCCAGCAGCCCGCGCAGTCGCGGCCGGCCCTCGGTCTCGACGAGTTCCTCGTAGGTCGGGCCGTCCCCGGCGCGGGTCTGCTTGAGGCCCCACTGGCCCTTGAAGAGGGCGCCCTCGTCGAGCCAGGACGCGTACTCCTTGAGCTGGATGCCCTTGATCACGCGGGTGCCCCAGAACGGCGGGGCGGGCACGGGGTTGTCGACGGCGACGTCGGAACGCGCCGAGCCCTCGGGCTCCTCGACCGTCAGGACCGGGGTGTCCCGCTTGGGCACCCGGCGCTGCTTCAGCTCCGGCAGTACGGCCCCGGGCACCCCGCGCTTGACGCCGATCAGGGCGTCCATCAGACGCAGGCCCTCGAACGCGTCCCGGGCGTAGCGGACTTCGCCCTCGTAGATCTCGTGCAGATCCTGCTCGACATAGGCCCGGGTCAGGGCCGCGCCGCCGAGGATGACGGGGAAGTCGGCCGCCATGCCGCGCTGGTTGAGCTCCTGAAGGTTCTCCTTCATGATCACCGTGGACTTGACCAGGAGGCCTGACATGCCGATGACGTCGGCCCGGTGTTCCTCGGCGGCTTCCAGGATCGCGGAGACCGGCTGCTTGATGCCGAGGTTGACCACGTTGTAGCCGTTGTTGGACAGGATGATGTCGACGAGGTTCTTGCCGATGTCGTGGACGTCGCCGCGCACGGTCGCCAGCACGATGGTGCCCTTGCCCTCGTCGTCCGACTTCTCCATGTGCGGCTCCAGGTAGGCCACCGCGGTCTTCATGACCTCGGCGGACTGGAGCACGAACGGCAGCTGCATCTGGCCGGAGCCGAACAGCTCACCGACCACCTTCATGCCGTCCAGGAGCGTCTCGTTGACGATGTCCAGGGCGGGGCGGGTCCGCAGCGCCTCGTCGAGGTCGGCCTCCAGGCCGTTCTTCTCGCCGTCGATGATGCGCCGCTTGAGACGCTCGTTCAGCGGCAGCGCGGCCAGCTCCTCGGCCCGGCCGGCCTTCAGGGACTTGGTGGTGGCGCCCTCGAACAGCGCCATCAGCTTCTGCAGCGGGTCGTAGCCCTCCGAGCGGCGGTCATGGATCAGGTCGAGGGCGGTGGTGACCTGCTCCTCGTCGAAGCGAGCGATCGGCAGGATCTTGGAGGCGTGCACGATCGCCGAGTCGAGGCCGGCCTTCACACACTCGTCGAGGAAGACCGAGTTGAGCAGGACGCGCGCGGCCGGGTTGAGGCCGAAGGAGATGTTCGACAGACCCAGCGTGGTCTGCACCTCCGGGCGGCGGCGCTTCAGCTCCCGGATCGCCTCGATGGTGGCGACGCCGTCGCCGCGGGACTCCTCCTGGCCGGTGCAGATGGTGAAGGTCAGGCAGTCGATGAGGATGTCCGACTCGTGGATGCCCCAGTTCGTCGTCAGGTCCTCGATCAGCCGCTCGGCGATGGCGACCTTGTGCTCGACGGTGCGGGCCTGCCCCTCCTCGTCGATGGTCAGCGCGATCAGCGCCGCCCCGTGCTCGCGCGCCAGCTGGGTGACCTTCGCGAAACGGGACTCGGGCCCGTCACCGTCCTCGTAGTTGACGGAGTTGATGACCGCACGCCCGCCGAGCTTCTCCAGCCCGGCGCGCAACACCTCGACCTCCGTGGAGTCCAGCACGATCGGCAGGGTGGAGGCGGTCGCGAACCGGCCCGCCAGCTCCTTCATGTCCGCGACACCGTCACGGCCCACGTAGTCCACGCACAGGTCCAGCATGTGCGCGCCCTCGCGGATCTGGTCGCGGGCCATCTCCACACAGTCGTCCCAGCGGGCCTCCAGCATCGCCTCGCGGAACTTCTTCGACCCGTTCGCGTTCGTCCGCTCACCGATCGCCATGTACGCGGTGTCCTGACGGAACGGCACCGTCTGATAGAGCGAGGCCGCACCCGGCTCGGGCTGCGGGGACCGCTCCGTGGGCGTGACCCCCCGGACGCGCTCGACGACCTGGCGCAGGTGCTCGGGGGTCGAACCGCAGCAGCCGCCGACCAGTGAGAGGCCGTAGTCGCGGACGAAGTTCTCCTGGGCATCGGCCAGCTCGGGCGGCGTCAGCGGGAAGTACGCACCGTCCTTGGTCAGGACGGGCAGGCCGGCATTGGGCATGCACATCAGCGGCGTACGCGAGTGGCGGGCCAGATAGCGCAGGTGCTCGCTCATCTCTGCCGGGCCGGTCGAGCAGTTCAGGCCGATCAGGTCGATCCCGAGCGGCTCCAGGGCGGTCAGCGCCGCACCGATCTCCGAGCCCAGCAGCATGACGCCCGTGGTCTCGAAGGCGAGCGAGCAGATCAGCGGCACGTCGAGGCCGACCGCGTCCATCGCGCGGCGCGCGCCGATCAGGCTCGCCTTGGTCTGCAGCAGGTCCTGGGTGGTCTCCACGATCAGGGCGTCCGCGCCACCGGCGAGCAGGCCCTCGGCGTTCTGCTGGTAGCCGTCGCGCAGGACGTCGTACGCGATGTGGCCGAGCGAAGGCAGCTTGGTGCCCGGGCCGATCGAGCCGAGGACCCAGCGGGGGCGGCCGTCCCCGGCGCCGAACTCGTCGGCGACCTCGCGGGCGATCCGGGCCCCTGCCTCCGACAGCTCGAAGATCCGGTCGGCGATCTCGTACTCGTTCGCCGCCGAGTGGTTGGCCCCGAACGTGTTCGTCTCGACGCAGTCGACACCCACGGCGAAATACGCCTCGTGGACGGAGCGGACGATGTCGGGGCGGGTGAGGTTCAGGATCTCGTTGCAGCCTTCGAGGTTCTCGAAGTCCTCGAGCGTCGGGTCCTGGGCCTGGAGCATGGTGCCCATCGCGCCGTCGGCCACCACCACCCTGGACGCGAGCGCCTCGCGGAGGGCGGCGGTTCGGGTCCGGCTCTCTGCGGCGGCGGACGAAAGGGACGGGTTCGGCAACGAGGCCATGGAAGGTGCTCCCTGGAGTGCGACGGCTGTCGGCTTTGCGCTTCCCATGGAAGGCGCACGCCGTCAGGGTAGCCCGGAGCGCCGCCGGACGGTCGGGGGCGTCCACGGGACGGGACGGCGTGGCGTGCGCGAAGGCGATACGGACCGGCACGAAACCCGTGCCGGCCGCCCATTAGCGGGAGGTCGGTGACGACCGGTAGTGTTCGACATTGCCGAACGGTGGCAGTGGAGTCGCTCCGCCGGCGGTCGAAGGGGACGGAGGCAGCACGGCGATGGCACGGAACATCCAGTCGCTCGAACGGGCGGCCGCGATGCTGCGGCTGCTCGCGGGCGGCGAGCGCCAGCTCGGCCTGTCGGACATCGCCTCCTCGCTGGGCCTGGCCAAGGGTACGGCCCACGGCATACTGCGCACGCTTCAGCACGAGGGCTTCGTCGAGCAGGACACGGCCTCGGGGCGGTATCAGCTGGGCGCCGAGCTGCTGCGGCTGGGAACCACGTATCTCGACGTGCACGAGCTGCGGGCGCGGGCCCTGGTCTGGACGGACGACCTGGCCCGCTCGAGCGGCGAGAGCGTGTACCTGGGCGTGCTGCACCAGCAGGGCGTCCTGATCGTGCACCACGTCTTCCGGCCCGACGACAGCCGCCAGGTGCTCGAGGTCGGCGCCATGCAGCCGCTGCACTCCACGGCGCTGGGCAAGGTCCTGTCGGCGTACGACCCGGTGGCGCACAGCGAGGTCACGGAGGCCGAGCGCAAGGCGTTCACGGCCCGTACGGTCAGCGAGCTGGAGCAGTTCGAGGCCGTGCTCGACCTGACCCGCGCGCGCGGGTACGCGGACGACGTCGAGGAGACCTGGACGGGCGTCGCGTCGGTCGCCGCCCCCATCCACAACCGGCGGCGGATGCCGGTCGGCGCGGTGGGCATCACCGGGGCCGTGGAGCGGGTCTGCAAGGACGGTGAGCTGCGCCCCGACCTCATCGCCGCGGTGCGGGACTGCGCCCGCGCGGTGTCACGGGATCTGGGCGCCGGGCGGTTCTGAGGCCGGTGCGCCGCATACGGAAGGGCCGGGGCGTCAGGGGCGCCCCGGCCCTTCGCCGTACGGGCTCTCGACGGGGCTCGGCGTACGAGCTCGACGGGGCTCGGTGTACGGACTCGACGGTCCTCGGCGTACGAGCCCGACGGGGCTCGGCGGATCGGCTCGGCGGCCCTCGTCGTACGGGCTCGGCGGGCCCCGTCGACCCGGCTCAAGATCGATAACACAGGGCAATCAATAACGATCGTGTTTTCGATAACAGAACCCTTGACGAGCTGGTCACACCGGGACAAGACTCCCGTCCATCGGTCGGCATTGTCGAACACCTACCGGCATAACGCGTTAGAGTGTGACAGCGCCAAGGGCCGAGCCGCTCTCATCTCCCGAGAGCACGAACCACCGGAGGGACCCGGGGTTCGGCTTCCCCTGGACGAAGGACAAAGGAGTCGCGGGTGTCCAGCTCCGACATCTTCATCGGCGAGACCATCGGTACCGCCATACTCATCCTGCTCGGCGGCGGTGTCTGTGCCGCAGTCACGCTGAAGGCCTCCAAGTCACGGAACGCCGGCTGGCTCGCCATCGCCTTCGGGTGGGGTTTCGCGGTCCTCACGGCCGTCTACACCTCGGCGCCCCTCTCGGGCGCCCACCTGAACCCGGCCGTGACGCTCGCGCTCGCGATCAAGGACGGCGGCTGGGACAACGTGCCGCTGTACTGGGGCGGGCAGCTGCTGGGCGCCATGATCGGTGCCGCGCTGGTCTGGGTCGCCTACTACGGCCAGTTCCAGGCGCACCTGACCGACCGCGAGATCGTCGGCGGCCCGGGCGCGCAGGACACCACCGCCAAGGCCGTGGAGGCGCAGGAGACCGGCGCGGGACCCGTGCTCGGCATCTTCTCCACCGGTCCGGAGATCCGCAACGCGGTACAGAACCTCGCCACGGAGATCATCGGCACCGTCGTCCTGGTGCTCGCGGTCCTCACCCAGGGCCTGAACGACAAGGGCAACGGCCTCGGCACCCTGGGCGCCCTCGTCACCGCGCTCGTCGTCGTCAGCATCGGCCTCTCGCTCGGTGGCCCGACGGGCTACGCGATCAACCCGGCCCGCGACCTCGGCCCGCGCATCGTGCACGCCCTGCTCCCCCTGCCCAACAAGGGTGGTTCCGACTGGAGCTACGCCTGGATCCCGGTCGCCGGTCCGCTCATCGGCGGCGCGCTCGCAGCAGGCATATACAACGTCGCCTTCGCTTGAGCACCGTGTCAGCACCTCGCTCACAGCAAGAGCACCGCGCCGTGGATACAGCCCCTACATACGGAACCTTCAGGAGCACACCGTGACCGACGCACACACCGCCGGCCCCTTCATCGCCGCGATCGACCAGGGCACGACGTCGAGCCGCTGCATCGTCTTCGACCGGGACGGCCGCATCGTCTCCGTCGACCAGAAGGAGCACGAGCAGATCTTCCCGAAGCCGGGCTGGGTCGAGCACAACGCCACCGAGATCTGGACGAACGTCGAGGAGGTCGTCGCCGGAGCCATCGCGAAGGCCGGCATCACCCGCGACGACATCAAGGCCATCGGCATCACCAACCAGCGCGAGACCACGCTGCTGTGGGACAAGAACACTGGTGAGCCCGTCCACAACGCGCTCGTCTGGCAGGACACCCGCACCGACGCCCTCTGCCGGGAGCTCGGCCGCAACGTCGGCCAGGACCGCTTCCGCCGGGAGACCGGCCTGCCGCTCGCCTCGTACTTCGCGGGGCCCAAGGCCCGCTGGCTGCTGGACAACGTCGAGGGCCTGCGCGAGCGCGCCGAGGCCGGCGACATCCTCTTCGGCACCATGGACAGCTGGGTCATCTGGAACCTGACCGGCGGCGTCAACGGCGGCAAGCACGTCACCGACGTCACCAACGCCTCCCGCACCATGCTGATGAACCTGCACACGCTGGCCTGGGACGAGAAGATCGCCGAGTCCATCGGCGTCCCCCTGGCGATGCTCCCGGAGATCCGCTCCTCCGCCGAGGTGTACGGCGAGATCACCGGCGGCCGGCTCGGTGACCTGCTCGGCGGCATCCCGGTCGCCTCCGCGCTCGGCGACCAGCAGGCGGCTCTGTTCGGCCAGACCTGTTTCAGCGAGGGCGAGGCCAAGTCCACGTACGGCACCGGCACCTTCATGCTGATGAACACCGGCGACAAGATCATCAACTCGTACAGCGGGCTGCTGACCACCGTGGGCTACCGGATCGGCGAGCAGGCACCGGTGTACGCCCTGGAGGGCTCGATCGCCGTCACCGGTTCGCTGGTGCAGTGGATGCGCGACCAGATGGGCCTGATCAAGTCCGCCGCCGAGATCGAGACGCTCGCGTCCTCGGTCGAGGACAACGGCGGCGCGTACTTCGTGCCGGCCTTCTCCGGCCTGTTCGCCCCGTACTGGCGCCCGGACGCCCGCGGGGTGATCGCCGGTCTGACCCGGTACGTCACCAAGGCGCACATCGCGCGCGCCGTCCTGGAGGCCACGGCCTGGCAGACCCGTGAGATCAGCGACGCCATGACGAAGGACTCCGGCGTCGAGCTCACGGCCCTCAAGGTCGACGGCGGCATGACCTCCAACAACCTGCTGATGCAGACCCTGGCCGACGTCCTGGACGCCCCCGTGGTGCGCCCGATGGTCGCCGAGACCACCTGCCTCGGCGCCGCCTACGCCGCCGGCCTCGCCGTCGGCTTCTGGACCAACACCGAAGACCTGCGCGCCAACTGGCGCCGGGCCGCGGAATGGACCCCGAACATGGCCGCGGAGACCCGCGACCGTGAGTACAAGAGCTGGCTCAAGGCCGTCGAGCGGTCCATGGGTTGGCTCGATGAGAACTCTGTCGAGGAGTAAGACCAGCATGACCAGTCAAGCCACCCTGCAGACCGTGCCTGCCCTCGGTACGCACCCGGCCTCCGGCTCCGCCCCGAGCCGGGCCGAGACCCGGGAGCAGCTTTCCAAGGCGACGTACGACCTCCTCGTCATCGGCGGCGGCATCCTGGGCATCTCCACCGCCTGGCACGCCGCGCAGTCCGGCCTCAGGGTGGCCCTGGTCGACGCCGGCGACTTCGCCGGCGCCACGTCCTCCGCCTCCTCCAAGCTGCTCCACGGCGGTCTGCGCTATCTGCAGACCGGCGCGGTGAAGCTGGTGGCGGAGAACCACTTCGAGCGTCGCGCGGTCTCCCGCCAGGTGGCCCCCCACCTGGCGAACCCGCTGACCTTCTACCTCCCCGTGTACAAGGGCGGACCGCACGGCGCCGCCAAGCTCGGTGCCGGTGTGTTCGCGTACTCCGCGCTGTCCGCCTTCGGCGACGGCGTCGGGCACCTGCTGTCCCCCGGCAAGGCACAGCAGGACGTGCCGGAGCTGCGCACCGAGAACCTGAAGGCCGTGGCCGTGTACGGCGACGACCAGATGAACGACGCGCGCATGGCGCTCATGACGGTCCGCGCGGCCGTCGAGTCCGGCGCCGTCGTGCTCAACCACGCCGAGGTCACCGGCCTGCGCTTCACCAGGGGCCGGGTCACGGGCGCGGAGCTCAAGGACCGTACGACCGGTGACGAGTTCGGGGTCAGCGCGCGTCTCGTGCTGAACGCCACCGGCCCCTGGGTCGATCACCTGCGCAAGATGGAGGACCCGAACGCGGCCCCCTCCATCCGCCTGTCGAAGGGCGCGCACCTGGTCCTCAAGCGCACCTCCCCCTGGAAGGCCGCGCTCGCCACCCCGATCGACAAGTACCGCATCACCTTCGCCCTCCCCTGGGAGGACATGCTGCTGCTCGGCACGACCGACGAGGAGTACGAGGGCGACCCGGGCGACGTCGCGGTCAACGAGAAGGACATAGCGCAGATCCTGGACGAGGCCGCGTTCTCCATCCGCGACCAGCAGCTGTCCCGCGACCTGATCACGTACTCCTTCGCCGGTCTGCGGGTGCTGCCGGGCGGCCCCGGCGCCACCTCGAAGGCCAAGCGCGAGACGGTCGTCACGGAGGGCCGGGGCGGGATGCTGTCCGTCGCGGGCGGCAAGTGGACCACCTTCCGGCACATCGGCCGTACGGTCATGAAGCAGCTGGAGACGCTGCCGGGCCGCCCGCTGGGCGAGGACTTCGAGCCGGTCTCCGCGCTGCCGAAGAAGCTGCCGCTGCCGGGTGTCGCCAATCCCCGTGCCGTGGCGCACCGGCTCCTGGTCGACGGTCCGGCCCCCGGCCCGCGCATGGGGGCGGACACCGCCCGGCACCTGGCCACGCACTACGGTTCGCTGGCCTTCGACATCGCCCGCCTCGCGAACGAGAACCCCGAGCTGGGCGAGCGCGTCCACCCGGACGCCCCGGAGATCTGGGCGCAGGTCGTCTACGCCCGGGACAACGAGTGGGCCGAGACGGCGGACGACGTGCTGCGCCGCCGTACGACGCTGACGATCCGCGGTCTCGCCACGGACGAGGTCCGCGGCAAGGTGCAGGACCTGCTCGACAAGAAGTAGGCGAGCGGACACCGGCCGAGGGGCGGCTCCCACGGGGGGAGCCGCCCCTTCCGGCTGTTCCGGGCCGCCGGGCGCGCTGCCACACCGCGTACATACGCCCGCAATGTCCCGGAGCGAGAGTGGGAGGATGCCTCCGGTTCCCCTCTCGGTACTCGATCTTGTCCCTGTCAGCTCCGGATCGGACGCTCCGACCGCGCTGCGCAACGCCGTCGAACTGGCCCGCGCGGCCGAGGAGTTCGGCTATCGCCGCTACTGGCTGGCCGAGCATCATCTCAACCCCGGCGTCGCCGGGTCGGTACCCGCGCTGGTGATCCAGGCGGTGGCGCAGGCGACCCATGACATCCGGGTGGGCTCGGGAGCGGTGCTGCTCGGGCATCAGACTCCCCTGTCCGTGGTGGAGCAGTTCGGGATCCTGGACGCGCTGTACCCGGGCCGCATCGACCTGGGCCTCGGACGGTCGGGGCGGCCCCGGACGGCTCCCCCGGCGCCCGAATCGGCCGAGGGCACCTTCACGGACGAGGGTCTGTACCTCCCGCCCCGCTTCACGGGCTTCGCCCAGCTGCTCAAGTCCCCGCGTTTCCGGCTCCAGTTGGGGCTGCTCCAGCAGCCGGGCGCGCAGGCCCCCGCGTACGAGGAGCAGATCGCCGACATTCTGGCGCTGCTGGCGGGGACCTACGCCGACGAGGACGGCACCGCGGCCCGTCCGGTGCCGGGCGCGGGCGCGGATGTCGAGGTGTGGATCCTCGGCAGCAGCGCGGGCGAGAGCGCCGAGGTGGCGGGGGCACGCGGGCTGCCGTTCGCGGCCAACTACCACGTGTCGCCCGCGTCCGTGCTCGAGGCGGTGGAGGCGTACCGCGCGGCCTTCCGGCCTTCCGGGACGCTCGCGCAGCCGTATGTCGCCGTCTCCGCCGATGTGGTGGTCGGTCCCGACGACGAGTCGGCACGGCGGCTCGCCGCCGGGTACGCGCCCTGGGTGCGGTCCATCCGCAGCGGCGAGGGCGCGATCCCGTTCCCGACGCCCGAGGAGGCGTCCGCGCACCAATGGACCGACGAGGACCGGGAGTTGGTCGCCGATCGCGTCGACACCCAGTTCGTGGGCGCGCCCGAGACGGTCACCGAGCGGCTGAACGCCCTGCAGAAGGCCACCGGCGCGGACGAGTTGGTCATCACCACCATCACGCACCAGCACGCCGACCGGGTGCGCTCGTACGAACTGCTCGCGCACGCCTGGCAGAAGCAGGCCTGACGGACTCGGGAGAACGCGATGAGCCAACTGATTCTGGGCGTCACCCTCGACGGCCGGGGCGTGCATCCGGCCGCCCCCGGCGGACCGCCCACGGTGGAGGAGTTCATACGGCTGGTGCGGCGCTCGGAGGCGGCACTGCTGGACTTCGTCACCGTCGAGGACGGGCCGGGGCAGCTGGACTCCGCCCTGCTGCTCACCGTCGCCGCACGGGAGACCGCGCGCATCGGGCTGGTACCGCTGGGGCCGGCGCTGGGGCAGCCCGCCGGGTACGCGGCCCGGTTCGCCACGCTCGATCTGCTCAGCGGGGGCAGGGCGGGCGTACGGCCCCGCATCGCGGCGGACGACATCGAGCACGAGCGGATCCTGGCGATCCTCGGGACGCCCGAGGGCGATCGTCAGGTGGCCGAACTCTTCGACAGGGCAGCCGAGTTCCTGCGCCGGGTCGGCCTGGAGTGGGACAAGGCCGAGCCGTCGGCGGCGGCACCGCAGGGCCGCCCGCCGTTCATCTCCCTCGCGCACGACACCGTCCCGTACCGCTTCGCGGCCCGTCGCGCCGACGTCGTGATCGTCACGCCCGCCGACGCCGAAGAGCTGCGCAGGACACGTGCCGAGGTCGACCGTCTCGCCGCCGAGGAGGGCCGCACGCTGAAGGTCCTCGCCGATCTGAACGTGATCCTGGCTCCGAGTGACGGCGCGGCCGCCGAGCGCCTCGCGGATCTGGAGGACGCGGCCGGCGGCCCGTTCGAGTCCGACGCCGGGATTTCCACGGGACCCCGGAGGGGCTGGCCGACCTGTTCGAGGAGTGGCACCACGAGGGCGGCGCCGACGGCTTCCGGATCCGCCCGGCCGTACTGCCCCTCGACCTGAACGCGCTGGTGGACCGCACGGTTCCCGAGCTGATCAGGCGCGGGCTGTTCCGGTCCGCCTATGAGACCCGTACTCTGCGCGGCCATCTGGGCCTCGCGGCCGCCACCCCCGAAGGGACGTCATGAAGTTCCAGGTGCTCTCGATCATCAGCCACGCCCCGCACCCGCTGACCGGTGAACTCCTCTCCCCCGCCGACCGGTTGGCCGAGGTGGTCGAGGTCGGCGTGGCGGCGGAGCGGTCCGGCTATGACGCGTACGCGATCGGCGAGCGGCACGCCGGTCCGTTCCTGTCGTCCGGACCGACGGTGATCCTGGGCGCGCTGGCGGCCCGTACCAGCCGCATCAAACTGCTCACCGGCGTCACCGTGGTCGCGATCCTCGACCCGGTGCGGGTCGCCGAGGACTACGCGACTCTCGACCAACTCTCGCGGGGACGCATCGAGTTGGTGATCGGAAAGGGCGCGGAGGCCGGTCACTTCGATCTCTTCGGGCTCGACGAGGAACGGCAGTGGGACCTCCAGAAGGAGAAGTACGAGCTGCTGCGCAGGCTGTGGAGCGAGGAGAACGTCGACTGGGAAGGTGAGTTCAGGCCGGCGCTGAAGAACGTGACCACCGTGCCGCGGCCCTACGACGGGCCCCCGCGCGTCTGGCACGGCTCGGCGACCTCCCTCAACTCCCCCGAACTGGCGGCCAAGCACGGCGATCCGCTGTTCACGGCCAACGCCATCCAGCCGCGTGCCGCGTACGCCCGGCTGATCGAGCACTACCGGGAGCGGTTCGAGGCGTACGGGCACGATCCGGCGCATGCCCATGTGGCGGCGGGTTCGGGCGGGCTGCTGATCGCCGACACGCACGAGCAGGCGGTCGCCCGGTACAAGGACCTGTACGAAGCGAAGGTGCGCCAGGCCTTCCGGCCGCATCTGGAGGGCAGGGCGGGCTACAACACGCCCTTCCGCACCATCGAGGACGCGATCGCGGACGGGCCCCAGCTCATCGGCTCGCCCCAGCAGATCATCGACAAGATCCTCGGATATCACGAGGTGTACCGGCACGACCTCCAGTCGGTCACCGTGGACGCCTTCGGGCAGTCGACGGCCGAGCAGATCGAGACGCTGCAGCGCTTCCAGGAGGAGATCGCACCGGTGGTACGACGGGAGGCGCCGAGCTCGCTCTGGGAGGAGTAGGCGGGGTCTCGGGGCGGGCTCGGGGCGGATCGCGGGGAGGGCTCGGGGCGAGGCCCCGGGGGGAGGACTCGGGGGGAGGACTCGGGGCGAGGCCGGGGTCGGGGGTTCGCCGGGTGGCGGGAGCGTTGGCTGTCGACAGGAGACGGCCGGCGACAGGTGACCGCTGACGGCAGGGGGCGGCCGGGGGGCTGGCGTCTGGCGGCTGACATCGGACTTTGTGCCCCGTTCAACTGGCTGAACCCCCATAATGTCGTGAGACATCGGATGTCTGAACGAGGGAGGCACCGCCATGGCCGTCACCGATGAGGCGATCGAGAAAATCAAGGGAATGATCGTCTCCGGCTCACTGCGGCCCGGCGACCGGCTCCCCAAGGAGAGCGAGCTCGCCGCCGAGCTCGGGCTGTCCCGCAACTCCCTGCGCGAGGCCGTGCGGGCGCTGTCGCTCATCCGCATCCTCGATGTGCGGCAGGGCGACGGCACGTATGTGACCAGCCTCGATCCGCAACTGCTGCTGGAGGCGCTGAGCTTCGTCGTCGACTTCCACCGCGACGACACCGTCCTGGAGTTCCTGGCGGTGCGCCGCATTCTGGAGCCGGCCGGGACGGCGATGGCGGCCTCACGCATCAGCGAACAGCAACTGGACGCCCTGACCGCCCAGTTGGACGCGCTCGGCGCCGCACCCTCGGTGGAGGAACTCGTCGCCTGCGACCTGGAGTTCCACCGGGGCATCGTGCAGAGCTCCGGGAACTCGGTGCTCTGCTCCCTGCTCGACGGTCTCTCCGGACCCACCACCCGGGCCCGGATCTGGCGCGGCCTGACCCAGGAGGACGCGGTCAGCCGTACGCTGCACGAGCACCGCGCGATCATCGCCGCCCTGCGCGACCGGGACGCGGAAGCCGCCCGGTCCTGGGCCACCGTGCACATCGCGAGCGTGGAGCAGTGGCTGCGCTCGACCCTCTAGTACGGGGCCTGGTACGGGGCTCTTCGGGACACCGCGCTGCCGCCGGGTCACAGGGCGCCAGGGCCTCGGTTCGGCGCACGGCTTCGACGACGTCCCACCGCTGGTTGGCGTCGACGGCGATCCGCACGCCGGGACCGACCGCCTTGCGGGCCGGCTGTGGAGAGCCCCCGCACCGTACGGGCGCAGCGTCTCGATCGCCACCCCCGCGACCTCGTTGCCGCGGCCGACGGTGAGGCTGAAACCGTACCCCGCGAGTCATCGGAGGTGTAGCGGACCAGATGGGCCAGCGAGCCGCCCGGATCCGGACTCATCGCGTCCGGCCGTCCCGCCCCACCGACGTGAGAACCCGCACGTCGTGCACATCGAGGCCGGTCACGCTCGCGTTCGCAAGTGCCCCATGTCGCTCGCCGAACATCGGACCTCTCGGGGTCATCTGACGTATAACGCACACCTACGACAACCTCCAGGGCTCCCGGCGAAGTTGGCTCGGGACAGCTCGGATGACTGAGGGGTGTTTCGGGGTGGCGTACGGGGCAGTCATCCGTTCATCCCTCCGTGCAAGGGGGCTGCGGAGGCCCCCGGCGCACGCCGTAAGGTTGGGACGTACGCGAGGGCACGTCGGAAGGAGGCGCTGGGTGATCGAGCTGGAGGGGGTTCCCGAGCTGATCGACCCAGTCATGGTGGCCGCGTTCGAGGGCTGGAACGACGCCGGCGACGCCGCCTCCGCCGCGGTCGCGCACCTGGACAGGGAGTGGAAGGGTGAGGTGTTCGCGGCGCTCGACGCCGAGGACTACTACGACTTCCAGGTCAACCGGCCCACGGTGTGGCTGGACGGCGGGGTACGCAAGATCACCTGGCCGACGACGCGTCTTTCGGTGGTCCGGGTGGGCGGCGAGAAGCCGCGTGACCTGGTGCTGGTCCGGGGCATCGAGCCGTCGATGCGCTGGCGCTCGTTCTGCAACGAGATCCTTGCCTTCGCCCATGAGCTGGGCGTCGAGCTGGTCGTCGTCCTGGGCGCGCTCCTCGGCGACACCCCGCACACCCGTCCGGTACCGGTCAGCGGGGTCACCTCCGACCCGGACCTGGCCCGCACCATGGACCTGGAGGAGACCAAGTACGAGGGCCCCACGGGGATCGTCGGCATTCTCCAGGAGGCGTGCACGCACGCGGGCGTTCCGGCGGTGTCGCTGTGGGCGGCCGTTCCGCACTACGTCTCGCAGCCGCCGAACCCGAAGGCGACCCTGGCCCTTCTGAACCGCCTTGAGGACCTGATCGACCTGCGCATTCCCCTGGGCGAGCTGCCCGAGGACGCGCGGGCCTGGCAGCTGGGCGTCGACCAGCTGGCCGCCGAGGACAGCGAGGTCGCCGAGTACGTGCAGACGCTGGAGGAGGCCCGGGACACCGCCGAGCTGCCCGAGGCGTCGGGTGAAGCCATCGCTCGCGAGTTCGAACGCTATCTGCGGCGGCGGGACGGCAGCGGTCCCACGCCGCCGCCCGGGAGCCACGCGACCGAGAGCGGCGAGTCCGCCACCTTCCTGCGTGACACTCCCGGTGGCCGCGCCCGGCCCAAGCCGCAACGGCCCGAGGCCGAGGGCGGGACCGGCGCGGAGGTCCCGGCCGACACCGGCGACGACGACGGGACCGAGGGACCCGAGGGGGCCGCAGGCTCTCCGGGGGCCCCACGCTCCGGGGAACCCCGGGAGACCTCCGGCCCGCCGGGGCCGCCGGCCTTCTCGGACTCCGCCGACGCGCCGAGGACCTCGGGGACCGCGAAGCCCTCTGGCACCGCGGACACCTCGAAGCCTTCGGACACCTCGAAGCCTTCGGATACCTCGGACGCCTCGGATGCTTCGGATACCTCGGACGCTTCGGATGCTTCGGATAGCTCGGTAGCCTCCGGCGACTCCGACGCGCCTGACGGGCCCGACGGTGGCCCCGAGTCCGCCGGCTCATCGGGCTCTCCTGGCTCCGACGGCCCGTCGGGGTCCTCGAAATCCCCGAAGCCGCCGGAGTCCCCACAGTCCCCGGAGCCCTCGGACGACTGAACCGGCCTCGGACGACGGAACCGGCAGGGGCGGTGCGCACGACGCGCACCGCCCCTCGGTCATCGGCGGCCGGGTGCGCCCGTCCGACCTGACGGGACCGCCGTCAGACCTGGTCCACCGCCACCACGTCGTACTCCGTGTCCGGCGTCGGCTCGACATCGAAGCGGGCGTTCGGCAGATAGAGCCGATCGCCCCACGCGGCGACCGTCGTCGGGATACGGAAGCGCGGGTCCGTGATCCGGGCGATCGCCGTGCCCTTGGTGCCGGACGCGTTCAGCCGGAAGACGTCGATCTGGTTCAGCTGCTGCTGCACGGCGTAGAGCGTACGGCCGAGGAGCAACAGGCCGTCGCCGTAGGGCAGTCGGGAGCTTCCCAGGTCCACGGCACGCGCCACGCCCGTACGCGGGTCGACGCGCATCAGCCCGCCGCCGCCCGCGACCGTGTTGACGACGAGCAGCGCACTGGCGTCGGGCGTGAGCTCGATGCCGTTGGCCGTGAAGTCCGGGCCCTGCTCCCAGTCGCCGGTCAGCGGCAGGGGCGTCACGGCGCCGGGCTCGCCGTGTTCGCCGAGGGCGAGCCGGTAGAGCTGTGCCTGGTACGAGTCGGTGAACCAGGCGGAGCGCGGTGTGACGATCACGTCGTTCACGAACCGGCCGCCGACGGCGTACACCTTCTCGGTCTCGCCGCTGCGGACGTCCACCGTGCGCAGCTCACCGCTCACGCCACCGGCGAGGAAGAGCCGGCCGCGCGGGTCGGTCTTCAGTCCCACGGTGGGATGCCCGGCGCCGAGGCCCTTGCTGATGACGCGGCCGCGCCCGGTGGCGAGGCTCGCGCGGTAGATGTCGCCGTTCGCGAGCGACCCGAAGTACGCGAACGGGGTGGTGCCGATGGCTATGCCCTCGGGCTGAAAGCCGTGCGGCAAAGGGAATTGGGCGGGCCCGGGCTCTCCCGCCGCCTGGGCGGTGCCCCCTGCCGTGCCGCCCAGAACTGCCGCGCCTCCCAGTACCGCGGCGGTTGTGAGGAGTCTTCTACGTGCGAAGGAACGGTCCATGAAGCGTCCTTACGCAAAGGGCCGAGTCGAGCTCGGCCGATGGTCAACAGACGCTTCCACCCCATCACATGACCCCTGCCACTGCAGCCTTTGGCCGGTTTGCTGCGTGACATCTGTTTCAGGGCGGATTGCACAGGGTTCCCCATTCAACTTGTTTCCAAACCAAGTTGCCGAAGACGGGGTGGACGTGTTGGCCCGGCCGTGCCAGGTTGGGCCCCGAAGGCGCGGCCCGGAGCAGGGACTTGGCGCCGCGTCACCCCGCGACAAGGCACCCGCAGGGACCGAAGGGAGCGGCACGCGATGACCGATCAGGTACAGCCGACGCAGGGCCCGGGAGCGTCCGGGCCGGGGCCCGACGGAGCGGGATTCACCTACCGAGGAGCGGAGCAGGAACTGATCGTCGTCGCTCGCCCCGAGGCCCGGCTGCGCGCCGGCGCCGAGGGGGTGCGCTCCGCGGCGGGCTCCGACGTATCGGCCCTCAACATGTTCCTCAGCGACGAACAGCTCGCCCTGGAACCGCTGTTCGGCAGCGAGGAGCGGATCCAGCAGTCCGCGCACGCCGAGAGCGTGCCGGAGCTCACTCGCTTCTACCGGGTCCGTGGCGGCGAGAGCCGCGCCCAGGAGCTGCGCTCACGGATCGCCGCGCTGCCGGAGATCGACACGGCGTACGTGAAGCCCGGCGCCGTACCCGCCTCGGTGGAGTCCGTCGGGCAGAGCACGGACGACAGCCGGCGAGTGAAGGAAGGCGCCCCGGTCACCCCCGACTTCAGCAGCCGCCAGGGCTATCTGGGCCGGGCGCCCGAGGGGATCGACGCGGCGTGGGCCTGGCAGCGCCCGGGCGGCACGGGCCAGGGCGTGACGGTGATCGATGTGGAGGGCGCCTGGCAGCTCGGCCACGAGGATCTGGCGGCCAAGCTCGCCGGTGTCGTCGTCGGCACCCCGCTGACCGACCTCGCCTGGCGCAACCACGGCACCGCCGTGATCGGTGTGATCGGCGGCGACCGCAATGAGCACGGCATCTCCGGCATCGTCCCGGACGCGGTGACCGCGGCCGCGTCCTTCCAGGGCATCGGCACGGCGG
Organism: Streptomyces sp. NPDC058274; assembly: GCF_042881375.1. Classification (NCBI taxonomy): domain Bacteria; kingdom Bacillati; phylum Actinomycetota; class Actinomycetes; order Kitasatosporales; family Streptomycetaceae; genus Streptomyces; species Streptomyces sp. NPDC058274. The sequence goes on from NZ_JBHVXW010000011.1 coordinate 219,436, forward strand.
CCGCGATCCACGCGGCGGCCGACCGGCTCGGCCCGGGCGACATCGTCCTGGTCGAACTCCACCGGCCCGGGCCCCGGCTCGATTACGAACAGCGCGGCGACCAGCAGGGATACATCGCGCTGGAGTGGTGGCCCGACGACTGCGCGGCCATCCGCTATGCGACCGCCAAGGGCGTCATCGTGGTGGAGGCCGCGGGCAACGGCGGCGAGTCGCTCGACGACGCGGTGTACGAGCGCCGTCCCGACGAGTTCCCGGAGGACTGGCGCAACCCGTTCAACCCCTCCCACCAGTCCTCCGGCGCGATCCTGGTCGGTGCCGGTGCCCCGCCGCCCGGCACCCACGGCCGCGACCACGGCCCGGACCGCTCACGGCTGGCGTTCTCCAACTACGGGGCACGCCTGGACGCGCAGGGCTGGGGACGTGAGGTCACGACCACCGGTGGTTCCTGGGACCGGCCCGGCGATCTGCAGGGCGGTGCCGAGGAGATCGCCTGGTACACGGACACGTTCTCCGGGACCTCCTCCGCCTCCCCGGTGGTGGTCGGCGCCCTGGCCGCACTGCAGGGCATGCTGAAGGCGGCCGGGCAGGACCCGATGTCCCCGGAGCGGGTCCGCTCGGTGCTGCGGGCGACCGGGTCTCCGCAGCAGGACGCGCCGGGGCGTCCCGCGTCCCAGCGGATCGGCAGCCGGCCGGACATCAAGGCGGCGGTCACCCGTCTGCTGCCCGACGCGGTCGGCTCCGGCCGGGCCGAGCGCTACTGGGACGAGCTGCTGCCCTACCCACGTGAACTCCCGCCGCGGCTCCGGCTGTTCGTGGCCGGTGAATGGCGCAACCTGAACAACCCGTCCCCCGAGACACGCCAGGCGGTGCACACCGCCTTCGCGACGGGACACCCCGACGTCCGGGTCTGGTTCTCGGACGACGAGATCGTCGGCCTGGTGGTCACGGGCTGAGGACCTGGTCGTCAGGGACGAACCGACGGCCCGGGGGCAGGGCCGGCCGTCACAGGCCGGCGCAATCCGACCAACGATCGACGCTCGACCCGACCAACGCTCAACGATTGAGGGAAGGTGGCACCCGCATGAGCACCACCCCGCAGATGAGCCAACAGGGACAGCACCAGCAGCCGAGCACCTCGCCGTACCAGCAGCAGGGCATCGGCCAGCAACAGCCGTTCGGGCAAGAGGGCGGCCAACAGCAGCCGTTCGGACAGCAGATGCAGCAGCCGTTCGGGCAAGAGGGCGGCCAGCAACAGCCGTTCGGACAGCAGATGCAACAGCCGTTCGGACAGCAGATGCAGCAGCCGTTCGGACAGCAGGGGCCGGGTCAGCAGGGCATGGGTCAGCAGGGCATGGGTCAGCAGGGCGGCGGTCAGCAGCAACAGGCGCCGCAACAAGGCCCGCAGCAGCTCCCCCAGCACCTGCAGCAGCAGCTCCAGCAGCTCGGCCGGCAGCAGCCGTTCCAGCAGCTGCTGCAGCAGCTCGGTGGTCAGCAGCAGATCGGCGCACAGCAGCCGCAGCCGCAGCCGCAACAGATTCAGCAGATCCAGCAGGGTGAGCCGCTGGTCCTGCCGAGCGCGGTCGGAACCCAGGCGCTGGCCATCGGGGTGGCCCAGCACTTCCAGGACGTCGTCACCCCGCTCCCGGGCCAGCCGCAGGTGCTCTACCTGTACATCAGCAACGGCTGGCGCCGGCTGGTGAACCCGAACCAGGTGACGCACGACGAGGTCCAGCGCGCGTTCGCCTTCGGACAGCAGATCTACGGGATCTACGACACCAACAGCAGCGTCATCCAGTCCGTCATCGTGAGCAAGTGACAGCGGCCGCTCCACACGCGTGAAGGACGCCGGGCGGGTGACTCCCCGCCCGGCGTCCCCTTGCTCCCGCAGAGCCGCGTACGCCGCCGGCCCGGTCGCCCGGAAAGCCGGGCAGTCGGTCCCGGTCGCCTAGAGAGCCACTCCCAGCAGAGCGTCCACCGCACGCGACACGACACCGGGCGCGCCCTCGTCCGTACCGCCCCGCTCGTGCTGGAGCGCGGCCCAGCGGTCGACCGCGGCGAGCGCGGCCGGCGCGTCCAGGTCGTCGGCGAGGGCGACGCGGATCTCGTCGACGAGCGCGTCGGCGGAGGGGCCATCGGGCCGCGACACCGCCGCGCGCCAGTCACCGAGACGGGCGACCGCCTCTTCGAGGACGGTGTCCGTCCACTCCCAGTCGGCCCGGTAGTGGTGCGCGAGCAGCGCGAGACGGATGGCGGCCGGGTCGACTCCGTCACGTCGCAGCGTGGAGACGAAGACCAGGTTGCCCTTGGACTTCGACATCTTCTCGCCGTTCAGCGCGACCATGCCTGCGTGGACGTACGCCTTGGCCATCGGGAACTCGCCGGTCAGCGCCTGGGCGTGCGAGGCGCCCATCTCGTGGTGCGGGAAGGCGAGGTCGGAGCCGCCGCCCTGGACGTCGAAGCCCATGCCGAGATGGTCGAGCGCGATGGCCACGCACTCGATGTGCCAGCCGGGCCGGCCGCGGCCGAGCGAGCCGCCGTCCCAGCTCGGCTCGCCCTCGCGGGCCGCCATCCAGAGCATCGGGTCGAGCGGGTTCTTCTTGCCCGGCCGGTCCGGGTCGCCGCCGCGCTCTGCGGAGAGCAGGCGCATCGCGGCGGCGTCCAGGTGGGACACCTGTCCGAAGTGCGGGTCGGACTCGACGGAGAAGTACACGTCTCCTTCGAGCTCGTAGGCGGCGCCGGCGTCCCGCAGCCGCTCGACCAGCGGCACGATCCCGGGTATCGCCTCGACCGCACCGATGTAGTGCCGCGGGGGCAGCATCCGCAGGGCGGTCATGTCCTCCCGGAAGAGGGCGGTCTCCTTCTCGGCGAGCCCCACCCAGTCGATGCCGTCGCGCTGCGCGCGCTCGAGGAGCGGGTCGTCGACGTCGGTCACGTTCTGGACGTAGTGAACCTGCCGCTTGGTGTCGAGCCACACGCGCTGCACGAGGTCGAACGCGTTGTAGGTCGCCGCGTGACCCAGGTGGGTCGCGTCGTACGGCGTGATGCCGCAGACGTAGATACGGGCGACGGGACCGGGGTCGAGGGCGACGAGCCCTCCGGTCGCGGTGTCGTGGATCCGGAGGTCGCGTCCCTCACCGGGCAGGGCGGGGACCTCAGAAGCGGGCCAGGCATACATGCCCTGAGCCTAACCGGACGGATGTTCCGGATACGAACCGGACCAGGCCTGATGGCCGGGAAGGCGGTCTTGCCGGCCAGGCGAGCCTGTGCATCCGTACCGCTCCCCGACCGCGCACGGCCCGGCCGGGGGAACCGGACCCGCTCCGGCGGACAACCGCCGCCGGGCCCGGGCCCGCTGGGCTCCGTCACACCGGCGGCCACGGAATGGCCGGCCACTCCCCGCTCGGTTCGGGATGCTTCCCCGAGGTGAGGAGCGCGTCGACACGCGCCCGCGTGGCCTCGACCTCGGCCAGGGTGATGAGTTCGGCCAGCCGGGTGGCCAGTGGCCCGCCCGGTGCGAGTCCGTCCCGCAGGGTGGTCAGCACCTCGACCGCTTCCCCGGTGAGCGGCTCGCCCGCCCACCCCCACAGCAGAGTCCGCAGCTTGTTCTCGGCGTTGAAGGTGACCCCGTGGTCGATGCCGTACAGCCGGTCCTCGTCCGCGGGCAGCAGATGGCCGCCCTTGCGGTCGGCGTTGTTGATCACGGCGTCCAGCACCGCGAGGCGCCGCAGCCGCACGTCGTCGGCGTGCACGAGCAGTGCCGTGCGCCCCTCGCCGACCTCGGCGAACCCGACGGCCTTCCAGCCGTCCGCGGGCTCCTCGCCGTCGACCAGCGCGAGCAGCTCGGCGTCCGCCGCGCTCTCGATCCAGAGCTGGCACATGCCCTCGCCGTACGGCCCGTCCCGCAGCACGGTGGGCGGCACGAGCCCCCAGCCGGTCGCCTCGGACACCTCGTACGCCGCCACCTCGCGCTGGGCCAGCGTGCCGTCGGGGAAGTCCCACAGGGGCCGTTCCCCGGCGACCGGCTTGTAGACGCAGAACGCGTCCTGCCCCTCGTGGGCGACGGAGCAGTACAGCACCGCGTTCGACGCCTCACGGATCTGTCCGCGCACCTTCAGCTCGCCCTTGGCGAGCAGCTCGGCCGTGGTCACGCTCCGCGGCGGTATCCGTTCTGGCGCGGACATACGTGTCCTTCCGGGTCGAGCGGGAGGCTGCACAGCGGGCACGGCGGCCGGCCGGCGTTGACGACGTCGAGGGCGCGCTTGGCGAAGGCCCGGGCCTGCGCGCCGGTGAGCCGGACGCGGAGCATCGGCGGGCCGTTCTCCTCGTCCTGGAGCAGTCGTTCCTCTGCCTCGGCGAGGTCCTCGTCGGTATCGGCGTCCAGCTCGACCAGGGCCTGCGCCTCGACGATCATGCGCTGCTCGTCGCCGTCCCAGGCCAGCGCCATCGTGCCGACGCGGAACTCCTCCTCCACCGGGTTCTCCAGCGGGGCGGTGTCGGTGACCTCGGCGGGGGCCACGGCCGGTACGGGCGCGCTGCCCCCGGTCCGCCGTACGACCTCGTCGAGCAGCTCTTCCATGCGCTCGGCCAGGGCGGCGACCTGCGTCTTCTCCAGGGCCACACTGGTCACCCGGGGGCCCGAGGAGGCCTGGAGGAAGAAGGTACGGCGCCCGGGCAGCCCGACCGTACCGGCCACGAAACGGTCCGGTGGGTCATAGAGGAACACCTGACGCGACACGTCCTGTCTCCATTGGGATCGGCATCGGGACCGGGCAGCGGGCTCAGCCTGCGTCGGTCCGCGTGGGTTGCTGACAACTACTGCGCTGCTTCGACCGCTTCACCCTACTGCGGCCGACGATCACGGTGCGCCCGCCCCGCCCCCCACCGGGGCGTCGCCGCCCGCGGCCTCCTCGCGCGGCGCCAGGGACGCGAAATCACCGGTGTCCCCGAGGCGGACGAGAAATGGCCGCATCCGGGTGTAACGGATCGCGGTGATGGAACACGGTTCAACAGAGATCCGCTGGAAGAGGTCGAGATGAAGTCCGAGTGCGTCCGCGACAAGGGATTTGATGATGTCGCCGTGCGAGCACATGAGATACACAGCGTCACTGCCATGATCGCGCTCCACGCGCGCGTTCCACTCGCGGACCGCCTCGGCGGCGCGCGTCTGCATCGCCCGCATCGATTCGCCGCCCGGAAACGCGACCGCGGTCGGATGCGTCTGTACGACCTCCATCAGCGGCTCGTCCATGAGCTCGGCGAGCTTGCGGCCGGTCCAGTCGCCGTAATGGCACTCCCCGATGCGCTCCTCGGTGTGGGCGCGCAGCTCGGGGCGGGCGTCGAGCAGCGGCCGTACGGTCTCCTGGCAGCGCTGCAGGGGGCTGGTGACGACCTCGGAGATCGGCAGCGCGGAGAGCCGGCCGGGCAGGGCGGCGGCCTGGGCGGCACCGCGCTCGTCGAGGGCGACGCCGGGCGTCCACCCGGCGAGGAGACCCGCGGTGTTGGCGGTGGAACGTCCGTGCCGGACGAGGATCAGGGTGGGCATGCGCTCCAGCCTAGGCTGTGTCCGCAAAGCCCCTCCGGAGCGCGACCGGCGTGCACGCCGGTCCGGATGTCGGGAGAATACGCTCTGTGATCGTCGACTGCGCCATCTACCGCGACGGGCGCCGCAGCGACGGCCCCGATGACCTTTCGGACGCCCTGGCACAGGCGCGTGCCGACGGCAACGCCTTCCTCTGGATCGGGCTGCACGAGCCGACGGAGCAGGAGTTCGGCCACGTCACCAGTGAGTTCGGACTGCATCCGCTGGCCGTCGAGGACGCCCTGAAGGCACACCAGCGCCCCAAGATCGAGGTGTACGACGACTCGCTGTTCATGGTCCTGAAGCCGGTCACGTACGACGCCGACAACGACACCGTGTCCTCGGGCGAGGTGATGCTCTTCGTCGGCGACTCCTTCGTGGTCACCGTGCGCCATGGGGAGGGCTCACCGCTCGGCGAGGTGCGGGACCGGCTGGAGAAGGACCCCGACATGCTCCGGCACGGGCCCACGACCGTGCTGTACGCGATCGCCGACGCCACGGTCGACCACTATCTGGAGGTGGCGACCGAGCTGCAGACCGACCTGGAGGAGCTGGAGGCGGAGGTCTTCTCGCCGTCCGCCGGCGGCACGCGGAACACGGCGTCCCGGATCTACACCTTCAAGCGGCAGATCCTGGAGTTCCGCCGGGCGACCGGCCCGCTGGCCGTGCCGCTGACCCGGCTCGCGGGCATGGGTCAGTTCAGCACCGGAGTGCCGTTCGTGGAGGGCGAGGCGCAGCCCTTCTTCCGTGACGTCAGCGACCACCTGACGCGCGTGAACGAGTCGGTGGAGGGCCTGGACCGGCTGGTGTCCGACATCCTCTCCGCGCACCTCGCGCAGATGAGTGTCCGGCAGAACGACGACATGCGGAAGATCTCCGCCTGGGCGGCCATGGCCGCGGTCCCCACGATGATCGCGGGCATCTACGGCATGAACTTCGATCACATGCCGGAGCTGCACTGGGTGTGGTCGTATCCGGCCGTGGTGCTGCTGATGGTCGTCCTGGAGATCGGGCTCTACCGCTTGTTCAAGCAGCGGGGCTGGATGTGACGACGACGGCCACGCGCGCGTGCCCGGAACCATGA
>NZ_JBHVXW010000012.1:0-30785 GCF_042881375.1 Streptomyces sp. NPDC058274
GCCGACGCCCGCTCGCGTCGGCCGGCCGCTTCCCCCGGGGGTGGCGGTCAGAAGGTCAGTTTCCAGCTGTTGAGCGTGCCCGTGTCCTGCGCCGCGACGTCCTGGACGCGCAGCTTCCAGGTGCCGTTGGCACTCTCGCCCGACGCGTTGACCGTGTAGGTCGTCTTGACGTTCGCCGCGGAGTCCGAGGTGCTGGAGGACTTCAGGCGGTACGTCGAGCCGTCCGGCGCGACCAGGTCGATCACCAGGTCACCGCGGTAGGTGTGGGTGATGTCGACGCCCACCTGAAGGGCGGAGGGCGCGTTGCCGCTGCGGCCGCTGACGGTGATCGGCGACTCGACTGCGGAGCCCGCGTCCGGGACGGCGACAGCGGAGGCGCTGGTGAAGGTGGTGCCGCCGGTCGAACCGCCGGAACCGCTCACCGCCTGCACGGTCTTGGTGGCGTCGGCGAGACCGGCACCGCAGCCGCCCGAGCAACTGCCGGGCAGGGCACGGGCGTTGGCCTTGATCGCCGACTCGATCTGGGCCGGGGTCAGCGACGGGTTCGCCGACTTCATCAGCGCGACCAGGCCCACGATGTGCGGGGTGGCCATGCTGGTGCCCTGGTAGTACGCGTACGACTCCGAGGACGCCGTCTTCGTGCCCGAGTTGAGGGTGGACAGGATGCCGTTGGCGGTACCGGTGCTGGTCTGGCCGCCGGGCGCCGAGATGTCCACGATCGAGCCGTAGTTGGAGTACGAGGCACGGGAGCCGGTGCGGTTGGTCGCGGCGACCGTGATCACGTTGCTGCAGCTCGCCGGGGAGAAACCGGAGGCGTTCGCGTTGTCGTTGCCGGCCGCGACGACGACCGTCGTACCGCGGTTCACCGCCCCGTTGATGGCGGTCTGAGTGGCCGAGGTGCAGGCGCCGGCACCGCCGAGGCTCATGTTGATGACCTTGGCGACGTTCGTGTTGGCCGGGACGCCCGAGACCGTGCCGCCGGATGCCCAGGTGATGGCGTCGATGATGTCGGAGTCGTAGCCGCCGCACTTGCCGAGGACCCGCAGCGGCGAGATCTTCGCTCCGTAGGCGATCCCCGCGACGCCCTTGCCGTTGTTGGTGACGGCAGCGATGGTGCCGGCCACGTGCGTGCCGTGCCAGGAGGAGCCGCTGGAGCCGGTGCCGGCGCCGCACTCGTCGGTCGCGTACCAGTCGCCGGGGTCGGCCGGGTTGCTGTCGCGCCCGTCGCCGTCCACCGAGACCGCGGTGTCGGAGATGAAGTCGTAGCCGCCGACGATGTTGGCCGCGAGGTCGGAGTGCGTGACGTAGCCGGTGTCGATGACGGCCACGGTGACACCGCTGCCGGTGGAGGTGGCCCACGCGCCCGGGACGTTCATGCCCGCCGCGGTCTCGTACAGGTCCCACTGCTTGCCGTACTCGGTGTCGTTCGGGTCCGCCTGCGGCGTGTTGAGCCGGTCCGGTACGACATAGGCGACCTGCGGGTCGGCCCGGTACTCGGCCATCACGTCGGCGACGTCGGCCTTGTTCAGCCGGTCGCCGAGGTCGACCAGGGCGGCGCCGGTGCCCAGGCGTCGCCGGAAGCCGAGGTCCTCGCCGGCCTCCTTGCCCTTGGCCTCGGCATCGGCGGAGGCGGCCTTGTTGGACTTGGCCTCGGCGGCGGTGGCCTTGTAGCCGACGATGAGGCGCTCGGCGGGGGCGGCCGCGGTCTTCACGGCGGGCGCCGTGGTCCCGGACTGCTCGGCGGGGGTCTGGGCGACGGCGACCGAGGTGGCCATTCCGGCCACCAGCGCGGCGGACACCGCGGCGACGGATATCAGCTTCCGTCCGGCGGTGCGGGAGGGGGACGTACGCAAGGGCTTGCCTTTCGTGGCCGGCTCCGGGCAGCGCGGAGCAACGGTCGATTCGCTTCGTCCTCGAAGCGGCGGGGGGTGAATCGAGCAGATGCGCGGCGGCCGGCCGTACGCGAGCCGGGCCCCTCCGGGGATTGCCTGTGGGTCGGCTGTGCTCGAACGATAGGGAGCGGGTGAGTGGGCCGGATACAGGGGAAACCCTCGATCTGGCTGGAAAACACCCTTGGGGTGGGGGCGTGGCGCCCGAGGGGGAGCGGAATGTTCGCTCACGGGTTGCTGACGGAGCCGGGTTTGCTGATTGCCGGGTTGCTGGTTGCCGGCGGAGCCGGCCGGGTTGCTGGTTGCCGTCGACCCGGGTTGCTGATTTGCCCGATACGGCGGGGCCGCCGGGCCCGGGCCGATGAGAAGTTGCCGTACGTGGGCGTCGCGCGCACCGGACGTCGGTGGCGGAGACATCGGTGGCCGCGGCGGGCGTTGGCGGCGACCGGTGGCTCGTTGAACACGCGCCCCCGATTTCCCGTACTGCACAGGGAACAGGGAGCGGTCTCCGTACGCCGGTGGACGACGACCCCGTGCCACGGGGCACCCGCCGAGCCGCGCGTCGGCGTGCCGCGCCGGCCGCCCCTCCGCCTCTCAGCCCCCGTCGCCGCAACAGCCCAAGGAGCCCCACCGGATGACCGCACACCGCACCGCCGCCGCGGCCGCTGTCGCCGTGGCGGCCCCGCTTCTGCTGACGACGTGGGCCGCGGGACCGGCCCAGGCCCACGGCGCGCCGACGGATCCGGTCAGCCGGGTCGTGGCGTGTTCACCGGAGGGCGGGAGCCGGACCGGGTCCGCGGCCTGCAGGGCGGCGATCGCGGCGAACGGCGCCCCCTTCACCGCCTGGGACAACCTCCGGGTCGGCGGGGTGAACGGCCAGGACCGCCGGCTCATCCCCGACGGGCAGCTGTGCAGCGGCGGTCTGCCCGCCTACAAGGGCCTCGACCTCGCCCGCACCGACTGGCCCTCGACCCGCCTGACCCCCGGCGCGCCGCTGACCCTCGCCTACAGCTCGACGATCCCGCACACGGGCACCTTCAAGCTGTTTCTGACGAAGCCTGGTTACGACCCGACGAAGCCCCTGAAGTGGTCCGACCTGCCGACGACACCCTTCGCGACCGCCACCGACCCGTCCTTGGTGAACGGCGCCTACCGCATCAAGGCGAAGCTCCCGGCCGACCGGTCGGGACATCACGTGCTGTACACGATCTGGCAGAACTCCAGTACCGCGGACACGTATTACTCCTGCTCGGACGTGGTGTTCCCGCAGGCCGGGAACGGCTCCGCGACCGGAGCGGGAGCCGGCTCGGACGACGCGGCGGGCGCGGGAGCGGGAGCCGCGGCGGGACGGAGGACACCGACCGCCTCCAAGACGCCCAGCCCGTCGAAGTCTGCAGCGGAGTCCGCGCCGGCCTCTCGTCCGCCGGCCACGCCGACGGCCGACCAGGGCGCCGCGGCCGACCGTTCCGAACCGGTCGCGGACAGCAGCTCCAGCAACTCCGCGGCGCTGCCGCTGATCGCGGGCGGAGCCGCGGCGCTCGCCCTCGCGGCCGGCCTCGCGGTTCGGCTCCGCCGCCGTCCGGGGAGGTAGTCGGGGGCTGCGACCCGGGACGGGGCCGGGGGCTGCGCTGGGCGCCGGGCCGCCGAGGGCGCCGGGACGTGAGCCGGGCTTACGTCGGGTGGGCCGGGCTTACGTCGCGGGGTGAACGGGGCTCGCGTCGCGGCGTAGGGCGGGCTTGCCTCGTGAGGTTGAGGTGGGCCGGGCTGCATCGTGAGGTGGCTGACCCTGGTGCGTGAGGTGGCCCGGACCTCATCGCGAGGTTGACCGGCCCTGCATCGCGAGGTGGCGGCGCCGGACATGGCCCGGTCTCATCAACCGCCGTACAGACAAACCAAGTTGGGCGCGAAGCCGAACACCGCGCGCCCTGCCCGGCGGGGCCCAGAAGGTCGCCGCGGCGATGCTCTGCCGCCGCATCCGTGGCCTCCCGTCCGTGGCCGCCTGTTCCGTGGCCGCCCCGTCCGTGGCCGCCCACAGATCCGCCGCCGTACGGTTCACAGCCGGCCGCGGAGCGCGTCGAGCACCTCCTGAAGGATCTGCGGGTCGGTCGGCCTGGCGGCCGGGACGGGCGCGCGGGTGACGAGTTGTCCGTCGTCGACCAGGTCGGCGACCAGCACCTTCGTGACGCTGACCGGGAGTTCCAGATAATCGGCAGCCTCGGCCACCGACACCGCGCCGCGTCGGCACAGCTCCAGCAGCCCACGCTTCTCCGACCTCGGGCAGGCCGCCGGCGGATCGTCGACGGCGACCAGCAGCGTGTCGGGCTCCAGGGTGTTGCGGGTGGGACGGGCCCGCCCGTCCGTGACCACGTACGTCCGCACCAGCCGCTCCTCGGGGTGGCGCCGGGGCGTCACGGCTTGCCGCCGGTGTCCCGCCGTACGAGTCCGCGGTCGCCCGCGAAGCCGTCGGAGGTGCCTTCCTCGGCCCGCCCCCGACGCAGTCCGAGCGAGAACGCCCGCATACGCCGGGCGTTCTCCTCGGCCGAACGGACGATCGCGCTGTCGGTCCCGGGGGCGGTGCCCGTACCGGATGACTTGGTGCCGTGGCCGGTGACCTTGCCGGTGGGGCACGGCGGTTCGGCGCCCACCGGGGAGCGGGTGTCCGGGCCGGCACCAGCAGCACCGGAGGTCTCCTCCCCGACGGCATCGGTCTTCAGGGCACCCTCCGTCGGCTCGCTCGACTCGCTCGGCTCGCTCGGCTCCACCGGCTCCACCGGCTCGACCGGCATCCGGGGAGCGGGCCGGCCGGGCGACTCGGGCCGCCGCACGGCACTGTCCTGGGGATCGGTCCGTACACCGGACGCAACCCGCCCGGGCGCCCCCGGCCGGTCGGCCTGCGAGGCCCCCTCGGCCTCCTCCGCCTCCACGGTCTCCTCCGCTTCCACGCCCTCCCCGGCCCGCACGGCCGACGGTCTCCGGGGCGTACGGCGGCGTCGACGCGGCAACCCGCCGGTCCCGTCAGCGCCGTCAGCCCCGCCAGTCCCGTCGCTCCCACTCCCCTCGCTCCCCTCGCTCCGCCGGCCCGCCGTACCGTTCCCGCCGGAACCGCCGCCCCCGTCCCCCGGCTCCGGCCCGGCGCCGGAGGCCACGGGCGTGAGGAGCTCCATGGGCAGGAAGACGACGGCGCGGGAACCCCCGTACGGAGACCGGGTGTCCACCGAGACGGCGAACCCGTGGCGTGCGGCGAGTGCGCCGATGACGGCGAGGCCGAAGCGGGGCGGGGCGCCGAGACTGGTGATGTCCACCGGGTGACGGCCGGACAGCACCTCGGCGGCATACGCGGACGCGTCAGCGTCCAGGCCGGGTCCCGCGTCGTCGACCACCACGCAGGCGCCGTTGCGCACCGGCCGGACGTCGACCGTGACCGTCGCGTCCGGCGAGGTGTGGCGTACCGCGTTGTCCAGCAGTTCGGCGAGCGCGAGGACCACCGGGTCCACCGCGCCGCCGAGCACGGTGAGGTCCGCTTCTCCGTTGACCCGGATGCGGCGGTAGTCGCGGATGCGGGACGCGGCGCCGCGTACGACGTCGACCAGCTGGGCCGAGGTGCGCCGTCGCCCCGGCGAGGAGCCGCACAGCACGGCGACGGCCTGGGCCCGCCGGGCGAGCAGGGCGTTCGTGTGGTCGATGTCGAACAGATCGCCCAGGACGTCCGGGTCGTCGTGCCGTTCCTGCATCCGGGCGATGGCTGCCTGCTGCTCGTCGGCGAGCTCCCGCACCGGGCGCAACGCCCCGATGAGAGCGGCCCGCGCGGAACGGCCGGCCCGGACCTGCGCATCCTCCACGACATCGGAGAACCGCTCCAGTACGCCGTCGAGACACTTCGCGAAGCCGGAATCGGCCAGACGCGCGTCCAGCAAGCCGGTGTCGAGGAAGGGAAGGGCACGGTCGAAGGGAACGTCACGGACGAGGGATCCGGAACTGTCGAAGGGAACGTCACGGTCGAGGGATCCGGCACGGCCGAAGGGAACGTCACGGTCGAAGAGAACGTGGCGGTCGAGGGATCCGGCACGGATGAGGGATCCGGCACAGCCGACGGGGCCGCCGCCGTCACGTGCCGACGGAAGCCGCACGTCCTCCAGCCGCGGCAACCGCACCGAGACGAGGTGCCGTACCTCTTCCTCCCACGCCCGCAACCGCGCCGCGAGTTGGGCGTTGCGGTCGCGCTGGAGGGTGATGACTCCGCGTTGTCCGATCAGCAGGACGACCAGGGCGAGCAGGCCGACCGCCAGGACCCAGCACACCGCGTCCGCTGTCCCTTCGGGCATGGATGGCATGGATCCCTCCGCGGCAACGTGCTCGGCCCCGTTCTCGGTGACACGCCATCAACTACGTACGCGGAACGTCAGTTACTCACCGCTCGCCCCCGGACGGCCCCGCGCCGCGCGCTCTCAGGGAGCCGACCGGGAGGTCACCGTGAAGCGGGCCCCGTCGGGGTCACTGAGGACGGCCTCCGCCTGGTCGGGGGCGCGTTTGAGGAGATCGCCCCCGTGGGCGAGCGCGGCCCGGACGCAGGCGTCCACGTCGGAGACCGCGAAGTGGACCTGCCAGTGCGGCCTGATCGTCGGGTCGGGCGCCGCCTCCACCGCGCCGGAGTGGATCCGGGCCACCACGTCACCCCGGCTGCGCAGGACGACTTCGTCCCCGTCGTAGAGGACCTCGCAGCACCCGGCGAGGGGAGACGCCCACTGCAGGACCTCGCCGTAGAAGATCGCGGCGTCGAAGGCGTTGCGCGTGTGCAGCCGTACGAAGGCCGGCGCCGCCTGGCGCCAGCGTTCCCAGCCGGCCGGCAGCTCGCCCTCCCAGAGGCCGAAGACCGCTCCGTCGCGGTCGGCCATCAGGGCGGCCCGGCCGGGCGGGAAGGCGATCGGGCCCACCGCGGTCGTCCCGCCGCGCTCCTGGCTGCGGGAGACGGCCTCGTCCGCGTCGGACACCGCGAAATACGAGGTCCAGGCGACGGCCATCTGCCAGGTGGCGGCCACCTCGGCGGCACCGGCGACCGGTACGCCGTCCGCATGGGCGATCCTGAACTGGTCGCCGAGCCCGCCCCGGCGCCACTCCCAGCCCAGCACGGCCCGGTAGAAGGCCTCCGCGCCCCGCAGGTCGCGCGCGGTCAGACTGACCCAGCACGGCGCGCCGAACACCGAGGAACTGGAAATGACCTCGCCGTGAAGCGTTCTGTCGCTCTGCATCGCCGTACCGTCCCGGTCCCACCGCGCACCGGGCCGGCGACCGCACCGGGAACCGTCCCGGACACGGTGCCGCCCGGCGGCGGCCGACCTCTGCCCGCGCCTGAACCGCACTCCCGTCGGCCCCAGCATCTCCCGCCCCGCCACCCCGCGCACCGTAGGCGGCCCAGACGGGTCCCCACCCCCCGATCCCACCGCCCTGACCTGCGGCTGGACGGGTCACGGGGGCGGGGGAGGCGGCGGGCTCAGCGCGGGTAGGCGGCGCTGTCCGGCCGCGCTCCGGGGATCCCGCCGGAGCCGAGGCGCTCGAAGCGTTCCTGGACGTTGGCGGCGAACTGCTGCTGGTCGGCTCCGGGGTACGCCTGGCCGGTGATGTTCATGGCCACGGTCAGGACCCCGCTGATCGGTGCCCCGGGCGAGGTGCGCACGGGGGTGCACAGGAAGCTGAAGTCCTGGGGCGCGTGGAAGTCGTACGTGGTGAGCGTCGCCCGGGGCAGCGTGGCGGCCTGGCCGGAGTGGAATGCGTCGTCCATCGCGTTGAAGACGCCGACGGCCTCCAGACCGGGCAGCGCCATGCGTCCGGGGCTGAACTGCGCGGCCATCCCGAAGGCGGCCCCCTGCTTGCCGTTGGCGTAGCGCAGCAGGTGGTTCGCCCCCTCGGTGAGCATGATGGGGAAGGGGGCGCCGTCGAACACGGCGAACAGCTCCTGCTGTTGGGCGAGCAGGCTGTCGCGCAGCTTGAAGTCGGCCAGCAGCGTCTCCGTCAACTCCTGCATGCCTTCGCGGAGTTTGCGGTCCCAGGTGCGCGGCACCATGTCGGCCACGCACACAGTGCCGAGAATCATGCCCGTGTTGTCGCGCAGCGGTGTGCCCAGATAGGAGCGCACACCCATGTCGTTGACCAGCGGGTTGCCCTTGAACCTGGGGTAGTCGAAGACGTCGTCCAGGGCGAGTTGGGACCCCTGGGCCACCACGTGGGGGCAGAAGCCGTAGTCGCCGGGGGCTTCGCGGGCGACGCTGCTCAGGTCGAAGACGATGCCACCCCCCGTGGCGTTCGACCGGTCGTCGGGCGAGGACGGCGGCACGTACATGCCGCGGAACATCTGCCGCTCGTCGTTGATGAAGTTGACCATGGCCAAAGGTGATTGGGTGAAGCTGGCGGCAAGCCGGGCGACGCGGTCGAAAGTCTCCTCCGCGTCAACGCTGTTGAGGCCGAGAACCTGCAGTCGAAGCCTGCGTTGTTCGCCCGCGAGTCGGGCCTGATCGGATGACAGGGGATCCATGAAGTCAGATGAAATCAGAATCCGAGCCTCCGTGGCTCGTCCCTCAGGGTAATTTCGCCATCACTCACCACACTCGCAACACCCTCGCGGTCAGCGGCAAGGCGCTCCGCGGCCACCCTGTCCCGTTCGTGGTCACGTGTACCCAACCTGGGAATCTGTCCAAATAATCTCAGGTTTCAACCTCGGCCGATCACTTCCCGCCAAACCTTCCCTCAGGAACGGGCAGAAACGATTCCGCATACGACAATCGTGCGGTGGGCCGGTTTACGACGATGGCGCGTGCGAGTTGACGGGCCGTCGGACGAAGGCCCGTGCGCAAGGACCGGTACGGGGCTGCGAGAGAGGGCACAGCGGCGTGGGTCAGGTGGGGTTCGAGCCGCGGGCATCCCGTCACGGGCGCGGGCGACAGGCTGTTGTCGGCCGACGTGTCATGCACGATTTCACGCCACGACCGACGACCGCGCGATCGGCGCCGCCCACGGCGACCTGGTGCCACTTCCCCAGCGACCGTCCGCCGACCCGGTCGGGGACGACACCTCACACCGCCTGCTTGAACGACGAGCCCGGTACGACGACGTCCAGGGCTCCGCTCACCTCGTAACCCGTCCGCATCCGGCCGAACCGCCGGCTTTCCGTGCGCCTGCGGCAGGACGGAGGGCCCGCCGGCGTCCGGGGCGATCCCCCACAGGAGCGCCGCACACCCGGGTGAGACCAGGCAAGTGCCAGGGAACAAGGTCAACTCGCCGTTGACGCACGGCCATCGGGAAGTATCAGAAGGAGAGTTCTCATGAGCAGGTCGGACGTGGACGCACGGTCGGTGGCGGTGATCGGCATGGCCTGCCGGCTGCCCGGCGCGTCGGGGGCCGATGAACTGTGGGAGCTGCTGAGAAACGGCATCGACGCCACGAGCGTGACTCCACCTGAACGTTACGACGTGGACGCGCTGTACTCCCCCGAGCCCGGACCGGGTCGCATCGGCAGTCGCCGGGCGGGCTATGTGGACCAAGTGGCCGAGTTCGACGCCGAGTTCTTCGGGATGTCCGCCACGGAGGCGGTCGAACTGGACCCGCAGCAGCGGCTGTTGCTGATGACGGCCTGGGACGCACTGGAGGACGCCGGGCAACGCCCCGACTTCCTGGCCGGCAGCCGCGCCGGAGTCTTCGTCGGCAACGCCCGGGCGGACTACCTCGAGTTGACGTTCCGTCAGGGCCTGGAGGCCGTGACCGCCTCCCAGTTCAACAACTTCCGTTCCCTGATACCCGCTCGCCTCTCTCATGTCCTGGACTTCCGCGGCCCCTGCGAACTCGTGGACACGGCCTGCTCCTCCTCGCTGGTGGCCGTGCACCGTGCGGTCCAGAGCCTGCGAGCGCGAGAGAGCCGCCTGACGCTGGCCGCCGGGGTGAACCTCAAGCTCCGCCCGGACGAGGGCGTCATGATGACGCAGGCGGGCACCCTGGCCGCGGACGGCCGCAGCAGATTCGGCGATGCGAGTGCCGACGGACACGCACCGAGTGACGCGGTGGCCGTCGTCGTCCTCAAACCGCTGGCCGACGCCCTCGCCGACGGGGACCGCGTCCGCGCGGTGATCCAGGGCAGCGCGGTCGGCAACGACGGCCGCACCAGCGACTCGGTGCTCAACCCGTCCCTGACCGGTCAGATCGAGGTGCTGCGCTGGGCCTACGAGGACGCCGGGGTCCGGCCGTCCGACGTGGACTACGTCGAGGCACACGGCGCCGGCTCCCCCGCACTCGATCCGCTGGAGCTGCGCGCGCTGGGCCAGGTCCTGGGCGAGGGACGGCCCGCGGACCGGCCGCTGCTCGTCGGTTCGGTCAAGACCAACATCGGGCACGCCGAAGCCGCCGGCGGTCTCGCCGGACTGATCAAGACGGTGCTGTGCCTGGAGCACGGCCAAGTCCCGGCCAGTCTCCACTTCGAGACGCCGACCCCCCAAGTCGCCTGGGACGAGCTGCCGTTGACGGTGCCGGAGAAGATGCACGATCTGCCCGACCTCGGCCGGCCCAGCCTGGCGGGAGTCTCCGGCCAGGGATCCTCCGCCCTGAACGCACACGTGGTGATCCGTCAGGCCGACCCCGTCGACGCGGCGCCCGAGCCGGCACCGAGCGGAACACCGTACGTACTGGTGCTCTCCGCCCGATCCCCCGCCGCCCTGGACGCCCTGGCGCACTCGTACACCGAGTATCTCGGCCCCGACGGCCCCGGAGCCGCGCACCCGCTGCGCGACATCTGCTTCAGCGCGGCGGTCCGCCGTCAGCACCACGCGCACCGCCGGGCCGTCGTCGGCGCGTCCCACGAGGAGCTGGCCGCGGCGCTGCGCGGGGCGGCCTCACCGAAGCTGAAGCGGGAGTGGAAGGAGCGCGGGCTGCTGCTCGCCGCGGTCGCCGACCGCTACCGCGAGGGCCAACTGGTCGACTGGGAAGAGGTGTTCGGGAGGCCCGGCCGCTTCGTGCCGCTGCCCCGCTATCCCTGGCAGACCAGGCGCTACTGGCCCGGCGAGGAACAGGGCGACAGCCGCGGTGACCTGGCGGCCTGGGTACTGCGCGAGCACGCCCGCACCCGTTTCGACGACGGCTCCACCCTCACCGAGATCGGCATCGACTCGCTGGCGAGGCTGCGGATCGTGGTGGAGCTGAACAAGCGGTCGGGCGGTGACATCGACCCCGAGGAGTTCGGCCGGCTGCGCACGGTGGGCGAGCTGCGTCAGTGGACCCGCACGCTGGAGGCCACGGCCCGATGAGCGATCCGCAGAGCGTGTACGCGTGGTTCGCCCGCTCGGCCGCCGCGTTCACCGACCACGCGGCGCTGGAAGTGGGCGACGAGCGGCTGACCTACGGCGAGCTGCGCGATCTGGCCGAACGGCTCGCCGCTCGGCTCGCCACGGCCTGCGCCGGCACCCCGCCCAGACGCGTCGGCCTCCTGACGGGCCGCTCCGTGACCGCGTACGCCGGCTATCTCGCCGTCCTGCGGGCCGGCGCGACCGTCGTCCCCCTCAACCCGGAACACCCGCACGCCCGTACCGCCCGGATCGTCGAGGCCGCCGGGCTCGACCTGATCCTCACCGACACACCGGGCGCGGGCGACGGCCTGGGCGTTCCCGAACTCGCCTGGCCGCCATCGGAGTCGGCGGCACCGGTGAGCGGACCGGCACCCGATCTGCCGCACCCGGAAGCCGCTCCGGACGACATCGCGTACATCATCTTCACGTCCGGATCGACCGGCACCCCCAAGGGCGTACCGATCCTGCACCGCAATCTCTCCGCCTACCTCGGCCATGTGGCGTCCCGCTACGAGATAGGCCCGGGAAGCCGGCTGTCGGGCACCTTCGACCTCACCTTCGACGGCTCGGTGCACGACCTGTTCGTCACCTGGGCGGCCGGGGGCACGCTCGTGGTACCGATGCGCAGTCAGCTCCTGTCGCCGGTGAAGACCATCAACAGCCTGCGGCTCACCCACTGGTTCTCGGTGCCGTCCCTGATCTCCTTCGCCTCCCGGCTCGGCACGCTGGCGCCCGGCAGCATGCCGACGCTGCGGTGGAGTGTGTTCGGCGGCGAACCGCTGACGCTGGCGGCGGCCCGGGAGTGGCAGGCGGCCGCCCCCGGCAGCGCGCTGGAGGTTCTGTACGGCCCGACGGAACTGACCATCTCCTGCACGGCGTACCGGCTGCCGCCGGATCCGGCGCAGTGGCCCGACACCCCCAACGGCACCGCTCCCATCGGGAGTTGCTATCCCACGCTGGACTTCCTGCTGCTCGACGAGGACGGCCGCCAGGCCGACAGCGGCGAACTGTGCGTCCGTGGCCCGCAGCGCTTCCCCGGCTACGTGGACGCGGCGAACAACGCCGGCCGCTTTCTGGACCCTGATCCCCAGGCCGCCCAGGAGCCGGAAGGGAAAGGGGCGTTGACTGATCAGCATTGGTACCGCACCGGGGACCGGGTTGCCCTGCGGGACGGCCGGCTGGTCCATCTCGGGCGGACCGACCAGCAGGTGAAGATCCGCGGCCACCGGATCGAACTCGGGGAGATCGAGGCGATGCTGAGAGAGCAGACAGGTGTCCGTGACGCGATCGTCCTCGCGGTGCCGGCGGCCGACGGCGAACCCGAGCTGCGGGCAGCGGTCAGCGGCACGGGGTGCGTCTCCGAGCGGCTGTACTCCGCCCTGGGGAGCCGCCTTCCGCCGTACATGCTGCCGCGCCGGATCTCCGTACTCGACCAGCTGCCGCTCAATCCCAACGGCAAGATCGACCGGCGGGCCCTGCTCACCGAACTCAGCCGCTCCCGCTGAGCGGACGGCCCCGCTCCCGGCCGGCTCCCGGCGGGCACAACACCCCACTCCCCGACGTCTGTTGTGAGGCACCTCATGTTCGACGCCATCGTGGTCGGCTCACGCTGCGCCGGTGCGCCCACCGCCATGCTGCTCGCCCGCTCGGGGTACCGGGTGCTCCTGCTCGACCGGGGCGCGTTCCCCTCCGACACCCTCTCCACCCATCTGATCCACCAGCCGGGCGTGGCCACGCTCGCCCGCTGGGGCCTGCTGGAGGCCGTACGGGCATCGGGCTGCCCGCCCCTGGACCACGCGGTCTACGAGGTGGCGGACATCCGCCTCGAAGGCTGCGCCCGGGGCGTGGAGGGACAGCGCGCCGGGTACGCCCCCCGCCGCCATGTCCTGGACGCGATCCTGGTGGAGTCGGCCGCGGCCGAGCCGGGCGTCGAGTTCCGCGACCACTGCCTGGTGACGGGCCTGCTGCGCGACGGCGCCGGACGCGTCGTCGGCGTCGAGGGCCGGCACGAGGGCCGTACGTTCACCGAACGCGCCCGCCTGGTGATCGGCGCGGACGGCATGCGCTCCACGGTCGCCCGGCTCGCCGAGGCGCCGTACACGGTCCAGGACTCCAGGCTGACCTGCGCCTACTACACCTACTGGCAGGACGTGCCGGCCACACTGGAGCTGTACGAGAGGGCGGGCAGCTGGGTGGCGGCCGTCGCCACCCACGACGACGCGACGCTCGTCCTCGCCTACTTCCCGCAGTCCCGCTTCGAAGAGGTCCGGGTCGACGCCCGGCCCGCCTACCTGGAGCAGATCCGCACGACCGCCCCCGCCCTGTACGAGCGGCTCCAGGGCGACCGGCGCAGCGAACGCCTGCGC
Source organism: Streptomyces sp. NPDC058274 (assembly GCF_042881375.1). Taxonomy (NCBI): domain Bacteria; kingdom Bacillati; phylum Actinomycetota; class Actinomycetes; order Kitasatosporales; family Streptomycetaceae; genus Streptomyces; species Streptomyces sp. NPDC058274. The sequence goes on from NZ_JBHVXW010000012.1 coordinate 13,576, forward strand.
GGCACGGGCGACCAGCGGAACTTCTTCCGTCAGGCGACCGGCCCCGGCTGGGCGCTGGTGGGTGACGCCGGACACCACAAGGACTCCATCACCGCCCGCGGAATCAGCGATGCCTTCCTCCAGGCCGAGATGCTCGTACGGCGGGTCGCGCAGGACCTGGACGGCGATCCGGCCCGGCTCGACGAGGCGCTGCGGGACTACGCCCTGGAACGGGACCGCGTGCTCACCCCCGGTTACGAGGCCACGCTGGGAGTCGCCCGGCTGGCGCCGCACGAACAGCGTCTTTCCCTGCTGCGTGCCGTGGGGACCGACCCGGAACTCACCTCGATCTACTTCGACATGGTCGCCGGAATCGGCTCCGCGGGTGCCCTGTACACCCCGAAACTCCTGGCCCTCCTGTGAGCTCCCGTCAACTCCTTTGAGCCCTGCGGCAGTTGCGCGGTCAGGTGCTGACGGTGCGCGATGATCCTGATACGGTTCAACCGATCGCCGACTTTTGATCACGGTGAGTCAAGGCGCCGCGCCGGGGGGAAGTCAGGCATTTCGTACCGTCCGTTACCGCTGTCAATGTTCCGCTGCCGTACGAGGAATCAGATGTCAGGCACCCGCGACCGGCGGACACGTCATCGGTCCGCCCCGCGCAGATCTCTCCGGTTCTCGTTCGTGCTGCCGTACGTCGTCCCCGCGGTGTTCCTCACCGGACTGTGGGGCTACACGGCCGCCGAACTGATCGACGAACAGCTCCAGTTGCACGAGGACGCTGATCGGGCCACGTCCGTCGCGCAGCCCGCGCAGGGCGTCATGTCCCGGCTGCAGGACGAGCGCCGGCTCACCGCCGTCTGGCAGGCCACCCACACCGGCCCGGCCCGTACGGCGCTGGACGACGCCCGCAAGGAGACGGACGCCGCGGTCAAGAAGCTCCGCGGCAACTCCTCCGCCAGGCCGGGCACTTCGACCCCCCGGGCCCAGAAGCTCCACGACGCGCTGCGTGCCCTGCCGACCCGTCGTGAGGCGATCGACGGTCGTACCCTCGGCGTCGACGACACCTTCCTGTACTTCACCAACACCATCACGGACAGCACCGATCTGCTCACGTCGGCCCTGCGCAGCGACGACGGGAGCCTCGCGCGCTCCGGCGCCGCCGCCACCTCCGTGATCCAGCTGACCGAGATGCTCTCGCGCCAGGACGCCCTGCTCTCCGGCGCCCTGCAGTCGCACCGGATGAGCGACGCCACCCGGACCCGGTTCGCCCAGTATCTGGCGATCCAGCGGCAGATCCGCGCAGGCCTCGACACCCGGGATCTCGCCGGCGCCGAAGCCACCTCCTACACACGGATCACCGACAGCGCGCAGTGGACGTCGGTGGGGTCGGTCGAGGACGCGGTGGCGGCGGCCCGGGACACCTCCGTGCCCAAGCAGGCCTCGGCCTGGCCGGACGCCGCCGGCACCGTCGTGGGCGACCTTCAGGGGCTGGGCTCGGACGCCCTGGACACTCTGGCCGGCAACGCCGACGACCGGGCCGGCGAGCTGCTGCTTGAGCTGCTCCTGGGCACGGCCGCGACGGTGGCCGCGCTGGCGGCCGGCGCGGTGCTGGCCCGGCGCGGCCGGAAGTCCACGGTCGGCCGCCTCAACGACCTGCAGCGCAAGACCGAGGATCTGGCCGGCGCCTGGCTGCCGCAGCTGCTGGACCGAATAGGCCGGGGCGAGCGGATCGACCCCGAGGCGCTCGCTCCGCACCGCCACCACGCCACCGACGAGGTGGAGAGGCTCGGCTCGGCCATCGACCACCTGGCCCGGGTCGCCGCCGACACCGCCGTACGGCAGTCGCTCGGCCGCGAGGGCACCGAGAAGGTCTTCGCGCAGCTCATCCGCCGTACACAGGTCCTGGTCCACCGTCTCATCTCGCTCCTGGACGACCTGGAGCGCAAGCACGAGGACTCGGACCTGCTGAAGGACATCTTCAAGGTCGATCACCTCGCCACCCGTGTGCGGCGGCACGCGGAGAACCTGGTGATCCTCAGCGGTTCCCCGCCCAGCCGCCGGATGACGGCTCCCGTCTCGATCACCGACGTGATGCGCAGCGCCGTCGCGGAGACGGAGCAGTACACCCGGGTCAAGGTGAAGAACCTGCCGGCGGACCGGCGTCTCGCCCTCAGTGGCCGGGCCGTCGCGGACGTCACCCACCTGATCGCGGAACTCGTCGAGAACGGCACCAGTTTCTCCCCGCCGGACACCCAGGTGTTCGTCAGCGCGACGAAGGTCGCCAAGGGGCTCGCGGTCCATGTCGAGGACCACGGTCTCGGCATGCCCGAAGACCACCGCGACCGCGCGAACCAGCTGCTCGCCCATCCGCCGAAGCTCGACATGACGGCCCTCGGTGAGGACCCGCGCCTCGGCCACTTCGTGGTGGCCCGGCTCGCCGAGCGCCACGGCATCAGGGTGGAGCTGCGCGAGTCCGTCTACGGCGGGACGCTCGTCGTCGTACTGCTGCCGGCCGCCCTGCTCGAAGAGCACGAGTCGCCGGTCCTCGATCAGCTCAAGTCCGCGGCCGCGGCGAGCGGTCGGGCGGCGGTCGCCGGGGCGGACAGCTCCGAGACCGCCGCGGGTGTCCTGGTCGGCGCCGGGGTGGGAGCCTCGGCAGGCGCCGGACTGAGCGCGTCAAAAGCCGGGGCGGACATCTTCGGACGTACCCAACTGGGAGACCACAGCGGATTCCCGGAGTACGGCGGCGCGGGTCTGCTGCCCGCGGCGGCCGGGCATCCGGCGCCGCGGTCCGCCGCGAACTCCCCGGCCACCACGGGGTGGACGCCCGCCCAGGAGCGTCCCGCGTCCCACGTCGCGGCCGACCCGGGCCGGCCCGGGTCGGACCCGCGCACCGAGCGGCCCGGAGCCGGATACGCCGGTCCCGCGGCCGATCAGGCAGGTGCACGAGCCGGATACGCAGGTTCCCCGGCCGACGCGCCGGGTCCACGAGCCGGGTACGGCGGTCCGGCAGCCGACCGGCCGGGGGCACACGGCGGACACACCGGCACCACGACCGGATCACCCGATCCGGCAGCCGGGCGTCCGCGCCCCGGCGGATCCTCGGGCCAGGGAAGCGGCACCACGCGTCCCGCCCCCGTGACGGACCGGAACGCGCAGGACGCTTCGGGCCCGCTGACGACCCCCCGGGTCCTTCCGCAGCGGACCCGGGGAGCGAGCCTCGCGCAGCAGTTGCGCAAGGAGGCCGCAGAGGCACAGACATCGAAACAGCAGGACGACCGGGGCGAGAGCGGCGCCATCTCCCCCGACCAGTCGGCTCGCGCCATGATCGCCATCCAGCAGGGGCTGAAGCGGGCCCGGATCGCCGATGCCGAAGACTCGGCCGGTACGGACGGACAGCAGGCGCAGTCGCGCGGCCCCGGCGCCAACTAACTGTGAGGAACATTCAGTAATGACTGAGCAGGTACAACCCGGCCCCCAGCTGGACTGGCTCCTGGACGGACTCGTGGACCAGATCCCTGAGATCCGCTGTGCCATCGTGCTGTCCGGGGACGGCCTCCTCATCGGCAAGTCGAAGGACCTCCGCCGGGACGACGCCGAGCACCTGTCCGCCGTCGGCTCGGGTATGCACAGCCTCGCCAGGGGCGTCGCGCGGCACTTCAACGGAGGAGAGGTCCAGCAGACGGTCATCCAGATGGACAAGGCGTTTCTCTTCGTCACCGCCGCGGGCAGCGGTGCACGGCTGGCGGCGATCGCCTCCGAGGAGGTGGACGTCGGGATGATGGCGTTCGAGATGGGCACGCTCGTGAAGCAGGTCGGCAAGTACCTCAGTGCCGCTCCTCGCATACAGGGCCCGCCCGGCAGTCCCGTTCAGGATGCCTGAGCCGGACTGGCTCGACGGTGAGCAGGCCGGACGCCATGTCCGGCCGTACGCCATCACCGGCGGACGAACCCGCCACAGTCAGCACAACTTCTCGCTGATCACGCTGGTCGTCGCGCTCTCCCCCGACCCCGACGAGACCGACCACGAACCGCTGGAGCCCGAGGAGGCCCACATCCTGGCCCTGTGCCGGGACAGGGCCTTGGCGATCGCCGAGATCGCCGGCCGTCTCGATCTGCCGGTGAGCGTCGTGAAGATCCTCTGCGGGGACCTGCTCAACGCCTCGTTGATCCTCGTCCAGGCGCCGCCCGGACAGGAGGAGCAGGCGAGTGTGGAAACCATCGAAAGGGTGATGGATGCTATCCGTCAGCTCTGAGCCCGTCATGCCGACCGCGTTGAAGATCCTCATCGCGGGCGGATTCGGCGTGGGCAAGACCACCATGGTGGGCTCGGTGAGCGAAGTGCCGCCGCTGGAGACGGAGGAGCGCCTCACCGAGGCGAGCCTGGGGATCGACGACCTGTCGGGGGTGGAGACCAAGCGCTCGACGACGGTCGCGATGGACTTCGGGCGCATCACGATCGCTCCCGAGCTGGTGCTCTATCTCTTCGGCACGCCCGGCCAGGACCGCTTCTGGTTCATGTGGGACGACCTGGCCCTCGGCGCGCTGGGCGCGGTCGTCCTCGCGGACACCCGCCGCCTCGACGCCTCCTTCGCCTCGGTCGACTTCTTCGAGGCGCGCGGCATCCCCTTCGCGGTGGGCGTCAACTGTTTCGACGGCCGTCGCGACTGCACGGCCGACCAGGTCCGCAAGGCCCTCGCCCTCGACCCCACCACCCCGGTCGTCCTGTGCGACGTCCGCGAACGCCGCTCCAGCAAGGAGGTGCTCCTCGCCGTGCTGGAAGCGGCCCGGACGCAGGCGGCGGCGCGGCTGGCCACGACGGGCGGCCACTGAACGGACCGGCCGGCACGGTGGACCGCTCCGCCGCCTCCTGGCCCACGGGAGGTTGGCGGCGGTCCGCTTCCGGCCGCCCCGCACCCCTCACCCCGACATCGCCCTCATCAGCCCCCTGAGCCGCGCCCCGTCGAGTTCGTTGTCCTCGCGCAGTGCGGTCAGGGTCCGGCGGATCAGGTCGGGTGAGGGGTTGGTGCCGAGGAAGTCGCGGCTGGGCTGCGGGCCCCACTGGACCAGGCCGGAGGCGGACATGGCGGCCCACCCGGGGGGCACGGAGCAGTCGAACAGGTCGCCGTCGGTGAAGTGCTCCAGCAGGAAGCGGTCGGGATCGCGCCAGTAGTCGAAGATCTGGCTGCCCTGCACATGGCGGCCCACACCCCACGAGCGCCGGTAGCCGCGCTCGGCGAGGTATTCGCCGCCGGCGGCGAGGGCGTCGAGATCGGCGACCTGGTAGGCGGAGTGGACGTATCCCCGGTGCGGGCCCAGGTGCAGGGCGACCGTGTGGTGGTCGGCCGGTTCAGCGCCGCGGTCGCAGCGCATGAAGACCATGGTCGGGCCGCGCCCGCGCTCGCCGTCCAGGAAGAGGAAGTCGCTGACGATCAGGCCGAGATGCTCCAGATACCAGTTCAGGGCGCTGCCGAAGACGGGACTGGAGAGGACCACATGGCCCAGGCGCTGCACACGAGCGGGCTCCCGCGGCGCACGCTGGGTGATGTTGATACGCGGCACGGCGTGACCCGAGTTCACCAACAGGGGCTGCTGACACGGCAGTTCGGCGTACTCCTCCACCGAGTGGATGACCCGCACCGGAAGCCCGGAGGGATCGGTGAGGTCGACGGCGAGCCCGCCCCCGTACCCGGTGATCTTCCGTACGGTCCGTCCGGTGCGGGCCGCGAGCCGGTCCAGGTCGGCGGCGTCGGCGGCCTGGAAGACCGGGCCGAGAAAGCGGGAGCCAGGCCCGCGGCGGATGACCAGGCAGTGGGTGCCCGTCCAACTGCCGCGCAGGTAGAGGGCGTCGGGCTCGCGGTGGGCGACGAGGAAGCCGAAGTCGCGCGCGAAGATCTCCGCCCGGTCCAGGTCGGGTTTCGTGAACTCCAGCCACGCCAGGTCTCTGACCTTGACGACGGGATTGCGGGCCCGTCCGGGGTGCTCGCCGCGCCGGGCACCCTGTTCGCTGTGCAGACCGCGGTGCGGGTCGTGGTCCCGGACGGGCTGTGCCGAGTCGTCGTACGCCATGGGCGTCCGTTCGCTGTGCAGTCCGCGGTGCGGGTCGTGGTCCCGGACGGGCTGTGCCGAGTCGTCGTACGCCATTGCTGTGCTCCTCGCAGAGGGTGGCCGCGGTGCCGAGGCGGGTGGATCGGGCCGAACTCCTCACCGGCACCGGAGAGGCCTTAGTGGGCGAACAGGCGGCGCAGTGCCGTGGTCAGTTCGGCCTCGGGGTCCTGCACCGCCTCGACGGCGCGCCAGGCGACGAACCGGTCGGGGCGTACGAGGACGGCGCCGGAGTCGGTGTGTCCGCGCAGCCGGGTCCAGGTCGAGCGCGGGTCGCGGTAGTCGCCGTCGAGGTGGCCGACGCGCACCGCGTCGAGCGGGATGCCGGTCGCCGCCGCTGCCTTGGCGGCTGCTTCGATCCAGTCCCCGCCGTTCTCCCCCGCGAGGAGCAGCATCCGCCCCGGCGCGACCAGGTCCATCACCGGCAGCCTTGTGCCGTCCAGGGTGTCGAGCCAGGCGTGCGGGAACGGATGGCCCGGGCGGGCCGCGGGCTGATAGATGCGGACGGGGTCCGGGTTGGCGGGGGCGTCGGTGCCGTCGGGCAGGACGGCGGCGGAGTCGTAGGTGTACCCGTACTCGATGTTGTGCTCGTTGAACTCCATGGACTGGGACGCGATGGCCCGTGCGACGGAGCGCGCGTACTCCTCGTCCTGCGGCCGGCCGCTCCACGCGCGGCGCAGGTTGTCCCAGTTCGCGGCGGCGCCGGCCTCGGGGCTTCCCCCGATGAGGTCGGTGGTGACCAGGTGGTTGAGCGCGTTCTCCAGCGAGCGCCGCACGTTGGTGGAGGTGACGGGCTTGCGCTCGGGCTCGTAGGTGGCGAGGAGCGGGTCGCCGGCGTGGCCCTGGAGCACGGCGGCGAGTTTCCAGGCGAGGTTGTGGGCGTCCTGGACAGCGGAGTTGAGGCCGAGGCCGCCGGTGGGCGGGTGCCGGTGGGCGGCGTCGCCGAGCAGGAAGACCCGTCCCTCTTGGAAGCGCTCGGCGAGACTGCCCTCCAGGTTCCAGCGGCTGATGAGGTGGATGCGGAGCGGGTGGTCGCCGATGCCTAGGGCGGTGCGCAGGTCGCCGACGACGGCCTCGTCGTCCAGTGAACGCTCGTCCTCGTAGGGGTAGTTGAGGTGGACGACCCATTCCTCGGACTCCGGCCCCCAGTGGTCGGGGCCCATGGGGATCATGACGCCGGCCGTGCCGGTATCGGGCAGATGCAGCCAGCGGATGAGGACGTGCGGGTCCCGGGCCCACCGCGACAGGTCGGCGGTGATGTGGAAGGTGACCATCCGGGCGACGTTCCGCATGCCCTCCGTCTCGATGCCGAGCGCCGGACCGACGGTGCGGCCGCCGTCGCAGGCGAGCAGATAGCGGGAGCGCACCCGGTAGGTCTCGCCGCTGTCCTTGTCGAGGACGGTGGCGGTGACCCCGTCGGCGTCCTGGGTGACGTCGGTCAGCTCGTGGTGGAAACGGACGCGTCCCGGCTGCGCCAACTCCTCGGCCCGGCGCCGCAGATGGGGTTCGAGGCGGAGCTGCGGGAGGTTGGTGGGGCGCTGCGGGCTGGCCGCGGTCCACTCCGGCGTCGAGCCCGCCGCGCCCCACTGCTCGATCGTCGCGATACGGCGGCCCGTGTCCCGGTCGTCGCCGGCGAACCCGGCGTACCAGCCCGAGTGCGTCATCTGCGCCTGGGGCGTGCCGGCCGCGTAGACCTGCTCGTCGATGCCGAGGTCACGGAAGATCTCCATGGTGCGCTGGTTGAGCAGATGCGCCTTCGGGAGGACCGAGGTCCCCGGCCAGGCGCTCACCAGCAGGCTGTCCACGTCCAGCCGGCTCAGCAGCATCGACGCGGTGAGTCCGGCGCCGCCTCCGCCGACGATCAGAACGGGGAGGTCGATGTCGTTCATGCGTACTCCTTGAGGTCCCTGTGCGGATGCGGCGCGCGCGTCAGGCCGGACGCGTCAGGCCAGACGGGGGAAGAGCCAGACGGGGGAAGAGACTGAGGGCGCTGTCCGAGTCGATCGCCCGGTGGTCCGCCGGTGCGAGCTGCTCGTGGGTGTCGAGCAGGCCGGTGAAGTAGCCGACGGCGAGGTCGGGCGCGAAGGGCCAGTCGCTGCCGTACAGGACGTGTCCGGGGCGGGCGAAGGCGAGCAGGCTGGGCAGGGCGGTGGGACTCGATGACAGCGCGGTGTCGAAGTGGAAGGAGGTGAGGCTGTCGAGCAACTCCCCCGGCTCGCGCCCCGTTTCGGCGAACAGCGCGGCCGCGATGCGGTGGGCGGCGTACGGCAGGAAGCCGCCGCCGTGGGAGAGGATGAGCCGGAGGTTCGGGAAGCGGCGGGGGATGTCGTGCAGGACGAGGTTCATCGCCGCGCGCGTGGTGTCGAGCAGGAAGTCGGCGGCGAACGGTGGCAGTCCGGGCACCGGAGGCCCCGGCAGGTCCGAGGGATGGATGTGCACCACGGCGGACCGCTCGTCGAGGAACGCGAACAGCGGCTCGTGTGCCGGGTCGCCGAGATACGTACCGTCGGTGTGGGCCGGCAACGAGACGCCGTCGGCGCCCAGTTCGTCCAGCGCGTGCGCGGCCTCGGCGAGGGCGCCGTCGACATCGGGCAGCGGCAGGGCGGCGAAGAACCCGAAACGGTCCGGGTGCCCGGCGACACAGGACGCGGCGTAGTCGTTGACCTGCCGGGCCATGGCCCGGCCTTCCTTGTCGTCACCGAGGTGGACCCCTGGCGCGGACAGCGACAGGACCGCGGCCCGGATCCGGTGCGCGTCCATCAGTTCCAGGGACCGCTCGGGACTCCACTCGGGCAGGTCCCGGCCGCCGGGCCGGTGAATCTCCCGGCCGCGCAGCCAGGCCGTGTAGACGGGCGGCAGCAGATGGTGATGTACGTCGATGCGGCTCATCGCGGTCCTTCCTCGGGTTGGACGGGGAACCGGTCCTGGGGCCGGCGGGACGGACGGGGTGCCGACGCCGGGACCGGCCGGGTGGACGGGGTGCCCGCAGTGGACGGGCCGGGCGGAGGAGGCTGCCCGGGACCGGCCGACGGGCGAACGGACGAGATCGGACGTCAGGTGGCCGGCACCGGGCAGGCCCGGGAGCTACCGAGCAGGCCCGCGAGCTACGGCCCCTGCCCCCACGGAGCCGACGCGACCGGCGCGGCCGGGGCGCCCGGGGCGCCCGGGGCGCCCGGGGCGCCCGGGGCGCCCGGGGCGCCCGGGGCGCAACGCCAGTCCCGCGGCCCCGAACCTCCCATGAGCGCCGCCGCCCGCCCCGGCTCTCAGACGACGGCCGCCTCCTCGAACCGCCAACGCACCCCGTACCGGTCGAGCGCGGCGGCGATCCGCAGCCGCAGCTCCTGACCGGTGACGTCGGGCAGCGTCACCAGGGGCCGCCCGTCGGAGAGTTCGCAGGCGACGGAGTCCGCGGCCGTGTCCGCCCCGGCCGCCCGGAGTTCGGCCACCACGGCGCGGCGGGTGGCGTCGAGACGCAGCGGGACCTTGGTCGGTTTGCCGACGTCGGTCACCGGAAGGCCGCCGTCGAGGACGATGACCTCCTTGGGTGCGGCGGCCCGCTCCGGCACCCGCTCGGCGGCGAACGCCCGGAGCTCGTCCGGTGTGACCGTCTTGGCGCCCGCGGCGAGCGTCACGTACACGACGGGGACCTCGCCCGCGTGCGGATCGGGCCGGCCCACGGCGCTGGCCGCGGTGACCGCCGGGTGGGACAGCAGGACGTCCTCGACGACCGCGGGGTCGATGTTGTGACCGCCACGGATGATCAAGTCCTTTGCGCGGCCCAGGAGATGGACGAATCCGTCGGGATCGACCCGGGCCAGATCCCCGGTGTCGAGCCATCCGTCGCGTACGGTGCCGAGGCTGTCCAGGACCGGCCCGTCGGGCCCCTGCCCGGTGACGTAACCGGCGAAGACGGTCGGTCCGCTGATCAGCAGGGTGCCCGCCGCGCCGGCCGGCAGATCGTGCCAGGCCCCGTCGGCATCGACCCGCACGGTGCGCAGCCGCTGGTACGGCAGCCGCTGCCCGACCGAGCCGGGACGCCGGTCCTCGCCGAGGAAGCCGCGCGCGCTGGCGCAGGTGGCCTCGGTCAGACCGTAGCCCTCGCACAGCGGGACGCCGGTGCGGTCCTCGAACGCCTCCCGTACGGCGAAGGGCAGCGCCGACGCGCCGACGACGGCGAACCGCAGCGCCGACAAGTCGGCGTCCTCGACCGGGACGTGGGCCAGTACCGCGTACACCGTGGGCACGGCGGACAGGGTGGCGATCCGGAAGTGCTCGAAGATCTTCCAGATGGCGCCGTACAGAGCGGGTTCGCGATAGCCGAGGGGGCCGGCCCAGACCACGTGCTGGCCGCGCAGCGCGGGGGCGAGCAGGGTGACCACCAGCGCGTTGACGTGGAAGAGCGGCAGGGCACCGAAGATCGTCGAGTCGTCGTCGAGCAGCGAGTTGGCGGCGACCATCCAGGCGTCCGCGACCTCGTTGGCGTGGGTGTGCGCAGCGAGTTTCGGGGCGCCGGTGGTGCCGCCGGTGTGGAAGCAGGCGGCCAGGTCGGCAGGTCCGGGAGCCGTGGCGCCGACGAGCCGGTCGGCCGGGTGCTCTGCGGCGGCCTGCTCCAGGTACGCCACATGGACCCCGGGCAAGGGTTCAAGACGCGGTCCCGGGCCGGCCGCGGCGGTGGGCCGCAGCGCGAACAGGGCCGTCAGGCCGAGCGACGCGGCCACCGCGCGAGCCGTGCGCCAGGCCGCCTCGTCCAGCTCGGGGCCCGCCGCGATCAGCACGCGCGCTCCGCCGAGTGCGAGCAGCCGCTCCACGTGCCGGGCGGTCAGGGCGGGGTTCACGGGGGCGGCGATCCCGGCGGTCTGAGCGGCCAGGAGGGCCGCGGGCAGCCACTCGGTGTTGGGGCTGAACAGCCCGACGGAGGTGCCGCGGCGCACCCCGTGGGCGTACAGCAGGTTGGCGATGCGGTGCACCTGGTCGCGCAGTCCGGCGAAGGTGAGGGTGGGGGCCCGCAGCCAGCGCTCGGCGTCGGGCAGCGTGGTGAGGGCGGGGCGCTCCGGCCACCGGTCGGCCGCACGGCGGAGAACGTCGTACGTCGAGCCCGGCAGTCCGCGTGCGGCGAGCGGCACCGCTTCGACGGCTTCGAGGTCGGTGGGCCGGTCGTAGGCCGGCCAGAGCGGATCGTCATTGATCGCGGTCACGGCGGTGTCTCCTGCTACTTGAACCGGACGATTGCCAGTGGCACCGGACGGTTGCTGCTTGAGCCGGACGGTGGCTACTTGAACCGGACGGTGGCGCGCTGGACGCCCAGGTCCAGCCGCCCGTCGTCGGTGGCGATCCGGGTGGTGACCAGGTCGCCGTCCTGGAGGTAGTGGGGGTTGTGCGCCTGCCGGGCGAAGAACGCCTTCCACCGGCGCTCGGGCGGCAGCAGGGCCCCGAGCATGGCCAGCGCCTTGTGCGGAGCCTTCAGCGCGGTACCGCCCGGTGTGCCGGTGAGCAGGACGTCGCCCGGCTCCATCGTCTGGAAGCGGGCGAGCAGAGTCAGCGCCTTCGCCGGGTACGTGATCATGTCCACTGCGGTGCGGTCCTGCCGTACGACGTCGTTGACCCGGCAGGTCAGCCGCAGCCTGTCGAAGCCGGTGAGTTCGTCCGCGTCCACGAGCAGGAGGCGGGGGCCGAGCGGGGTGAAGCTCGGATAGGACTTGGACTCGTAGAACTGCGTCCTGGTCAGCTGGATGTCACGCGCGCTGATGTCCTGAGCGACGACCAGTCCGGCGACGTACCGCGCCAGATCGCGCTCGCCGACCTCGGCACCGACCGGCAGCCGGGCGCCGAAGACGAGCCCGATCTCGGCCTCGTAGTCCAGGAACCGGACGTGTGAGGGCCGCACGATGTCGTCGCATGGACCGCTGACCGAGCCGGACGCCTTGCGGAAGAACGCGGGCGGGACGCGGTCGGGGTCGAAGCCCGAATCCCTCGCGTGCGAACGGTAGTTGACCATCTGGGCGACGACCCGGCAGGGAGTGGTCACCGGCGGGAGCAGCTCACTCTCGGCGAGTGGACGGCCCGGGTCACCGGCCTCGGCCCGGCCGGCGGCTTCACCGACGGCTGCCCGGTCGGCCAGCAGACCGGCGGTGGTGACGGCCGCGGTGTCGATGCGGTGCAGGCGCCCTGCGTCCTCCACCCACCAGCCCTCGGCCGTGCGTACGACAGCGGTACTCATCGGAATCCTCCTCGGAGCCGGAGCGGCGGTGACCTGCCGGGACCGGTCCTCAGCGCGGGACGGCAGGAGCCAGAGGGGACAGCCGGGGGCGGCTCGCCGCTCGGGGCCCCACTCCTTCGTAACTGATGAAAGCATCACTCTTGATGAGCAGGATGTCAACGGCACTCATCACTACTGATGAAATCATCAAGACTGCTGGAGCTGACCTATCCTGCACTCATGCCTGAACAGCAATCCGGGATCCGGGACACCGCCCCGCACAACCGCTTCGAGCGCCGGCGCGCCCGCACCCGGAGTGCGCTCATCGGGGCCGCGCGCGCGATCCTGGCGGAGCAGGGGTCGCCGGGCGACGCGAGCATCCAGCAGATCGCGGAGCGCGCGGACGTCGGGTTCGGTTCCTTCTACAACCACTTCGAGACCAAGACCGCGCTCTTCGACGCGGCGGTCTCGGACGCCCTGGAGGAGTACGGGCAGCTGCTCGACAAGGCGGCGAGGACTCTCGACGACCCCGCCGAGGTCTTCGCGGCCAGCGTGCGGATGACGATCCGGATGGTCGAGACCCACCCGGAGCTCACACAGATCCTGCGCGCCAGCGGCCTCGCCCAGCTGCACGCGGAGACCGGCCTGGCCCCGCGCGCCCTGCGCGACATCGAGAGGGGCATCGCCCGCGGCCGCTTCCAGGTGGAGGACCCCCTCATCGCCCTGTCCGCGGTCGGCGGTTCGCTGCTGGGCCTGCTGCAACTGGAGACGCTGCGCCCCGAGGTCGCGGGCCCGGCGGCGGGCGAGCAGCTGGCCGCCCTCGTCCTGCGCATGCTCGGCCTGCCCCCGGCGGAGGCACAGGAGGTCGCCCGCCGGCCACTCCCGCCACTGCCGCCGGCCTGACCGGCCACTCCCGCCGTCGGCCCAACCGGCCACTCCCGTAGGCCCAACCGGCCACTCCCGTCGGCCCGGCCGGCCGCTCCAGCAATAGCGCGCAACCCGTCCCGCGGGATCGCATTCGCCGAGCTATTCCCGGTCGCCCCAATGACCGCCCGGCGATGACATCGTCACGAAAGAGCGAGAGCGATCCCGGGTGGGCGCCGCCCGCCCGTGCCGGGCAGGAATGCGCCGCCCGCAATGCTTCTCGAAGAAGACACGCAACGGAAACATGCTGCCGCCGACGGCCTGAATTGCTTCCAGGGGACGCCAACACCGCTGCGGTACGGCCGGAAATCAGCCGATAGCAGCGACTTTCAAGGTGCGCGGCAGCTACCCCACTCCTGTCCAATTCCCGTTCACAGCAAGGCGAGTTCACCGCTTTCCTCCTCAACTGTCCTCGCCCGGAGCGCTGTTGAGTGAATGCCGTCGCCCTGCCCATACTTGGCGAATCAAGAACCCAGGAAGGTTTCCTTCCACTTCGCCGTCATCAGGGGCATGAATTGCACAGACAGTTGAGCATCCGACTGAGAAGAATGCGGGCCTCTTCGGTGGCCACCGCGGTGGCCGTCGCGCTCACGGCGGGAATGACCGCGGTGGCACCGGCCGTCGCGGGGAATTCCGCGGGAACACCCTCGGCAGCCGCCGCGGACGCCAATGGCGCGCGGCACTGGATCACCCTGATCACCGGCGACCGGATCGCGGTCGACGACAAGGGCGAACCCGTCACGGTGGAACGGCCGGCGGGCCGTAAGGACATACCCATCCAGGTCGAGCGCGTGGACGGCCACACCTACGCCGTGCCCGTCGACGCGGAGGAGCTGGTCCGCACCGGACGCGTCGACCGGCGCCTGTTCGACCTCACCACGCTCAGCAGGCCGGAGTACCTGGCGCAGCAGCGGGACGGCATCCAGCTGATCGTCACGTACAAGGGTGCCCGCCCGGCCGCCAGGAGCGAGCTGCGCGGCGCCGGGGACACCGAGCTGCGGCATTCCTTCTCCTCGTTCGACGCCGACGCCGTGACCACCCCGCGCGCCGGCATCGGTGCGGCATGGGACGCGCTGACCGGCGAGCCGAAGAGCACCGCCCCGTTCCGTACGGCCGCGTCCGGCATCGACAGCGTCTGGCTGGACGACATCCGCCAGGCCGACCTGGACAAGAGCGTGCCGCAGATCGGCGCGCCGACTGCCTGGGCGGCCGGTTTCGACGGCAGCGGCACGAAGATCGCCGTGCTCGACACCGGAGTGGACCAGACCCACCCGGACCTGGCCGGCCAGGAGATCGCCGAGAAGAACTTCTCCACCTCCCCCGACTCCAGGGACCGGCAGGGGCACGGCACGCACGTCGCGTCCACGGCCGCCGGTACGGGGGCCAAGTCGAACGGCAAGTACACCGGCGTCGCGCCGGGCGCGAAGATCCTCGACGGCAAGGTGCTCAACGACTACGGATCGGGGGCCACTTCGGGGATCATCGCCGGCATGGAGTGGGCCGTCGCGCAGGGTGCCAACGTTGTCAACCTGAGCCTGGGCTCCACCGACTCGCCGGGAGTGGACCCGCTGGAGGAGGCGGTCAACCGGCTCTCGGCCGAGACCGACACGTTGTTCGTCGTCGCCGCCGGCAACTCCGGTGCCGGCTCCGGCGGCGGAACGATCGGCTCGCCCGGCAGCGCCGACGCGGCCCTGACCGTCGGCGCCGTCGACAAGAGCGACCAGCTCGCCTCCTTCTCCAGCCGTGGCCCGCGCGCCGGTGACGGCGCGATCAAGCCCGATGTGACCGCGCCCGGCGTGAACATCGGCGCCGCCGCGGCGGCCGACAGCACCGTCGCGAAGACCGGCACACCGGTCGCGGACGGCTATGTGGCCATCTCGGGTACGTCCATGGCCACGCCGCACGTCACGGGCGCCGCCGCGATCCTCGCCGGGGAACACCCCGACTGGAGCGGCGAGCAGATCAAGTCGACCCTCACGGGTTCGGCGGTCTCCGGCGGCTATACGCCGTTCCAGCAGGGCTCCGGCCGTATCGACGTGGCCCGGGCCATCGACCAGACCGTGACCGCCGAGCCGGCCTCGCTCTCGTTCGGCCGCCAGGATTTCCCGCACACCGACGACGAACTCCTCACCAAGCGCGTCACCTACCGGAACGAGGGCAGCGAGCCCGTCACCCTCGACCTGTCCGTGTCGGCCACCGGCCCCGACGGAAAGAGCGCTCCCGCGGGCGTCTTCACCCTGGAGCAGCCGCGGTTGACCGTGCCGGCCGGCGGTGAGGCCTCCACCACCGTCAGCGCGGACACCCGGGCGGGCACCCTGGACGGTACCTACAGCGCGTACGTCACGGCGGGCGGCGGCGGTCAGACCGTGCGCACGGCGGCTGTCGTGGAGCGCGAGATCGAGTCGTACGACCTGACCTTCGAGCACATCGGCAAGGACGGCAAGCCGGCCACGCAGTACAAGACCCACTTCGTGGGCGTCGGCGGGCTCGGCAAGGGCCGCTGGTCGGATCTGGGCAACGGGACGGGCACCGACACCGTCCGGCTGCCCAAGGGGCGCTACTTCGTCAGCACCTCCTTCTACGTCCTCACCGGTTCCACCTGGACCGGCGCGGACGTGATCAACCAGTCCAACCTGCAGCTCGACCACGACACGAAGGTGACCGTCGACGAACGCACCGCGAAACCCGTCGACATCACCCCGCCCGATCCGAAGGCGACGGCTCTGTCGGGTTATGTGGGCGCGGAGATCAAGACGCCCGAGTACTGGACCAGTGCCGCCTGGCTGCTCGGCAGCTTCAAGACCTTCACGTTCGGCACCGCGCACCTCGGGCCCGACGCGGCCCCCGGTGAGCTCCAGCAGCGCATCCAGGCGACCTTCCTGGACGACGCGATCGCGTCCGAGTACCACCTGGCCTACCAAGCCGCGGGTACCCGGTACACCGACGGCTTCGTCCGCAGCCCGAAGTCCGAGGAACTGGCGAAGATCTCCACCCGGCTCGGCTCGCCCGCCCCGGACAAGCGCGCCTACCTGTTGCTCCAGGCCGACACCGGTAATGGACCGACCGGCGCCGAGTACATCGTCAGCCGCAACCTGCCGTACGAGCCCACGGTGTACGTGAACACCGACAACGCCACGAAATGGCAGCTGGACTTCCGGCGCTACGACAGCGCGACCAACCTCTTCGAGGCGCAGTACCTGTCCCCGTACACGGCGTACGAGGCGGGCAGGAGTTATCAACGCGCCTTCGGTATCGGCGTGTTCGGGCCGAACCTCGGCACGGGGCAGGGGCTCTCCCGTACCGGTGACGAAATCACCGGCACGGTCCCGCTGTTCGCGGACAGCGACGGCAACTCCGTGCCGCTGACGTACGCCTCGGCGGGGACCACCCTGACCAGGAACGGCAAGGAGGCGGGCACGGACGACGATCCGCTGACCGGCGCGGCGTCCTTCACGGTCCCGGCCGGCAAGGCCTCCTACCGGCTGACCGCCACGGCCACCCGGGCCGCCGGCACCCCGGTCTCCAGCAAGGTCACGGCGACCTGGACGTTCCGCTCCGGGCACGTCGACGAGCGCACCGCGCTGCCCACGTCCGTGGTCCGCTTCACCCCGCCGCTCGCCGGGGACAGCACGGCCGCGGCGGGCAGCACGCTGAAGGTCCCGGTCACGGTCCAGGGCACGGCCGCGGGCCACGCTCTCGCCGCGCTGCTCGTGTACGCCTCGTACGACGAGGGCGCGCACTGGTCCTGGCTGCCCGTCATCGGCGGCAAGGTGAGCGTGCAGACACCCGCGGCGGGCACCGCGGTCTCGCTGCGCGCCAAGGCCGTCGACAAGAACGGCGACACGCTCGACCAGACGATCCTGCGCGCCTACGTCGCGAAGTAGCCCGCGCACATGGAGAAGCCGCTCCCCCCCAGGTCCGCGAGTCGCACGGCGACACCCGCGAAGCGGGCGGGGTCTTCAACGCGCTCACCTAGGCGGTGGTGTGTGGGCGGGCGACAGCC
>NZ_JBHVXW010000012.1:30795-57137 GCF_042881375.1 Streptomyces sp. NPDC058274
CGCATCCTCCGCCATGTCGCCCGCCCACTGGGACACCCCGCCCCCGCCCAGGCCCGCGAGCCCCCCCGCCACTCGCTCGCACCGGGCGGGAGCGGCTTCCCGCTCCCCGTGACGATCAGCTTTCGTCGGGCGTCAGCCGCAACGAGATGGAGTTGATGCAGTAGCGCTGATCCGTCGGGGTGGCGTACCCCTCACCCTCGAACACATGACCGAGGTGAGAACCGCATCGGGCGCACCGCACCTCGGTCCGCACCATCCCGTGCGACCGGTCGGAGATCAGCTCGACGGCGTCGGTGTCCTTCGGGTCGAAGAAGGACGGCCAGCCGCAGTGCGACTCGAACTTCTCCGTGGAGGTGAAGAGTTCGGCGCCACAGGCGCGGCAGGAGTAGACACCCTTCGTCTTGGTGTCGGTGTACTCACCGGTGAACGCCGGTTCCGTGCCGGCCTTGCGGAGCACCGTGTACTCGGCCGGGGTCAGCTCCGCGCGCCACTGCTCGTCCGGCTTTTCGATGTCGTACGACATGAAGCTCAACCCCTCACAAACTCGGTGGCTACTGCGACAGGCGGGTCAGGATCTCGGGGCCGAGGTCCGTGACGTCGCCCGCGCCCATGGTGAGAACGAGATCACCGGGCTTCGCCATTCCCGCGACGACCGACGCGACCTCCGCCTTGTCGTGGACCGGCGTCACGTCCGCGCCGGCCGCCCGTGCCGCCTCGATGATGAGCGCGCTCGTGATGCCCGGGATCGGGTCCTCGCGGGCCGGGTAGATGTCCAGGACCACGGAGGCGTCCGCCAGGGTCAGGGCCGCGCCCATCTCCTTGCCGAGCTCCTGGGTGCGGGAGAAGAGGTGGGGCTGGAAGACGACCAGGATGCGGGAGTCGCCCGCCGCCGCGCGCATCGCCTCCAGGTCCGCCGTCATCTCGGTCGGGTGGTGCGCGTAGGAGTCGATGACCTGGACGCCCGCCTCCTCGCCCTTGAGCTGGAGACGGCGCTTCACACCGGTGTAGGACGCCAGCGCCGGGGCCAGCTCGGCGGCCGGGATGCCGAGCGCGACACCCGCCGCCAGCGCCGCCACCGCGTTGTGCGCGTAGTGCCGGCCGGGCACGGAGACCGTGAAGGTGAGCGGCGCGCCGTCGAACGCGACCGTGACCTCGCTCTTCAGCCCCTGGGCGGTGACGGACAGCACCCGCACGTCGGCGTCGGCCGCGTCGCCGTACGTCACCGTGCGCACGGAGTCCGGCAGCCGGCGCGTGAGCTCGCGGGCGCCCTCGTGGTCCGCGTTGATCACCAGGGTGCCGCCGGGGACGATCTTTTCCGCGAACGTCTCGAAGGACTCGTAGATCTCGTCGATCGACGCGTAGTTGGCGTGGTGGTCCAGCTCCACGTTCAGCACGATCGCCACCTCGGGCGCGTACTTGTGGAAGCTGCGGTCCGATTCGTCGGCCTCGGCCACGAAGATCTCGCCCTCGCCGTGCAGGGCGTTCGAGCCGGGGGCGTCCAGGTCCCCGCCGATGGCGTAGGAGGGCGAGAGACCCAGGGTGGACAGGGACACCGCCAGCATGGAGGTCGTCGTCGTCTTGCCGTGGGTGCCCGCGACCGCGATCGGGCGCAGGCCGTCCATCAGCCGGGCCAGGGCGTCCGAGCGGTGCACGACGGGGATGCCCAGCTCCGCGGCGCGGGCCAGCTCCGGGTTGTCCGGGCGGATCGCCGAGGAGACGACGACGCACGTGGCGTCGGGCGCCAGATGGCCGGCCGCGTGTCCGATGTGCACCGTCGCGCCCAGCGCGCGCAGGGCCTCGGCGGTCGCGGACTCCTTGGCGTCACTGCCGGCCACCTCGGCTCCGCGCTGGGCGAGGATCTTCGCGATGCCCGACATCCCGGCTCCGCCGATCCCGATGAAGTGCGGTCGGTCCATGGCGGTAGGAAGGCCGGGTGCCATGCGTGTTCTCCCCAAGCGGTACGACGACGGATACGCGGGGGCCAGCCTATGCCTTGCTGTGCGAGAACAGTTTCAGCACCGGTACGCCCACCTTGTGGCGGGCCCGGGAGGCCCAGTCACGGTGGAAGAACTCTTCCACGTAGTGCGGGTCGGTCAGGACGATGACCTCGTCGGCGTCGATCTCGCCGACCAGGGCCTTGAGCGCGTCCAGCGGGTGCTCCTCGATCAGCCGTCCCTCGGCCGCGCTGCCGGCCGCGCGCAGGGCGATCAGGGAGATCTCCAGCGCCTTCTGTCCCTGCCCTGCCGCCGCTTCGCCCTCCGGCGTCTCGTTCTCGCGGGCCGCCTCGTCCAGCTCACCGAGGGCGACGTCGTCGATGGCCCGCAGCAGGCGGTCCGCCTGGTCGCCGCGGGGCTGGAGCAGCACGTGGAAGGAAACCGCCTCGTCGCCGTGCAAGGTCGTGACGAACTCCACGTCGGCGGACGTCAGGGCCTTCTCGATCATCAATACGCTTGTGAACACGACAGGCGCCCTTCTCCTCCGAGGGCCGTTTCGGGCCCTGTCTCCTCCGGGGGCCGCGCGGCCCCTCGTCCCTGCGTCTCTTCGTCCCGTGCCAGGGCCGTGCCGCGCCCCCGCGGATTCCGTGGACCGTCCACGGCCTCGCGGCTTCCGGGGGCGGGTCGCAGCCCTGCGGAAACCATCCTGCCCCGTAATCGCACGGGTACCGCGAGATTTAGTGTGCCCAGCGGAGACGAAACGGAACGATCTATTCCGCCAGCGTGTCAGGTCCGGCGGTACCGGCCGAACAGGAACCCGGCCTCCTCCAGCAGGGACGCCAGTTCGAAGTGGGCCGGTACGGCGAGCGCGGGGCCGCCCGCGATCCGCTGGGCGCTGCCCACCGTGAGCAGCGGCGAGAGCGTGAGGCACAGCTCGTCGAGCACCCCGGCGGCGATCAGCTGGCCCAGCAGCCGCGGCCCGCCCTCGGTCAGCAGCCGGGTCATGCCACGGTCGCCGAGGGCCTGTACGGCGCGGGCCGGGTCGACGCCCATGCCGTCCCCGGCGAAGACCACCTCCGCGCCGGCCTTCTCCGCGGCGGCGACCCGGCCGGGGTCCGCCGCGGCTCCGGTCAGCACCAGCGTGGGCACCAGGGGCGAGGTGAAGAGCGGAAGCGAGTAGTCCAGGTCCATGCCGGCACTCACCACGGCGATGGCGGGCGCGGGGCCCTGCCCGGCGGTCTCCCGGAGCGCCGCGAAGGCCTCACGCGCGCGTGCCGGGCGGTAACCCTCCTGGCGTACCGTTTCCGCACCCACCACCACCACGTCCGCGAGACCGCGCAGGGTGCCGAAGATCCGCATGTCGGTGGCAGAGGAGATGGGCTGGGAGCGGCCCTCGTGCTGGGCCGCGCCGTCCAGCGTGGACACCATGTTGGCGCGCAGCCACGGCTCGCGGACGTCCGGGTAGGCGTAGGCCTCCGCCAGCTCCTGGAGCCCCCATTCGCGGTCCGTCACATCCGTCTCAGGGGCCCCGCTCGAGGCCTGGGCTGCTGTTTCGTCGGTCACAGGGA
This sequence comes from Streptomyces sp. NPDC058274, assembly GCF_042881375.1. Taxonomy (NCBI): domain Bacteria; kingdom Bacillati; phylum Actinomycetota; class Actinomycetes; order Kitasatosporales; family Streptomycetaceae; genus Streptomyces; species Streptomyces sp. NPDC058274. The sequence continues at coordinate 34,298 of NZ_JBHVXW010000012.1, forward strand.
ACAGGCGTCGCATGTCCTGCAGTGTGGCACGGGCTCTAGAGTGGGGAACCGTGTCGTCCTCCTCCGCCGCAGCCGGCCTCAGCCCGATAGCCGAAGCGGCTCCCCTGTCCCTGTGCGCCCGCGAGCCGCACGTCCCCGCGGACCGGCTCGTGGCCGAGATGGTGCCGCCGCCGCGCTTCGACTCGGTCCGCTTCGCCACGTACCTCCCGGACCCGAACCAGCCCAGCCAGACCGAGGCCGTGCACGTCCTCAGCGGCTTCGCGGCCGGGCTCGGCGGGGCGGGGGCCACCGGCGCCGGCAAGCGGAGACTGTTCGGTTTCGGGAAGGCCCCGAAGAAGGCCCCGGCCGGCCCTCGCGGGGTCTACCTCGACGGCGGCTACGGCGTCGGCAAGACCCACCTGCTGGCCTCCCTGTGGCACGCGACCCCGGCCGAGCCCGAGCTGAAGGCCTTCGGCACGTTCGTGGAGCTGACGAACCTGGTCGGCGCGCTCGGGTTCCAGAAGACCGTGCAGACGCTCTCCGGACACCGGCTCCTGTGCATCGACGAGTTCGAGCTGGACGACCCGGGCGACACCGTCCTCGTCTCGACACTCCTCGGCAAGCTGGTCGACGCGGGGGTCGCGCTCGCGGCCACGTCGAACACCCTGCCGGGCAAGCTCGGCGAGGGCCGGTTCGCGGCAGCCGACTTCCTGCGCGAGATCCAGGGGCTGTCCGCGCACTTCCGCCCGCTGCGCATCGACGGTGAGGACTACCGCCACCGCGGGCTGCCCGAGGCCCCGGCGCCGTTCTCCGACGAACAGGTCGCGAAGGCCGCCTACGCCACTCCGGGGGCCTCGCTCGACGACTTCCCGCATCTGCTCGACCACCTCGCACGCGTGCACCCCAGCCGGTACGGCGCGCTGACCGACGACCTCAGGGCCGTCTGCCTCACCGATGTGCAGCCGGTCCCCGACCAGTCGACCGCGCTGCGGCTCGTGGTGCTCGCCGACCGGCTCTACGACCGCGAGGTGCCGGTTCTCGCCTCCGGAATGCCTTTCGACAGCCTCTTCAGCGAGGAAATGCTGAACGGCGGCTACCGGAAGAAGTACTTTCGTGCGATATCGCGCCTCACCGCGCTGGCCCGGGACGCCAAGGGGCTCGTAGAAGGGGTCTGAACGGACCCGCTTCACCCTCACGGGATTATCTCTGTCCGGAAAGAGACTTCCGGTGGACGAAATCCCGCCACTCGCCTTCCCGGCCGTTTCAGGCTCTCTTCAGGGTGAAACGTTAAGTTAACCCTGCAAACAACTTGCCACGCTAGCGTGGTTGTTGACGTGTCGGGAGAGACAGCGGGAGGAGGGCGCATGATGCGAGGTACGAAGAGCCGCACACTGTTCTCGGTCCTCGCCGTCGTCCTCCTCGCTCTGCAACTTTTCGGACCCGATGAGGCATTCGCGTCCGTACACACGAACGAGGTCATCTCCTGCGGCGAGGCCGAGCATCCGCAGAAGATCGCGCCGCCCCTCGCCGCCCGCGACCGGAGCCGCACCGAGGACCGCGTTCCCCAGCCGCCCAAGGGCTCCCTGCTGGAGCACGACCCGGCCTCGGCCTACCCGGTGACCCCGCTCGCGGACGTGCACCAGCGCGCGTCGAGATCCTCGACCGCCCATTCCCCAGCGGCACTTCAGGTCTTCCGCTGCTGACCGGAGCGTGAACCCCCCACACTCCGTTCTGTTAGCCGACGCGCCATCGAGGCGCGCCAGGAGGACCTGTCATGCAACCCCTCATCGATCATGCCCGCGCGCACGGACAGCGCCCCGAGGAGTTCGCCCCACTGGCCCACGGACAGTCGCCGCAGGCCTTGTTCATCACCTGCTCGGACTCCCGCGTCGTCCCCGCCCTGATCACCGGTGCCCGGCCGGGCGAGCTCTTCGAGCTGCGCACCGCCGGGAACATCGTGCCCGCGTACGCCTCCCGGCCGACCAGTGAGGCGGCCACCATCGAGTACGCGGTGGAGGTGCTCGGCGTCACCGACGTGGTCGTCTGCGGCCACTCGCACTGCGGTGCCGTCGGCGCCCTGGTGCGCGGTGACGACCTGACCGCCGTACCCGCCGTGCGCGACTGGCTGACCCACGCCACACCACGTCCAGAAGGAGCGGCCGAGGACCCGGCCGTGACGGACGCGGTGCAGAGCCACATCCTGACCCAGCTGCTCAGGCTGCGCGCCTACCCGTGCGTGGCCGACAAGCTGACGGATGGTCAACTACGCCTGCACGCCTGGTACTACGAGGTGCACACCGGCGCCGTCCGGGAACACCGTCCGGACACCGGCACCTTCGAAGCGCTGTGAGTGCCGCCATGAATATCCCCCACATCAAGAAATTCCCGTATCTGCGGCAGGACTTCGCCGCTTCGATCGTCGTCTTCCTCGTCGCCCTGCCGCTGTGTGTGGGCGTCGCCGTCGCGTCCGGCGTGCCGGCCGAACTCGGGCTGGTCACCGGCATCGTGGGCGGTATCGTCACCGGACTGATGCGCGGCAGCAGTCTGCAGGTGTCGGGGCCGGCCGCGGGGCTGACCGTGCTGGTCTTCGAGGCGGTGCGCGAGTTCGGACTCCCGGTGCTCGGGGTGATCGTGCTCGCCACCGGGGTGCTCCAACTCGCCATGGGCGCCCTGAAGCTGGGGCGCTACTTCCGCGCGATCTCGGTGGCCGTCGTCGAGGGCATGCTGGCCGGGATCGGGCTCGTCCTGATCGCGGGCCAGCTCTACTCGATGGCGGGCCTGACGGCTCCCGCCTCCGGCCCGGACAAGCTCGTCGGACTGCCGGCGGCCGTCGTCAAGGCCGCCGGGAGCGCCGAGTCGCTCGCCTCGCTCGCCCTCGGCGTGGGCACCGTCTTCGTCCTCGTGCTGTGGCGGCGGCTGCCGGAGCGGATACGCGTGGTGCCGGCGCCGCTCGCCGCGGTCGTCCTGGCCGTGCTGATCACCCTGGTGTTCTCCCTGCCGGTCGCCACGGTGGAGGTGCGGGGACTGCTCGGTTCGCTCCAGCCGCCGCCCCTCGACGCCTTCGGGGAACTGGCGGGCATCAGCCTCCTCGGCACGATCCTGGCCTTCACGCTCATCGCCTCGGCGGAGAGCCTGTTCAGTGCCGCCGCCGTCGACCGGCTGCACGACGGGCCGCGGACCCAGTACGACAAGGAGCTGATGGCGCAGGGCGCGGGCAACACGATCTGCGGGCTGCTCGGCGCACTGCCGATGACCGCCGTGATCGTACGCAGCGCGGCGAACGTCCAGGCCGGCGCCCGCACGAAGGCGTCCCGGGTCATGCACGGCGTCTGGCTGCTGCTCTTCGCCGCGTTGCTGCCGGCCGCGCTCGGCCTCATTCCGCTGCCCGCCCTCGCGGGCATCCTCGTGTACGCGGGCTACAAGCTCATCCCGCTGCGCGAGATAGCCGAACTGTGGCGCGAGCACCGGGGCGAGGCCCTGATCCTGATCGTCACCGCCGTGTCCATCGTCGCCGTGAGCATGTTCGAGGGCGTGCTGATCGGGCTCGCGCTGGCCATCGTCAAGACCGCCTGGGAGGCCTCGCACGTCCGGCTCGAAGTCATAGACAAGGGGGCCGGACCCGTCCAGGCGCATCTGTCGGGCAACGCGACCTTCCTGCGGCTGCCGAAGATCCTCGACAGCCTGGAGGCGCTGCCGCAGGACCGGCCGGTCGAGCTGAACCTGTCCGGGCTGCACCACCTGGATCACGCCTGTCGGGTCGCCCTGGAGAACTGGGCGACCCGGCACAGCACGGCCGGGACCGAGCCGGTGAAGGTCACGCCGGTGACCTGACCCGTATCCGCCCCCGCACGGCCCTCGGCCGGGCCCGCCGCACGGCGGGCCCGGCCCTGCCCTTTCCCGGGGCCCCTCCCATGTCGCCCGGTTCCGGACCCCCGGAGGGCGTCATCGCGCGGCGTAAAGTGGATGCGTCAGGCATTCGGCCGCCTCGGAAGGGGGTCGTCATGCTCCAGGAACTGCTGGTCGCGGGCGCGGCAGCCGGCTCCGCCGGTCTCGTGTACGTCGCGGCGGCGGCGCGGGTCGTGAAGCAGTACGAGCGCGGAGTGGTCCTCAGGCTCGGGCGTCTGGTGGGCCAGGCACGCGGCCCCGGATTCACCCTGGTGGTGCCCTTCGTCGACAAGCTGCGCAAGGTCAACATGCAGATCGTGACGATGCCGGTGCCGGCGCAGGACGGCATCACCCGGGACAACGTGACGGTCCGGGTGGATGCGGTCATCTACTTCAAGGTGATCGACGCGGCCGACGCTGTCATCCAGGTCGAGGACTACCGTTTCGCGGTCTCCCAGATGGCGCAGACGTCACTGCGCTCGATCATCGGCAAGAGCGATCTCGACGACCTCCTCTCCAACCGGGAAAAGCTCAACCAGGGGCTGGAGTTGATGATCGACAGTCCGGCCATCGGGTGGGGTGTGCAGATCGACCGGGTGGAGATCAAGGACGTGTCGCTGCCCGAGACGATGAAGCGGTCGATGGCCCGCCAGGCGGAGGCGGACCGTGAGCGGCGGGCCCGGATCATCAACGCCGATGCCGAACTCCAGGCCTCCAAGAAGCTCGCGGAGGCCGCCGGGGTGATGTCCGAGCAGCCCGCGGCCCTGCAACTGCGCCTGCTGCAGACCGTGGTCGCCGTCGCCGCCGAGAAGAACTCCACCCTCGTCCTGCCCTTCCCCGTGGAGCTGCTCCGCTTCCTGGAACGGGCCCAGGCGACGCAGGGGCCCGTACCGCAGAGTCCGCCGGCGCCCGTACCGCAGGACCCGTCGGCGCCTGGGCAGGCGCCCGCCCAGGCGGAGCGGATGCCGGACCAGCCGGACACCGCCGGCGCGGAGCCTCCGCAGGCACCCGGCGGCGAGCCCACCGGGCCGGAGTCCCCGCCCGTCCCGCGCGGTTCCGCCGGCCCGGAGCCCCCGCGGACGCCCCGCCAGTCCGCCGACCCCGCTCCCCCGCAGCCGCTCTGAGCGGCCGGTCTTCGTACGTGACACGTGTTACGGGTTACGGCAGTCTCGCCCCCGTGATACACACAGGCGGGTCACAATCCTGTCCGCCAGCAGGAAGGTTGCCCCATGTCCGCAACACGACGTCAGATGCTCGCGCGCACCGGTGTGCTGGGCGCTTCGATCGCCTTCGCCGGAAACCTCTCCGAGCTCTTCGCGGGCACCGCCGCCGCGCAGGACCTCGGCCACCACGGCTACGGCCCGCTGATCCCCGACCCGAACGGCCTGCTCGACCTGCCGGAAGGTTTCCGCTACCGGGTGCTGTCCCGCGAGGGCGACCCACTCCGGTCCGGCGAGGGCACGGTACCCAGCAACCACGACGGCATGTCCGCCTTCGCGGGCCCCCACGGCGGTGTCCACCTCGTCCGCAACCACGAGAACCGGGTCACGGCGAAGTACGCGGTCCCGACGATCGAGGGGATCACGTACGACCCGATGGGCAAGGGCGGTTGTACGGCCCTGACGCTGGACAAGCACGGGCACGTGCTGTCCGAGCGCGTCGCCATCGCCGGTACGGCCGTCAACTGCGCCGGTGGCCCCACGCCTTGGGGTACCTGGCTGACCTGCGAGGAGACCGAGGACAAGGCCGGCACCAACGGCTACACGAAGGACCACGGCTTCATCTTCGAGGTCGACCCGGCCGACCCGCGCCGCACCGGAGCCGTACCGCTCACGGCGATGGGCCGCTTCCAGCACGAGGCGATCGCGGTCGACCCGAAGCGCGGGATCGTCTACGAGACCGAGGACGCGTTCCTCAAGCCCTTCGGACTCTTCTATCGCTTCCTGCCCAACAAGCCCGAGGGCGGGACCGGTTCACTGCGCGCGGGCGGCAGACTCCAGGCGATGCGCGTGCCCGGCGTGCCCGACCTGTCCTCCATCCAGGAGACGGGCGCCACCTTCGAGGGCATCGAGTGGGTGGACGTACCGGACCCGCTCGCCACCCAGACCCCCGTCCGGCTGCAGGACTTCGGGCCGAAGGGCATCACGCACGCGCAGAAGCTGGAGGGCTGCTACTGGGGCGGGAAGTCCGTCTACTTCGTCTCCTCCTTCGCGCACAGCGTGGAGGGTTCGGCCGCGGATCACTTCGGGCAGATCTGGCGCTACGACCCGTCGGCGCGCCGTCTCACCCTGGTGATCGTCTTCGGCCCGGACACCGACGTACAGCTCCCGGGCGAGTCCCCGGACAACATCTGCCTCGCCCCGAGCGGCGGCCTCATGGTCTGCGAGGACGGCAACGGCGCCCAGCACGTCTTCGGCGTGACGCGGCGCGGTGAGGTGTACGCGATGGCCCGCGGCGCCCAGAACATCGGCACGCCCGAGGCCCCGGAATGGGGCGAGTTCGCCGGCGTCACCTTCTCCCCGGACGGCCGCACGATGTACGTGAACTGCTACACCCCGGGGACGACCTTCGCGGTGACGGGCCCCTGGCGCCGCTAGGCCGATGGCGCCGGTCACGGCACCCGGGCGGGGCGCGGCCGAATAATCCCGTGCCCGGGCCCCTCGCGTCCTGCTACGGTCCCGGCCATGAAGCGCGCCGCAGTACGGACGACGACGCCGGAGAGTGTCCCGGCGCGCTGACTGCTGACCTGAGTCCGAAGCCCCGGGGCGAGTGCCCCGGGGCTTCGCCGTGCGGTCACTCGCCCGCTCCACCGCGAGGAGACCACGATGAACGACCACCGCAGACTCGGCCGTGAGCTGGACCTGTTCGACACCGACCCCCTGCTGGGCGCCGGGCTGCCGTACTGGCTGCCGGACGGCGCGGCCGTCCGGCACGCGCTGGAGGAGTACGTGCGCGAGGCGGAGCGCCGGGCCGGCTATCAGCACGTGTACTCGCCGGTCCTCGGCAAACGGGAGCTGTACGAGATCTCCGGGCACTGGTCGCACTACCGCGAGGACATGTTCCCGCCCATGGACCTCGGCGGGGAACAGGGCGGCGAGCAGGTCGTCCTGCGGCCCAGTCTGTGTCCGCATCACGCGGTCATCTACCGCTCCCGCCCTCACAGCTACCGCGAACTCCCCTTCAGAATGGCGGAGTTGGGCGGCATGTTCCGCTCGGAGCTGTCCGGCGTACTCGGCGGGCTGACCCGGGTTCGAGCCATCCAGCTCAACGACGCACACGTCTTCTGCACCCCCGGCCAGGCCGGCGAAGAGGCCGCCGCGGCACTGGAGTTGATCCGCGCAGCCTATGCCGCGCTCGGCATCCGCCCGGCCCGTTACCGTCTCTCGCTCCCGGGACCCGGCGGCAAGTACGTCGCCGGCCCCGAACTGTGGCGGAAGTCCGCCGCGCTGCTGCGCGACGTACTGGACCGCTCGGGTGAGCCGTACGAGGCGGTCGAGGGCGAGGCCGCGTTCTACGGACCCAAGATCGACGTCCAGATCACCGACGCGGCCGGCCGCGAGTCGACCCTGTCCACCGTGCAGGTCGACTTCCACCAGCCGGAGCGGTTCGACCTGCACTACATCGGCCCCGACGGCGCCAAGCACCGCCCGGTCATGGTCCACCGCAGCGTCATCGGCAGCCTGGAGCGGGCCGTGGCCCACCTCATCGAGGTGCACGGCGGCGCCTTCCCGGCCTGGCTCGCCCCCACCCAGCTGGTGGTCCTCCCGGTCTCCGAGGCCGAGACCGACCAGGCCGCGGGACTGGTCCGGCGGTGTCTCGACCAGGGGCTGCGCGCCCGGCTCGCCGGCCCGGAGCAGGGCACCCTCGGCGCCCGCGTCCGTGCCGCCCGGCTGGTGCCGTACCAAGCGGTGATCGGCGCCCGGGAGGCCGCCGCCGGCCAGGTCGCCCTGCGGCTGCGCGACGGGCGCCGGCCGGCCCCGCAGCCGGCCGCCGAGGCGCTGGGCCGCATCCGGGCCCTCGTCGGCGCGTACCGCACCGGTCTCTGGGACTCCGGCGAGTAGCGGGTGCCCGGCCCCCGGCGCAGGATCGAGGGAGACAGCCGGAAAGGGGTGCGTGGTGGCCAAGACCAAGAAGAAGGCCAAGAAGGAGAAGGACAAGGCCAGGCCGGATGCGGCGCCCGGGAAGGCGCCCGACCGGGTGGGCCGGCTGCTGCGCGTCCCCGAGGGGGCCCGCGTCGACCTCGCCTCGTACGACGCCGAGGGCACGCCCGGCGGGCCCGCACACAAGGCCGCCGGTCTCGAGGCCACCGCCCGGCTGGGCGAACGCCTCGCCGGCCTGCAGGAACGTCTGTGGGCCGGCGCCACGGCAGGTGACCCGCGCCGGATCCTGCTGGTCCTGCAGGGCATGGACACCAGCGGCAAAGGGGGCACGGTCAAGCACGTCATCGGGCCCCTCAATCCGTCCGGCTGCCGCATCAGGTCGTTCAAGGCGCCGACCCAGCAGGAGCGCAAGCACTCCTTCCTCTGGCGGATCAGAAGGGCGCTCCCGCAGCCCGGCGAGATCGGCATCTTCGACCGCTCGCACTACGAGGACGTCCTGATCGGACGCGTCCGCGAACTGGCGCCGCCCGCCGAGATCGAGGCCCGCTACGGCCAGATCAACGACTTCGAGAAGGCCCTCGCGGACGACGGCGTGACCGTGATCAAGTGCTTCCTGCACATCTCGTACGCGCAGCAGCGGCGCCGCCTCCTGGAACGCCTGGACAACCCCGACAAGCACTGGAAGTTCAACCCGGGGGACATCGACGAGCGCGCCCTGTGGCCCGCCTACCAGGAGGCCTACGAGCTCGCCCTCGAACGCTGCTCGGTGACCCCCTGGTACGTCGTCCCCGCCGACCGCAAGTGGTACCGCAACTGGGCGATCAGCAAGCTCCTCCTGGAACACCTGGAGGCGCTGGACCCGCAGTACCCCAAGGGGGACTTCGATGTGACGGAGTGCCGCAACCGGCTGTCGAAGGACCGCTGAATCCGGCTGGGCGGGTGACTTCGCCCTCGGACCGGCTCGGCGCGCCCGCCCGATGGCCGATTAGTCTGATTTACCCGGATATCTTCATCCGGTGATCATTCTTGTACGACGCATTGCCGCCGTCTGTGTCCTGGGCACCGCCCTGGCCGCCTGCGGAGCCCCCGGCTCCCCGCACACCGGCCGTCCGTCGGCGCAGGCCCACTCCGCGCGCCCGTCGGCGACCGCCCCCTCGGCTCATCCGACCCTCGCCCCCGGCCCCGCCGGTCTCACCCCGGTCTTCAAGAACGGTCCCCGGACGCGGGACAAGACCGTCGCGCTCACCTTCGACGCGGACATGACCGCGGATCAGGGGCCGCGGGCCGCGGCGGGCGAGCACTTCGACAATCCTCAGCTGATCGCCACCCTGCGCGGCCTGAAGGTCCCGGCCACGGTGTTCATGACGGGACGGTGGGCCGACGAGTACCCGAGGGAGGCCCGGGACATCGGACGGGACCCGCTGTTCGAGGTCGCCAACCACTCGTACAGCCACTACGCCTTCACCGGTGACTGCTACGGGCTGCCGACCGTGCGCGAGGACCGGATGCGGTCCGACGTGGAGCGCGCGTACGCCGCCTTCCGCAAGGCGGGCGTGCCGGATCCGATGCCGTACTTCCGCTTCCCCGGCGGGTGCTACGACCAGCGGGCGCTGCGCACGCTGAGCGCGATCGGTGTGACGGCCGTGCAGTGGGACGTGGTGAGCGGGGACGCGTTCGCGACGGACGCGGATGCCGTGGCGCGGCAGGTGCTCGACGGGGTGCGGGCGGGTTCCGTCGTCGTCATGCACTGCACGCGCAGTGCCGCTCCGGTGACCGAGGAGGCCGTACGGACGATCGTGCCCGAGCTCCGGAAGCGGGGTTTCCGGTTCGTCCGGGTGTCCGAGCTGATCGGGGCGACGACGAACCGTCAGCCGTAGGCGGCGGTCCCGCGGCGGGGCCGTCCACAGGCCAGGGCGGTCCCGCGGCCGCCGGCGGCTCCGGCGGCCGTCTTACGCTGGAACCATGAGCGACTACTGCGGCACCGGTCCCGAACCGGCCCTGGACCCGGCCCCCGCGGCGGACGGACCGCCGTTCGCCGCATGCGTACTGTGCCGGAAGCCGACCGAGTACCCGGAGTCGCGGAAGGGGATCACGCTGTGCCCCGTCTGCGAGTGGCAGGAGGCACAGCGCACCGCCTGTTCGGGCTGACCGCGCCCTCGCTCGTACGTGCGACCGCTCGCACGGGCGCCGATCTTCCGCCTGGCAGACTGGACGGCGTGACCAGTGACCCGAGCGCCGTTCCCACCCCCGGCGACAGCCCCTTCCGTTCCGAGCGCACCGCGCGCGACGAGGCCCCGCAGTTCGTACTGCCCCTGGTCGTGCGCATCGAGAAGGCCGGTCCCCCGGCGCGCACGGACGCGCTGGAGACCGCCGCGCGCGCGGTGCTGACCATCCTCGGCGACGAGCGGTCGGTCGGCGACGGCGAGTGGGCGCAGCTCATGCGGGACTGGCAGGACGCCCGGATCCGCAAGGTGGTCCGGCGGGCGCGCGGCGCCGAGTGGCGGCGGGCCGAGGCGCTGCCCGGCATCACGGTGACCGGCAAGGCGGCCGAGGTCCGTGTCTTCCCGCCGGTCCCGTTGGACGGCTGGCCCAAGGAGCTGGCCCGGCTCCAGGTCTCCGGCACGGACCTCGACGACCCGGAGCCGCCGGTCGAGGCCGACGCGACGACACCCGTGCTGTGGCTGAGCCCCGACCTGGACATGTCCGCCGGCAAGGCGATGGCCCAGACCGGCCACGGCGCCCAACTGGCCTGGTGGGAGCTGTCGGACGAGGAGCGGGCGGCCTGGCGCGACGCCGGTTTCCCCCTCGCGGTCCGCACCGCCGCGGCGGCCGACTGGAGCGAACTCCTCGCCTCCGGGCTCCCGTTGGTCCGTGACGCGGGCTTCACCGAGATCGCGCCGGGTTCCTGCACGGTGGTGGCGGACCATCCGGCCCTGCGCAACTGACGCGCCAGTCGGCCGCCGCGGTCCTCGCGGGGCAGTCGGCCGCCGCGCATGAGGGTGAGCAGACCGGGCAGGTCCACCACCGTCGTCGTACGCGTCAGCGCCGGCCTGCTCCTCGCCGCCTGAACCACCCCCGCGAGCTAGGCTTTCCGCACATCCCTGAAGCGATGCATGGAGGTCACGATGGCCGGGACCCGGCTGGACGGCAGGGTCGAACGGGGGAACCGCACACGCCAGCTGGTCCTCCGCCGCACGGTCGACATCGCCTCCGTCGAAGGGCTCGAGGCGCTGTCCGTCGGGCGGCTGGCCACCGAACTACAGCTCAGCAAGAGCGGGGTCTTCGCGCTCTTCGGCTCCAAGCAGGAGCTGCAACTGGCAACGGTGCGCGAGGCGAAACGCATTCATGTCGAGCAGGTGATCCGGCCCGCGGCCCAGACTCCGGCCGGAGTGGCCCGGGTCCGACAGCTGTGCGAGCTGTGGCTGGACTACTCCCGGGGCCGCGTCTTCCCCGGCGGCTGCTTCTTCTACGAGGTCATGGCCGAGTTCGACGCCCGGCCCGGCCCCGTGCACGACGCGGTCGTACGTGCCCAGAGCGACTGGACCGCCCATGTGGAGCGCACCCTCACGGAGGCACGCGACGCCGGGGACCTCCGCCCCGACACGGACGCGCCTCAACTCGCCTTCGAACTGATCGCGTTGATGGAGGCGGCCAACGCCGTCTCGGTGCTGCACGACGAGACGACGACCGTGTACCGCCGGGCCCGCGTCGCCATCACCTCCCGGCTGCGCATGGCGGCGACAGATCCCTCGCTGGTGCCCGAAGTCTCCTGATCGGCAGAGGTGCGGCGGGAGTTGAGCCGAGGCACCGCGTACGACGGCTCGGCGTCCGGACACCGTTCCGTAAAACAAATAGCACGATCGGTCGGTTAGTTTTATGCTCGGGCCATGCGACACCGACGACTGATCCTCCGCTCCGCCTGGCAGCCGGGCCCCGACACGGGCTCTCCCGACGAACCGGTGGTGGTCGGCTTCACCGACTTCACCGCGGACACCTTCCGCCGGTCCTGGTCCGTCGCGCTCGCCGGACTGCGGCTTCGCCGGACCTGGCCCGCCACGCCTGGCGCGATCGGCATGTGGCTGTGGGCCGACCCGCTCCGGCGGCGCTCGGGCTCCGTCTCGGTGTGGACCGGCCGGGCGGGGCTGAAGGAGTTCGTCGGCCGGCCCGACCATGTGCGGATCGTGCGGGCCCATCACGGTCACGGGGTGCTGCGGTCGGAGGGATGGGAGACCGAGCGGTTCGACGCGGCGGACATCTGGGCGCACGCGGACCACCTGATCAACACCACCGCCCGCTAGCGGCCATTCAGCCAGGAGGAGACCGCACATGACCACCACGGAAACGGACATCGTCGAACTCGACCGGATCGCCGTGCACGAGTCGTTGCGTGTCGTCGAGCTGGCGGAGGGGGCCGACTGGGAGCGGGATACGCCCTGTGCGGGGTGGACGCTGCGCCGGCTGGTGGCGCATATGGCCGCCCAGCACCACGGGTTCGCCGCGGCCGCGCGAGGAGCGGGACGCAACGCGGCGTACTGGCGGTTGCCGGAGGACATGAGCGAGCCGGGGCGGATGTATCGGGCGGCGGCGACAGCGGCGCTGACCGCCTTCGCCGAACCGGGCGTGACGGAAAGGGAGTTCGTCCTGCCGGAGCTCGGCGCCGGATTCCCCGGGCGGACGGCTCTCGGTTTCCACTTCATCGACTACGTGGTGCACGCCTGGGACGTGGCCGCCGCACTCGGTGTGCGGGTCGAGCTGCCGGACCACGTGCTCGCCGCGGCGGCGGCCGTCGCCCGGCGGGTGCCCGCGGATCCGGCGGGCCGCGGCCCCGGCTTCGCGTTCGCCCCCGCGCTCGCCGTGCCCCACGGGGCCGACCCGCTGGAGGAGGCGCTGCGGCTGTTGGGACGGGAGCCGGAGAAGTGGCCGCTGCGGCGCTGACCCGCCGTACGATCCTGTCCAAGATTTTTGGTACGGACGGGTTTGAACATCACAGCCGTCCCCCGCGTATCTCCTGGCACTGGCCATGTACAGGTTCCCAACGACCAGTTGGTCTGCCCCGGGAGGCACATTTGCGGCGTATCAACGGTACGGCCCTCGTCATCGCGGCCCTCGTCGCCACCGTCGGCGCGCTCGCGTTCCCCGTGTGGTCGTACGCCGACCGCGCGGGCACGGGCCCGGCGAATCTGGCGGCCGGGACGGTGAACACCCGATGGGGTCCGCTCACCGCATCCGACCGCGACCTGATCGTGCGCGTACGGCTCGCCGGCCTGTGGGAGCTGCCGGCCGGACAGCAGGCGATCCAACGGGCCCCCAGCAAGGCGATCAAGGAGGCGGGCGACCACCTGATCGTCGGCCACACCGACCTCGACAGGCGGGTGCGGATCGTCGCCGCCAACCTCGGCGTCGAGCTGCCGAACCAGCCGAACGAACAACAGCAGGGCTGGCTGCGCGAGCTGACGGCGGCTCAGGGGCAGGAGTACGAGCGCAAGTTCGCGAACCTGCTGCGGTCCGCGCACGGCAAGATCTTTCCGGCCATCGGCGCGGTGCGCAACAGCACCCGCAACACACTGGTGAGGCAGCTGGCCTCGGACGCCAACCAGACCGTGCTCGACCACATCACGGTGCTGGAGAAGACCGGCAACGTCGACTTCGACGCCATCGCCAACGACACGGCGGCCCTGGCGACGGCCAGTCCGACCGGCCCCCCGCCGCCGAGCGTCGGGGTGTCGCCCCCCTCGGCACCGCCCGCGGAGGCGAGCGGCGACCCCGATGTGTCCTCGAAACCGTCACCCCCGCCGCCCGGCGAGGTCAACACGAACCGACCGGAGCCGACCGGTGATCCGGACGGCCAGGTGGGGTGACCTGGGCCCGAGGGGGGATGAGCCGGCCGGACGGGCGGGTGAGGTGATCCCGACGGCCCACTGAGGTTCCGCCGGCCCTGACGTCAGGGCCGGCGGAACCTCAAATGTTGCTCTGAACGTCCCCTCCGACGGGTTCGGCCGCGGCTGCCGGGGCCATGACACCGTCACGCCGGTACACCGGCGCCTCGCAGGGATCCGTCGTGAGGAGACGGCACGCAGGGTCTGACCGGGACGGGACGCGGGAGGGGACAGGGACATGCTGCAACTGGGGACGGGAATCGGGTGGCGTCCGGAGATCGCGGACGCCGTGGAGCGCATGCCCGGCATCGACTGGGTCGAGGCCGTGGCGGAGAACGTCTGTCCCGGGCACCTCCCCGAGTCGCTGCTGCGGCTGCGCGAGCGCGGGGTCACGGTGGTGCCGCACGGCGTCTCCCTCGGTCTCGGCGGCGCGGACCGCCCCGACGGGGCCCGGCTCACCGCGCTCGCCGAGCGGGCCGGGGCACTGGGCTCACCGCTCGTCACCGAACACATCGCGTTCGTCCGCGCGGGCGGCCCGCTGACCGCGTCCGCCCAGCTGGAGGCGGGACATCTGCTGCCGGCCCCGCGCACCCGGGACGCGCTGGACGTCCTGTGCGAGAACATCCGCATCGCGCAGGCGGCGCTGCCGGTGCCGCTCGCCGTCGAGAACATCGCGGCGCTGATCTCCTGGCCGGGCGAGGAGATGACCGAGGGGCAGTTCCTGTACGACCTCGCCGACCGCACCGGCGTACGCCTGCTGATCGATGTGGCCAATCTCCACACCAACCACGTCAACCGCGGCGAGGACCCGGCCAAGGCACTCGACGAGCTGCCCGTCGAGGCCATCGCCTACGTCCATGTCGCCGGCGGCTTCGAGCGGGACGGCGTCTGGCACGACAGCCACGCCCACCCGGTCCCCCGCCCGGTTCTCGACATCCTCGCGGACCTGGCGGCCCGGGTCACCCCGCCGGGGGTCCTGCTGGAACGGGACGAGAACTTCCCGGACCCGGCGGAGCTGGAGAACGAACTGACGGCGATACGGGACACCGTGAAGATCGCGACGACCGCGCGGAAGGCGGCGGCCGAGGCCGGGTCCGGCGGCGAGGCGGCCCGGGAGGCCCCCGGCGCGGCGGCGGAGCGCCCTGCCACGGACGCCACCCGCCAGCGGCTCGGGCTCGCGCAGACCGCGCTGCTGTCCGCGCTGGTCGCGGGGACACCCGTACCGGAGGGGTTCGACCGGGCGCGGCTGGGGGTGCAGGCGCGGGCACTCGCCGCGAAGCGCGCCGACGTCGTCGCGAAGGTCGCCCCGGAACTGCCGGAGATCCTCGAAGGGGCATACCGGACGGCCTTCCTCGGATACGCGCAGCGGCACCCCATGACCGACGGCTACCGGCGCGACGCGCTGGACTTCGCCGAGCACCTGCTCCTCGCCGGGCGGCCCGAGGACGCGGAGACCCGGCGCCGGCTGCGTGACTGGTGGCTGG
Organism: Streptomyces sp. NPDC058274; assembly: GCF_042881375.1. Classification (NCBI taxonomy): domain Bacteria; kingdom Bacillati; phylum Actinomycetota; class Actinomycetes; order Kitasatosporales; family Streptomycetaceae; genus Streptomyces; species Streptomyces sp. NPDC058274. Next base: position 49,622 of record NZ_JBHVXW010000012.1, read on the forward strand.
ACCGGTCCGGCCCGGCGCCCCGCTCCCAGCACCCCGCCGCCCGGCTGGCCCGCGCCACCCGCAGAGTCCTGCTGCGCGGATGATTCGGTACGCAGCCCCGCGGACGGCTGACGGCGCCGGCCGGGACGACCCGTGGAACCGGCAGCCGCGGCACCACGGGACGGTGCTCTGCAGCCCTCGCCGCCGAGTGTGCCCGGGCTAACACCAGCGCGCAGGCATGGACATCCGCGAGCCGGTTTATACCGGTTTCAGGCGGTACATCGCCCGACAAATCCACCGGAACCGGCACCCGTTCCCGGCCCCTGAACCCCGTCTCCTCGTACGGCAGTTGGCGTTGCGTCCGCAGTAGCATGCGAATCCGCACCCGAAGCGCACTGGCGTGCGGTGCCGCAACAGGAGACACCATGCGATCCATCAACCGCGCCGGACTGATCAGTGGAACAGGAGTCATCGTCGCCGGTCTGACGGCGACGCTCATCGCGCTGATCTTTCCGATCTGGTCGTACGCGGACCGCGCCGGCACCGGTCTCGACGCACTGAACACGGGGACCGTGTCGACGAGCTTCGGTCCGCTGTCCGGGCTGGACCGGGAGTTCATCACGAAGGTCCGGCTGGCCGGGCTCTGGGAGCTGCCCGCGGGACAGCAGGCCGAGGAACGCGGCACCACGAAGGCCGTACAGACCGCCGGCGAGCACCTCATCGAGGGCCACACCTTCCTCGACGCCCGCGTCCGCGACGTCGCCGCACGGCTCGGGCTCGAACTGCCCAGCCAGCCGAACGATCAGCAGCGCCAGTGGCTGGCCACCCTGAACGCGGCGCACGGCGAGGACTACGACCGCCAGTTCGCGACCATCGTCCGCATGGCCCACGGCAAGGTCTTCTCCCTCGTCGCCCAGGTCCGCGCCGGCACCCGCAACTCCCTCGTGCGCGATCTCGCCGAGGACGCGAACACCACCGTGCTCGACCACATCAAGGTCCTGGAGGCCACGGGATACGTCGACTTCGACGCCCTCGCCCGGGACGCGGCCGGCGCGAGCACACCGCCGATCACCAACTCCCCCGCTCCGCCGGGCCCCACGGCCTCCCCGAGCTCTCCCGTGCCCGTGACTCCCTCCGACGGCTATCCGCTGCCGCCGGCGGCCTCCAGCCCGAGGCCGGAGGGCGAAAACGGGCAGAATTAGGACGTGTCCGGCGGGGCGGGTCGACGCGCGGTGCAAACGGAACGTCCGATACCCACTACCCCGCGTCCACATAGTGAATAAGGCATGGCGCCTCCCTGCTCCGGTCGCATAGAAATCCGCCATGTTCTGGGTCCTTCTTCTGCTGCCGGCCTGGGCCGCCGCCGCTACGGCCTGCACCCGGCTGTGCCTGGCCGCCGTGCGCGCCGCGAACGTCGACTCGTCCACGGGCCGCGGGCACGATCTGACGCTGTACGAGGCCGCGTTCCTGTCCGGCGGCCCGGCCCGGGTCGCCGAGCTGACGCTGGTGTCGATGGCCCGCCAGCGCCGGCTGCTGCTCGCGCACACCGGCTGGGCGACCGTGGTGGACCCGGACGGGCGGGACGACATGGAGCGCGCGGTGCTGGGCGCGATAGGCCCGGCGGGACAGTCGCCGATAGCGCCGGTCCGCCGGACCACCGCGGCGGCCGACTCCGTGCGCCGGCTGGCCGAGCGTCTCGTCGCGGCGGGGCTCGCCGTGCCCGACGGCGCCCGCACCTCCGTGGCCGGCGCCGTCCGCCAGGTCCAGGCCGCCGCGGCCGCCGTCGCCGCCCTGGGCGTGGTCGCGCTGCTGCTCCCCGGCCAGGCCACCGAGGGCCAGGGCCCGGTCGCCGCCTGGTTCCTGCTCCCCCTGATCCTCACGCTGAGCTGCCTGGCCATCGCACGGGTCGAGGTGCACCCCTACACGCGCTGGGCCTCCCCCGCCGGGCAGCGGCTGCTCGCCACCCTGTCCCGGCATGCCGCCGGCGACGACCGCGCGTACCTCACCTCCGTCGCCGTACGCGGTGTCCGCGCGGTCGCCGAGCCGGATCTGCGTGCGGCCTTCGCCCACCGCGAGCGGCATCTCTAGGGGGCGCATCGGAGCATTGGGGCCGACACCGGCGCCCGGTGCTTTACTTCGCCGACCGCCGAACCAAACATCCCTTTTGTCGCTGCCGCGCACCGAAGGGATACGCGATGAGAGCAATCGCCCTCTGTTCAACCGCCGGGTCCGTGCTCCTGAGCGCCCTCGTCGCCGCACCGGCGGGGGGACCGCCCGCGGGCGCCGCCCCCGCCAGGCCGCTCTTCGCCGACTCGGCCGAGGCACGCGGTACCGCGGAGGCCGCCCGGCGTGCCGCGGCCGCCGGCATCCGGTTCGGTGTCTGCGCCAAGGACCAGGAAGTGCCGGGCAGTCTGCAGTGCGGCACGGTCACGGTGCCGCTCGACTACGCGCACCCCGGCGGCAAGCAGATCAAGCTGACCGTCAGCCGGGTGAAGGCGTCCGGCAAGGACCCGCACAACTCCAAGCGGAGGGTCCCCCGCAAGGGCTCCCTCGTCTACAACCCCGGCGGCCCCGGCGCCTCCGGCATGTACTTCCCGCTGGCGTCCATGCTCCCCGAGTGGAAGCGCATCGGCGCGGCCTACGACCTCGTCGGCTACGCCCCGCGCGGAGTCGGCCGCTCGGCCCCGCTCTCCTGCCAGGACCCCAAGCGCCTCCTGAGGGGCCCCGCGCAGTCGCCGGCATCGCCCTCGGAGTCGTACAAGAAGGAACGCATCGCCGAGGCCAAGGCCTATGTGCGCGGCTGTGTCCGGCACGGGGGAAGCGCGCTGCGGCACTACACGTCGCTGAACAACGCCCGCGACCTCGATGTGCTGCGCGCCGCACTCGGTGAGCGGAAGCTGACCTTCATGGGGGCGTCGTACGGCACCTACTTCGGAGCGCTCTACGCGACGCTGTTCCCCTCGCACGTGGGGCGCATGGTCTTCGACTCGGCGGTGAACCCCGAGCCGGACGGGATCTGGTACCAGAACAACCTCGACCAGTCGGTCGCCTTCGAGCGGCGCTGGTCGGACTTCCGCGCGTGGGTCGCCCGGCACGACAAGGTGTACGGCCTCGGCAGGTCCTCCGCCGACGTCCTGCGCAGCTACGAGAAGGCGCGGGCGCAGCTCGCCGCCGAGCCGGCGGGCGGCAAGGTGGGCCCCGCACAGCTGCAGGGGGCGTTCCTGCAGACCGGCTACTACGACGACTACTGGCCCTCGCGTGCGCAGGCCCTGTCCGCGTATCTGAAGGGCGACCCGAAGCCGCTCATCCAGCAGGCGGGGCCGCACCCGGAGGCAGCGGCCGACCAGGAGAACGGCAACGCGGTCTACACGGCCGTCGAGTGCAACGACGCCTCGTGGCCGACGGACTGGAGCGTCTGGGACCGCGACAACACGGCCCTCGCGCGCGTGGCGCCCTTCGAGACCTGGGACAACGTGTGGACGAATCTTCCGTGCGCGTACTGGCCCGGGCCGCGGCAGCAGCCGCTCGATGTGCGGACCGCCCCCGGTGAGCTGCCGCCCACGCTGATCCTGGCGGCCGAGCGGGACGCGGCCACGCCGTACGACGGTGCTCTGGAGCTGCACCGGCGGCTGTCGGACTCGGTGCTGGTGACCGAGCGGGACGCGGGCGCGCACGGCATCGGGGGCGGCGCCAACCGGTGCGTCAACGGCCACCTCGACGCGTATCTCCTGGACGGGCGCCTGCCGGAGGGGGACGCGGTGTGCGCGCCGCACGCGGAGCCGAAGCCACTGGCGCCGGGAGACCGTGCGAAGAAGGCCTCCCGGCATCCGGCGGTGCGCTGATCAGGCGAGTCCCGCGACCAGCTCGGTGAGGTCCTTGCGGCGGCCGGTGTAGAACGGGACCTCTTCGCGGACGTGCATCCGGGCCTCGGAAGCACGCAGGTGACGCATGAGGTCGACAATGCGGTACAGCTCGTCGGCCTCGAAGGCGAGGAGCCACTCGTAGTCGCCGAGGGAGAACGAGGCGACGGTGTTGGCCCGCACGTCCGGGAAGCCACGGGCCATCTTGCCGTGGTCGGCGAGCATGCGGCGGCGGTCCTCGTCGGGCAGCAGATACCAGTCGTACGAGCGCACGAAGGGGTAGACGCTCACGTAGTTGCGGGGCGTCTCGTCGGCGAGGAACGCCGGGACGTGCGAGCGGTTGAACTCGGCGGGGCGGTGCAGCGCCATGTTCGACCACACCGGCTCCAGGGCGCGGCCCAGCTTGGTGCGCCGGAAGAGGTTGTACGCCTCCTGGAGCTGGTCGCTGGTCTCGGCGTGCCACCAGATCATCAGGTCCGCGTCGGCGCGCAGACCCGAGACGTCGTACGTGCCGCGGATGGTCACGTCCTTGGCGGCGAGCTGGTCGAACAGCTCCTGGACCTCGTCGGCGTAGCCCGCGCGGTCCTCGGGCAGGACCTCACGCAGCTTGAAGACGGACCACAGCGTGTAGCGGATGACCTCGTTGAGGTCCTTGGCCAGCTTGCCCTTGTTCGGGATCTTGGCGGGGGCGTCGTCACTCATGGGGCTATTCTCCCGCGCCGCCGTGCAGACTCTGCACCGGGTTGGCGGTCAGCTCGTCCAGTCCGCCGCGGTCGCCGCGCAGCTGGTCCACGGCCGCGTAGGCGCTCGCGATACAGGCCGGGATCCCGACGCCGTCGTACGCCGCTCCGCAGACCGCGAGGCCCGGGAGCTTGCCGACGTGTTCGCGGACGCGGGCCACGCGCGCGTGGTGCCCGACGGGGTACTGCGGGAGGCCGTCGTCCCAGCGCGTGACGCGGGTCGCGACGGGCGCCGCGGCCAGGCCGGTGGCTTCCCGCAGGTCGTGCCGGGAGACGTCCACCAGGTGCTCGTCGTCCCGCCCGAGGATCTCGGTCTCCTGATAGCGGCCGACGGACGTCCGCAGGACCAGCAGGTCCGGGTTCTCCTCGGCGATCCAGCCCCACTTCCGGGAGGCGAAGGTGGCCGCCTTGATCGTGCGCCCGTCGACGGGCGGCACCAGGAAACCGCTCCCTTCGGGGAGGGCGAGGTCAGCGCGGCGGTAGGCGAGGGTGATGAGCGCCATCGACGCGTACTCGACGGCGGCCAGCTCGGCCGCGGCGGCGGGCGCCTCGGCGCGCAGCAGCGTGGCGGCGGCCGGGGCGGGCAGCGCGAGGACGACGGCATCGGCGTGCAGGACGCGGCCGCCGGCGACGACTCGCCAGCGGGCGTGCGGCTCCGTGCCGCCGGCAGCGGCGGGCGTGCGCGCGGAGCCGGGGTGACCGGAGCCGGGCTCGCGGGAGCCGCCGGGCACGGAGGCCCGCGGCCCCTGCGGTTCGAGGGCGGTGCTCTGCGGACCGCCCCCGCCCCTGGGTGCCGCGACTCTGCGCAGCTCCGTCACCGGCGCGCCGGTGACGATCTCGGCGCCCCGCGCGCGCACCGACTCGGCGACCGCGAGCGGCAGTTGGCCCACACCGCCCTCGATGCCCATGAATACCGGCCCCGGCTGCTGGGCGCCGGCGGCCCGGGCCTGGATCTCGCGGACGGCCTCCGTCAGCGAGTCGTGCGTGCGGGCGGCCTGGAAGAGCTGCGGGACCGCCGAGCGCATCGAGAGGCGGTACGCGTCGCCGGCGTAGACACCGCCCAGCAGCGGTTCGACCAGGCGGTCCACGACCTCACGGCCGAGCCGCGCGGCGACGAACTCCCCCACCGCCACGTCGTCACCGACCTCCGTGCGCGGCAGATCGGCGTCCCGCTCGATGCGCCGCAGGCCCTCCTCGGAGAGCAGCCCGGAGAGGGCGGAGGCGGTGCCCGGGACACCCATGACATGTCCCTTGGGCATGGGGCGCAGGGCACCGCGGGTCCAGATCGACGCCGTCGACGTGGCCGGCGGGCGGAGGTGGTCGGCGAGGCCCGCCTCGCGGGCGAGGGCGAGGGCTTCGGGCCGCCGCGCGAGCATCGACTCGGCGCCCAGGTCGACCCGGGCGCCCGCGATCTCGCCGGGCAGCAACTTGCCGCCCACGCGGTCCGAGGACTCCAGGACGGTCACGCGCACACCCGCGTCCAGCAGCCGGTGGGCGGCGGCCAGCCCGGCGATCCCGCCGCCGATGACGACGACCTGCCCCGTACCCGTACGAGTCTCCTGTGCGCGCATGTCTCCACTTTCGCAGACCCCACCGACAGTCCCGCGGGGGCCCGGTGTCCTCCACGAGTCCTGACCGTGACCGCATCGGGACCGGACCCGGCCAACGTCTCAGGGCGGCCGGGCGTCGAAGGAACGTCAGTCATCACAACACCCGGGGGGATGCCCAGATGCAGACTCGACGTTCGGTACGACCTGTTCAGGCCCTGGCAGGAGTGCTGCTCGCCGCGGCTCTCGCACTGACGGGGTGCAGCGCCAATGACTCGGGCGGGAGCAGCGCCGACTCGGTGAGCCGGAGCGACGCCGACGCCAAGGGGGCCGCCCCGGGTTCCCAGGAGGACGGGGCGGGTGCCGCGGACAGCAGCCGGAGCGGCGGCGCCAAGGCCAGTGCCCCGCCCAAGGTCACCGCGAGCCACATCATCCGTACCGCCTCCCTGACCGTGCGGGTCAAGGACGTTCCCGACGCGCTGGACGGCGCCCGCACCACGGCCGAGAGCGCGGGCGGCTTCGTCGGCGACGAGACGACCACCCGGGACGGCCAGGGCCGCGAGCGCACCCGGATGATCCTTCGCGTGCCCACCGACCGGTACGAGGAGGTGCTCACCGAACTGGAGGGCTCGGGCAAGCTCCTCGAACGTACGGCCAAGGCGCAGGACGTCACCGACCAGGTCGTCGACGTGGACAGCCGGATCAAGACCCAGCGCGCCAGCGTGGCCCGGATCCGCGAGCTGATGGACCAGGCCACCAAGCTCGGCGATGTGGTCACCCTGGAGGGCGAGCTGAGCAGCCGTCAGGCCGACCTGGAGTCCCTGCTCGCCCAGCAGGCCTCCCTGAAGGACCGCACCAGCCTGGCGACGATCACCCTGTCCCTCACCGAGACCGCGGTGAAGAAGGCGGAGAAGGACGAGGACCCGGGGTTCGTGGACGCGCTCTTTGGTGGCTGGCACGCGTTCGTCACGATGCTGCGCTGGATCGCGATGGCGCTCGGCGCGGTGCTCCCGTTCGCGGCGGGCGTGGCGCTGCTCGTCCTGGTGTGGCTGCGTTTCGTGCGCCCCCGTACGGCGGCGCACCGCCCGGCACCCGCGACGGCGGCCGGCACGGGGGCCCGTGGAACGGACACAGGGGCCGGCGCGCTGCCGGTCGCCCCGCCCGTCCCACCGGCCCGGAAGCAGGGGGTGGCGCGCGGCGAGCAGGAGGCGCGGGGCGAGCAGGACTGAAATGCCGCGTCCCCGTAGCGTGTTCGCATGAGCATGAGCCGTACGAAAGAGCGACTGGTCGTGATCGGCGGCGACGCGGGGGGGGTAGTGGCCCCCGGGCCGGGCCCCCCTCAGGGGGGGGGCGGCCCGGCGGTGTTAGTGGGGGTGGTGGGGGGGGGGAT
>NZ_JBHVXW010000012.1:57147-80019 GCF_042881375.1 Streptomyces sp. NPDC058274
CTTGATGTACTTAAACGCCGCGGCCCCGTTGGTTTTCCCAATCTGATTGCCCCTTACAAATGTCCGTCGGGCCGTGTCCGGGGCCGACGCGGCGGGCAGGTCCGCCGCGTCCCAGGCCCGCAGACTGCGGGGTCCGGACGAGCTGGAGATCGTGGCGTTCGAGCGGGGTCACTTCACCTCGTACTCGGCGTGCGGGATCCCGTACTGGGTCGGCGGCGACGTCGATGACCGGGATCAGCTGATCGCGCGCACACCGGAGGAACACCGGGAGCGGGCCATCGATCTCCGGATGCGGACGGAGGTCGTGGAGATCGACGTCGCGGGCGCCCGCGTCCGCTCCCGGGACGTCGGCTCCGGTGCCGAGGCGTGGACCGCGTACGACAAGCTCGTGATCGCCACCGGCGCCCGGCCGGTCCGCCCCGACCTGCCCGGCGTCGACGCGCCCGGTGTCCACGGCGTGCAGACCCTGGACGACGGCCAGGCGCTCCTGGACACCCTCGCCGCCACCGAGGGGCGCCGTGCGGTGGTCGTCGGCGCGGGCTACATCGGCGTGGAGATGGCCGAGGCGCTCATCAACCGCGGCTACGAGGTGACGGTCGTCAACCGCGCCCGGGAACCGATGTCGACACTCGACCCGGACATGGGCCGCCTGGTGCACACGGCCATGGAGGGCATGGGCATCACCATGGTGAACGACGCCGAGGTCTCCAAGATCCTCACCGGCGAGGACGGCCGCGTGCGCGCGGTCGCCACGCAGGACGCGGAGTATCCGGCGGACGTCGTCGTGCTCGGCATCGGTGTCCGGCCCGAGGCCACGCTCGCCGAGGCCGCGGGGCTGCCGCTGGGCGACCACGGCGGGCTGCTCACCGACCTCGCGATGCGGGTGCGCGGACACGAGAACATCTGGGCGGGCGGGGACTGCGTCGAGGTGCTGGACCTGGTCTCGGGGCGCGAGCGGCACATCGCGCTGGGTACGCATGCCAACAAGCACGGGCAGGTCATCGGCAGCAACGTGGGCGGCGGGTACGCCACCTTCCCCGGTGTCGTCGGCACCGCGGTGAGCAAGGTCTGCGAACTGGAGATCGCCCGTACCGGACTGCGCGAGAAGGACGCGCACCGCGTCGGGCTGCGGTTCGAGGCGGTCACCATCGAGTCGACCAGCCGCGCGGGCTACTACCCGGGGGCCGCCCCCATGACGGTGAAGATGCTCGCCGAACACCGCACGGGACGGCTGCTCGGTGTGCAGATCGTGGGCCGGGAGGGCGCGGGCAAGCGCGTCGACATCGGCGCGGTGGCGCTCACCGCCGGGATGACGGTGGACGCGATGACCGCCCTGGACCTGGGCTACGCCCCGCCGTTCTCACCGGTGTGGGACCCCGTCCTGGTGGCGGCCCGCAAGGCGTCCGCCGCGGTACGCGCGCGAGGCGCGTGACACCACGCCACGCGCGCGTGGACGCGTGACGTTCACGCGCGCGTGGCGTTCGGGCACGGGATCCGGCACGCGTGCGTGTGCGTACGTCTGCGCCACGATGCACGGCACGCGTACGTGTCCGCCACAACCCCTGCCGCGGCGGCGGCCGCCGGTGTGTGCCATTGCACGCACGCGCGTGCCGCACGACGCCGGTCCGCACGTGTGCGCCACAACCCCGGCCCGCACGCACGCGCGTGCCGCACGATGCCGGTCCGCGCCGGGACGCGGGCGGCGGCGCGGCTACGCCGTCTCGTGTCCCGCCGACCCGTTGATCCGGTCGATGGCCTGGCGGGCCTGCTCCGCCGGCGGCCGCGCGGGGAGCGAGGAGACCGAGGCCGGCGCGACGGCGGCGGGCTGCGGCTGGGCGGGCTTCGCGTGCGCGGCGGGCCTGCTGGTGCGCAGCCGCTGGCTGACGGCCTCGTCGAGGGTCACCGGGCGCTGCATGCGGGCGGCCAGCCGGCCGGCCTCCTGGCCGAGCGCGGCGACGTCCTCCCAGGGCAGGTGCAGCACCAGGGCGATCTCGGCCTCGCCATCGGGAAGGGCCTGCATCGGAGGATTGACTCGGTCGTTCATCGCCTGTGTCCTCACGTCATTTAGCGTCGCGGCTTCCCCGCGCCACGGACGGTCTAGGAGTCATACGCAGGCGCTCCCGGCGGTGTTCACCGATTCGCCGCACGCATCCAGGGCAGTACTTCCTTGTGGTCATCCCCGTCCATGACGTGAACCCTGTCCGTCGCACGCCCTATGTGACGTACGCGCTGATCGCAGCCAACGTCCTCGTCTTCCTGTACACACCCGGCATCGCGGGTTCCGTGGCGGGCGACAGCGGGCTCGCGCAGCTGTGCCATCTCCAGGCGTTCCTGGACCACTACGCCGTGGTCCCGCAGGAGTTGATCCACCATCGGATGCCGCAGCTGGTGCCCACGGGCGAGACCGGCCTCGGCACGCACGGAGCGGGCTGCGTGGTGGCACCCCCGGACTACGACAAGTCGCCGGCGCTGTCGGTGCTCTCGGCGATGTTCCTGCACGGCAGCTGGCTGCATCTGCTGGGCAACATGCTCTTCCTGCTGATCTTCGGCAACAACATCGAGGACCGGCTGGGCCATGTGCGGTTCACGCTGTTCTACGTCGTCTGCGGCTACGCAGCCGCGTACGGATTCGCGCTGCTGAACGACGACTCGGGCGACCCGCTGATCGGCGCCTCCGGAGCGATCGCCGGGGTCCTGGGCGCCTACCTGGTGCTCTATCCGAAGGCCAGGGTCTGGGTGCTCGTCCCGTTCCTGGTCTTCCTGCCGCTGCGGCTGCCCGCCTGGATCGTGCTGGGCTTCTGGTTCGCGCTCCAGGCGGTGTACTCGTCCGGCGGCGCGGTCTCCACCGCCGGCACGGTGGCCTACGCGGCCCATGTGGTCGGCTTCCTGGCCGGCATGCTGCTGGCCTGGCCGCTGCGCGCGGGCACCCCGCCCCCGCCGGAGCCGCGCAACCTGCTGTGGGGCAGGCGCGCGCGGCACAGCTGGTGAGCGGGCGGCGTCAGCGCCCGGTCTGCGTGTGGACGTACTCCACGAGCCGGGTCAGCGCGTCCGCGTCGGTGTTCGGCGGGACGCCGTGGCCGAGGTTGAAGACATGCCCCTCGAGGCCGGCCGCCGCGTCCAGCACCTCACGCGTCTTCGTCTCCACGGCCTCGGTCGTCGAGAAGAGGACGGCCGGGTCGAGGTTGCCCTGCAGCGCCTTGCCGGGGCCGACGCGGCGGGCGGCGACGTCGAGCGGGACGCGCCAGTCGACGCCGACGACGTCCGCGCCGGCCTCGCCCATGAGGCCGAGCAGCTCACCGGTGCCGACCCCGAAGTGGATGCGCGGGACGCCGTATCCGGCGACGGCCTCGAAGACCTTCGTGGACGCGGGCATCACCGAGCGGCGGTAGTCGGCGGGTGCCAGCGCGCCGACCCAGGAGTCGAAGAGCTGGACGGCGCTCGCGCCGGCCTCGATCTGGACCTTGAGGAAGGCGGAGGTGATCTCCGCGAGTCGGTCGAGCAGGTCGGCCCACAGCTGCGGGTCGCCGTACATGAGCGCCTTGGTGTGCTCGTGGTTCTTGGACGGGCCGCCCTCCACGAGGTAGCTCGCGAGGGTGAAAGGCGCGCCCGCGAAGCCGATGAGCGGGGTCTCGCCCAGCTCGGCCGTCAGCAGCTTGATCGCCTCGGTGACGTACGAGACGTCCTCGGGGGTCAGATCGCGCAGCTGCGCGAGATCGGCGCGCGTGCGGATCGGCTTCTCGATGACCGGGCCGACGCCCGGCTTGATGTCGAGGTCGATGCCGATGGCCTTCAGCGGGACGACGATGTCGCTGTAGTAGACCGCCGCGTCCACGTTGTGCCGGCGGACCGGCTGGAGCGTGATCTCGGCGACGAGCTCGGGCCGCATGCACGACTCGAGCATCGGGATGCCCTCGCGCACCTTGAGGAACTCGGGCAGTGAGCGACCGGCCTGCCGCATGAACCACACCGGCGTGTGCGGCACGGGCTCGCGCCTGCACGCCTTCAGGAAGGCGGACTCGTACGTGGCTGTCGGCTGCTGGCCCGAGGGGCGGCGATCGTTGGCACTCACGACGGAAAGTCTCGCACGCCCAGCTGGGCGCCCCGTCCCGGGTACCGGGCACGGATGTGGCCGGATCACGGCGCGCCGGGGGCGTGTTCGCGCGGCGCAATACGGACAGTGGCCCGGCGCAGGGTGTCCCTCCCTGCGCGGAGGCTCCGTTCCCCTTAATCTTCCCCGCATGGCTGCGGCTCAGGGACGACTGTCGGACGGCGCTGGCGGGATGGACGACGCGAAGGAGGGGGACCGGGATACGAGTCAGACGGCTCCGCCGCCCTTTCGGGCCGCCGTTGATGCGCTGAAGGCCGCGCGGCTGCGGCCGGAGATCGAGATCGACCCGACGCGCCCGCCGCAGCGCCTGGCCCCGTACGCGTATGCCCTGGAGGCCGCCGTCGTCGACGGCGAGGAGGACCTGGCCGACGGCCGGCTCGTCCTGCTGCACGACCCGGCCGGGCACGACGCGTGGCAGGGCTCCTTCCGGCTGGTGACGCTGGTGCGTGCCGAGCTGGAGCCGGAGATGGCGGCCGACCCGCTCCTTCCCGAGGTGTGCTGGTCCTGGCTGACCGGTGCGCTGCAGGCCCGCGGGCTGTCGTACGGCGAGCCGAGCGGCACCGTCACCCGCGCCAGTTCGCACTACTTCGGCGGCCTCTCGGAGCGCCCGGCCGCCTCCCAGATCGAGATCCGGGCCTCATGGACGCCCCGGGAGGGGCTGGGAGGGGTACCGGACACGGCGGCGCACCTCGCCGCCTGGTGCGATCTGCTGTGCCAGATCGGGGGGCTGCCGCCCATTCCGCCGGGCGACGCCTCGGTGGTCACCCTGCCGCAGCGGCGGGGCCCGCAGTCCCGCTGAACCGCGCCACTGGCGCGAGCTGACAAGGCGCACCGGCCTCCGGGTCCGGTGCGCTTTCGCGTGCGCACCGCGTACGCCGGCGGTCCCGCCTCACCACCTCTCAAAACCACCTGTCAAACCCCCTCCCCCGGCCGCCGGCCTTCCTGTGGCGTTCCTTTGACGTCCCTTTGTCGATACGACCACTTTCGGACGCGTAATGACCTCGATCGACTCGGTTCGATCTTCGGGTGATCGATCGTGCGTCCGAATTGCACGGATTGTTACTCACCAAATCGTGATCATTCTCTAAAGGCGGACGGGTTTGATGCCGAAGACGTCTGTGACCTTGAAAGCACGGTTCGTCCCGGCTTCATCCCCTGAGCCGGTCCCCGTCCCGCACCCCAGGAGGCCTGGTGTCCGTTCTTCTTGAGCAGCCCGCAAGCCTGGTCGCCTACCGCCCGAACAAGCCGACCGCCATGGTGGTCGTGGCAGACCCACGGGTCCGTTCCACCGTCACCCGCCACCTCTGGGCGCTCGGAGTGCGCGACGTCATCGAGGCGTCGTCCGTAGCGGAGGCTCGCCCCCGAATCGGCAACCCGCGCGACATCTGCGTCGCCGACGTCCACCTGCCGGATGGTTCCGGCCTCACCCTCCTGTCCGAAACCCGAGCCGCGGGCTGGCCCAACGGCCTGGCCCTCTCCGCCGCCGACGACATCGGCGCCGTACGCAACGCCCTCGCCGGCGGTGTGAAGGGCTACGTCGTCACCGGTACGCGTACGAACCTGGGACTCCCCTCCCGCCCCGGCGCCTCCCCTCTCGGTGGCGCCAACCGCATGCACCGCCGCCCCCCGGGTGCCCCGAGCCACCCGGGCGGCTACCGCGAACTGTCCGGCCGCGAGGTCGAGGTCCTGCGCCTCGTCGCGGAGGGCCAGTCCAACAAGGCCATCGGCGTCTCGATGGGCCTGTCCGCGCTGACCGTCAAGAGCCACCTCGCCCGGATCGCCCGCAAGCTCGGCACGGGTGACCGCGCCGGCATGGTGGCGGTGGCCCTGCGGACCGGCATCATCCACTGACCCCTGGCGGCCCCGCCCCGACGCCCCCCAGCGGGTCGTCCCCCGACCGTGAACCGGATCTTTCACTGACGTGACTGGTTTACGACCCTCAGACGCCCGTCGACGGAACGTTCCGTCGGCGGGCGTTGTCCATACACAGATACTCTTGACAGGTGACCGACGCCCAAGAGACCGCAGCAGACAGCTCACTGCGAACCACCGGAGGCGGCCCTCCGGACGACGTCGAATCGGCGCCGATCCCTTTGCTTGAGCCCCGAGACGGCATTCCGCCCGTGATCGCCGACGACGCCTCGCTCGCCGAGGTGATCGCCGCCTTCGCCGCAGGGTCCGGACCGGTGGCCGTCGACGCCGAACGTGCGTCCGGGTACCGATACGGCCAGCGCGCCTATCTGGTGCAGTTGCGCCGCGAGGGCGCCGGCACCGCGCTGATCGACCCCGTGGCCTGCCCCGACCTCTCGGGGCTCGGCGACGCGATCTCCGGCGTCGAGTGGGTGCTGCACGCCGCCACCCAGGACCTGCCGTGCCTGCGCGAGATAGGCATGATCCCCTCCCGCCTGTTCGACACCGAGCTGGCCGGCCGCCTCGCCGGGTTCCCCCGGGTGGGCCTCGGCGCGATGGTCGAGGGCGTCCTGGGCTTCGTACTGGAGAAGGGGCACTCCGCCGTCGACTGGTCGACCCGCCCGCTGCCCGAGCCGTGGCTGCGCTACGCCGCGCTCGATGTCGAGCTGCTCGTCGACCTGCGGGACGCACTGGAGAAGGAGCTCGACCGGCAGGGCAAGCTGGAGTGGGCCCGGCAGGAGTTCGACGCGATCGCGGGGGCCGACCCGGCGCCGCCACGCAAGGACCCCTGGCGCCGTACGTCGGGGATGCACAAGGTGCGCCGCCGTCGCCAGATGGCCGTCGTACGGGAGCTGTGGGAGACCCGTGACCAGGTCGCGCAGCGCCGGGACATCTCGCCCGGCAAGGTGCTCGGTGACGGGGCGATCGTGGAGGCCGCGCTGGCCGTACCGGCCAATGTGCACGCCCTGGCCGCGCTGAACGGCTTCGGGCACCGGATGGGCCGCCGGCAGCTGGACCAGTGGCAGGCGGCCGTGGACCGGGCGAAGGCGCTGCCGGACGCGGAGCTGCCGCAGCCCGGGCAGCCGGTCACCGGCCCTCCGCCGCCGCGCGCCTGGGCCGACAAGGACCCGGAGGCCGCGGCCCGGCTCTCCGCCGCGCGTGCCGGGGTGTCGGCGCTGGCCGAGCAGCTGAACATGCCGCAGGAGAACCTGATCGCTCCCGACACGGTGCGCCGCGTCTGCTGGGAGCCGCCGGCCGCCGAGGCCGAGTCCGTCGCGGCGGCCCTCGCCGGGTACGGGGCGCGGCCCTGGCAGGTCGAGCAGGTGACGCCGGTGCTGGTCGCGGCACTGTCCGCACGGGCGGCCAAGGACTGACACCGCTGGGCGTGAGCCGGGTTCCATCGAACGGGTGCGGAGGGCGGGCGCGTGCGAGTCGTTCGCGAGTTGCGCGCGCCCTCCTCGCGCCCCTGACAGGGCTCGGGCGGCTGGACGGGCTTGCTCGTGCGCTTCCGGGGGTCTCCCGCAGGGGCGACGGCAACGGCGAGATCGCGCCAAGATCCGGGGCGGTGCCGCGCGGGACGGGAAGGGCGGCGGGACGACTCCGGATGTGACCTTCGCCGCTCCCGTCTCCGGGACTGGGCAGCATGGTTACCCGCAAGTAGCATGAGGGGGTGAGCGCGCGCTCAGGCGTGTGCGCCGCGCAGCAGTGCCATCCCGCATCTGGAGGAGAGCCATCGTGCCTCGTACCGTCAGGGACGTCGTCTTCGTCGACGGCGTCCGCACCCCGTTCGGCAAGGCGGGCCCGAAGGGCATCTACCACGAGACCCGCGCCGACGATCTCGTCGTGAAGGCCATCCGGGAGCTGCTGCGCCGCAACCCGGGCCTGGACCCCAAGAAGATCGACGAGGTCGCCATCGCCGCGACCACGCAGATCGGTGACCAGGGTCTGACGCTCGGCCGCACGGCCGGCATCCTCGCCGGGCTCCCCCAGTCCGTGCCCGGCTACTCCATCGACCGCATGTGCGCGGGCGCGCTGACCGCCGTCACCAGCACCGCGGGCTCCATCGCCTTCGGTGCGTACGACGCCGTCATCGCCGGTGGTGTCGAGCACATGGGCCGCCACCCGATGGGCGAGGGCGTGGACCCGAACCCGCGGCTGGTCAGCGAGAAGCTGGTCGACGAGTCGGCCCTGTTCATGGGCATGACCGCGGAGAACCTGCACGACCGCTACCCGAGCATCACCAAGCAGCGCGCCGACGAGTACGCCGTGCGCTCGCAGGAGAAGGCCGCCAAGGCGTACGCCAACGGCAAGATCCAGCAGGACCTGGTGCCGGTCTCGGTGCGCAACACCAACGCCGAGGTCGGCGAGACCGGCTGGGGCCTGGTCACCGCCGACGAGCCGATGCGCCCGGGTACGACGCTGGAGAGCCTGGCCGGTCTGAAGACGCCGTTCCGCGTCCACGGCCGCGTCACCGCCGGTAACGCCGCCGGTCTGAACGACGGTGCCACCGCGTCGGTCATCGCGTCCGAGGACTTCGCCCGCGAGCACGGTCTGCCGGTCCGGATGCGTCTGGTCTCGTACGCCTTCGCGGGTGTCGAGCCCGAGGTGATGGGCTACGGCCCGATCCCGGCCACCGAGAAGGCCCTCGCCAAGGCCGGTCTGTCGATCGAGGACATCAACCTCTTCGAGATCAACGAGGCCTTCGCCGTCCAGGTGCTCGCCTTCCTGGAGCACTACGGCATCGCCGACGACGACACGCGCGTCAACCAGTACGGCGGCGCCATCGCGTACGGCCACCCGCTCGCCTCCTCCGGCGTCCGTCTGATGACGCAGCTGGCCCGCCAGTTCGAGGAGCAGCCGGAGGTCCGTTACGGCCTCACCACCATGTGCGTCGGCTTCGGCATGGGCGCCACGGTGATCTGGGAGAACCCGCACCACAAGGACGCCGGAGGCAACAAGTGAGCACCGCTGAACTTTTGAAGGGCGCGGCCGAGCTGTTCCCCGACGAGGTCGTCACGTCCGCGCACGTACGCCACCTCGATCTGCCGTTCGGTGCGGGCCGCTTCGCGCTCATCACCCTGGACAACGGCTTCGACCACACCAAGCCGACCACCTTCGGCCCGGCCTCGCTGGCGAACCTGAACACCGCCATCGACCAGGTCGAGAAGGAGGCCGCGGCCGGCGAGATCGTCGGTGTCGGCATCACCGGCAAGCCGTTCATCTTCGCGGTCGGCGCCGACCTCAAGGGTGTCGAGCTCCTGAAGAACCACGAGGACGCGCTCGCCATCGGCAAGGGCGGTCACGAGGTCTTCAAGCGTCTCGCGGGCATCGCGGCCCCGACCTTCGCGTACTACAACGGCGCGGCGATGGGCGGCGGCGTCGAGGTCGGTCTGCACTGCCAGTACCGCACGGTCTCCGCTGCCCTGCCCGCCTTCTCGCTCCCCGAGGTCTTCCTCGGTCTGGTCCCGGGCTGGGGCGGCTGCACGATCCTGCCGAACCTGATCGGTGCGGAGAAGGCCGTCTCGGTGATCATCGAGAACTCGCTCAACCAGAACAAGCAGCTCAAGGGTGGCCAGGTCTACGACCTCGGTATCGCGGACGCGATCTTCGAGGGCGCCGACTTCCTGGAGCAGTCGCTGCTGTGGACGGCGGCCGTCCTCAAGGGCGAGATCGCCGTCGAGCGTCCGGAGATCGACCGCGGCGAGGCCTGGGACCAGGCCGTCGCCAAGGGCCGGTTCATCGCCGACAGCAAGGTGCACGGGGCGGCCCCGGCCGCGTACCGCGCGCTGGACATCATCGCCGCGGCCAAGAACGGCGACCTCCAGCAGGGCTTCGACGCCGAGGACCAGGCGCTCGCCGACCTGATCATGGGCGGCGAACTGCGCTCCGGCATCTACGCCTTCAACCTCGTCCAGAAGCGCGGCAAGCGCCCGGCGGGTGCGCCGGACAAGTCGCTCGCCCGCCCGGTGACCAAGGTCGGCGTCGTGGGCGCCGGTCTGATGGCCTCCCAGCTGGCGCTGCTCTTCCTGCGCCGCCTCGAGGTGCCGGTCGTCCTCACGGACATCGACCAGGAGCGCGTCGACAAGGGTGTGGGCTACGTCCACGCCGAGATCGACAAGCTGCTGCTCAAGGGCCGGGTCAACCAGGACAAGGCCAACCGTCTGAAGGCGCTGGTCTCCGGTGTCCTGGACAAGGCCGAGGGCTTCTCCGACGCCGACTTCGTCATCGAGGCCGTCTTCGAGGAGA
This sequence comes from Streptomyces sp. NPDC058274, assembly GCF_042881375.1. Lineage (NCBI taxonomy): Bacteria > Bacillati > Actinomycetota > Actinomycetes > Kitasatosporales > Streptomycetaceae > Streptomyces > Streptomyces sp. NPDC058274. Next base: position 67,412 of record NZ_JBHVXW010000012.1, read on the forward strand.
TCGGCGTCAAGCAGCAGGTGTTCGCCGAGGTCGAGGCGGTCGCCCCGGCGCACGCGATCTTCGCCACCAACACCTCCTCGCTGTCGGTGACCGAGATGGCCTCGAAGCTCAAGAACCCCGAGCGGGTCGTGGGCTTCCACTTCTTCAACCCGGTCGCGATCCTCCCGCTCCTGGAGATCGTGCGCGGCGAGCAGACGGACGACGCCTCGCTCGCCACGGCGTTCGCCGTCGCCAAGAAGCTGAAGAAGACGGCGGTTCTGGTGAAGGACGCCCCGGCGTTCGTCGTGAACCGCATCCTCACCCGCTTCATGGGCGAGATCCAGAACGTCATCGACGAGGGCACGCCGGTCGAGGTCGCGGAGAAGGCGGTCGAGCCGCTCGGCCTGCCGATGTCCCCGCTCGTCCTGCTCGAACTGGTCGGTCCCGCGATCGGTCTGCACGTCTCGGAGACCCTCAACCGGGCCTTCCCGGACCGCTTCACGGTCTCCCCGAACCTCGCGGCCGTCGTCAAGGCCGGCAAGCGCGGCTTCTACGTCTACGACTCCGGGAAGCCGGAGCTCGACCCCGAGGTCGCCGCCCTCCTCAAGCAGGGCGATGTCGTCCTGACCGAGGAGCAGGTGCGTGACCGGGTCCTGGACGCCGTCGCCCAGGAGATCGGGCTCATGCTCGACGAGGGCGTGGTGGCCGAGGCCCAGGACATCGACCTCTGCCTGATCACCGGTGCCGGCTGGCCCTTCCACCTGGGCGGCATCACGCCGTACCTGGACCGCGAGGGCGTCTCGGAGCGGGTGAACGGCAAGACGTTCCTGGAGCAGGGCGTGGCGTCGGTTCCGGCGTAACCGACCGTTGCACGAAGGAAGGCCCCCGCCGTCGCGGGGGCCTTCTCTCCTGTGTGGCACCCGCCCGCGACGGCAGCGTCACTCCTGCGGATCGAGGAGGAACTCCGCTGTCAGCAGGGCGTGGTCGGACTCGGGGAACCTGCGAGCGTCACCGGACACGACGGCGAAGTGGCGCTTGTCCGCGAAGACGTAGTCGATCTTCCGGCCCTCGGCCGTGGGTTCGCCGTCGTGGTCGGCCTCCGCGAAGTGCGGGGTGAGGTAGTCCAGGGCGGACGAGTCCGGCGGGAGGTTGAGGTCGCCGGCGATCACCGTGGGCGTGTCCCGTGACGGCGCCAGGGTCCAGTCCCGGATCTCCCGCAGCTGTTCGGGGGCGTCGGCGTACGCGTGCGCGGTGCAGGCGGTCAACGGCCGGCCACCGAACCGCGTGTGGGCGCACAGGAGCCCGCGGTGCACGGGCACGGTCCGGCCCTCGTTGGTGTAGCGCTCCCCGCCGGTGTGGACGAACGGGCGGAAGTCCTGGACGTCGTCGGGCACGTTCGTCCGGCTGAGGACCGCCTCGCCGTACTGTCCCGTGCTGCCGCAGTTGGGGACGCTGTCGTGGAAGGAGGCGTACGTGCCGTCCATCCGCCGGCCCGCGGCGGCCAGTTGGCGCTTGAGGGAGGCGTACTGGGTGAGGCAGATCTCGTTGAGGGTGATGATGTCGGGCCTGAACTCCCGTGCCTCGCTGACGACTCGGGCCAGTGATGTACCGGTTCCCGACCCGCCCGCGTTCCACGTGCAGTGGGCGGCGGCCCCGCACAGGTTGTACTGAAGGACCCGCAGCGTGGGGTGCCCCGGTGCCGGACGGCCGGTCCCCTTCGGTCCTGGCGCGCCGCACGCCGACGTCATCGCTGCCACCAGGACGGCGACGACGCTCCCCACGAACAGGCCTCTGGCGCGCGGCATTTCCCTACGGTGACAGCGCCCCGTCAAGAGCGCCACGGTCCGAGCGGGCTGCCCACGAGCGGTGACAACTGGCGTCTGACGTGCAGCCGGCCGTCCATGCCGATGACCGCCACGACCACCGCGCCCGACGCGTCGTACGCCATCGCGGGAGCGTGCGTGAACATCTCGCCCGACGCTCGCCAGTGCGTGCCCGAGACGTTCTTGTCCCGGTCGGGCAAGGAGACGACGAGCCGGCCGGCGCTGCCGCGGTGCGCGAGGAAGGCCTCACGGGCACCGCGCTCGGGAGCCCACAGCGCGGCGACCGCGCCGGTGCCGCCCTGGCCGCCGAGTCCGGCGCCGGAGCCCGGCCAGCGGCCGTCGGCGTGCTGGCGGTAGGCCATCACCTGCTGGGTGCCGGCCTCGCGGAAGTAGAGGCAGGTGCGGCCGCCGCCCGAGTCCACGGCGGTGACTCCGCCGGTCGCCGGTCTGCCCGTCTTCAGGCTGTCGTCGAGGACGAACGGGCTGCCCTGCTCGGTCTGGTGCCAGCGCCACACGGAGTTCTTGCCCGGCACGTACAGTTCCACGGTGCCGTTCTCGGTGGTGAGCGCCTGGCCCGCGTCCTGGACGAAGGTGCCGCCGAGACTCTCCCAGGGAGCCCAGCTGCCGTCGGTCTCCCGGCGCCGCAGACCCATGCCCTGCTCGAAGTTGCGGACGAAGACGTACAGCCGGCCGGCCGCGTCGACCGCGGCCGACGGGACGCCGACCTCGCGCTGGCGCCGTCCGTCGCCCTGGGCCCAGTCCGGGTTCTCCAGGGACTGCCAGCCGCTGAAGCCGTTGCCGTCCGGGTCCTGCACGGTGTGCACGACGTCGACGGTGACCCCGCCGCCCACCACCGACTGGCGGCGCAGTCCGAGGAGTTCGGCCGGTCCGCCGGGCCGTCCGGTCACCGCGAGCGTGGGCGTGAGCCAGCCCTCGCCGAGCACGAAGGGGCCCTTCCACTCCCCGCTGGCCGGCCCGGTCTCCGTCCAGAAGGCGAGCCGCCCGGCCAGCACCCCGAAGGCGTTCAGCCGGCCGCCGGGACCCAGGCGCAGCCAGTCGGTGGCCGGCGAGTAGCGGTAGGCGGCGCTCATCATGTGCGTACTGCGGAACGGGTCCGGCCCCAGCTGCCGGTCGCCGCACCGCTCGCAGGTGCCGTGCGGGCAGCCGGGCGGCGCGTCGATACCTGCGTACGTCGCGAGGTACTCGGCCTTCTCCGTCACCGCCACGGAGTCGAGGTTGTAGCCCCAGAAGCGGTTGGCGTACGCGCGGTAGTGCTCCACGACCGGGTTGTGGCCCGCGTCGCGGTGGCGGGCGAGGGCGGCGAGCGCGAACTGCGTCGTGGTGGTGTGGTCGACGTGGTCCGAGCAGACGAACTCCTGCTTGCCTCCGTCGTGTTCGGGATCGGGGTCCATGGTGCGCACCGCGCTCGGGCGGAGGTGGGCGAGCAGCGCGGCCAGCCCGGCGATGACCTGTTCGCGGGTGACGTGCTGGACCTCGCCGATCGTGCAGCCGTGCGCCGGCAGCGTGGCCTGGGTGCGCAGGGCCCCCTCCCACAGCTCGTGGATCCGGGTGCGGGTGCCCCGCTGGGTGGGCGCGCCCTGGTGGAGTTGCAGGAAGTACAGGCACACGTCGTCGCGGCCGGCGAGTGTGAACCGCTCCGCGGCGAAGCCCGGTACCAGGTCGACGGGTTCGCGCAGCCAGGGCGCGTTCCGGTCGCCGGTCGCCATCCGGGCGTACGCGGACCGCAGTCCGCAGCCGCGCTCGGTGCTGTAGCGGGCGAAGTCCGGTGCTACGGAGGCGCGTTCGGGGTCGTTGGTGTCGGCGTTGATGCCGTCGCCCTCGCCCGCGGTGAGGATCACCGTGGTGATCGCGTCGCCGTCCTGGAGCGACCGGACCAGGTCGGGGTTCATGAAGTACAGGTCGTCGTCCTGGTGCGCGACGATGTGCAGAATCGAGCGGGACGCCGGGGTCATCGGTCCACCACATTCATGGCCATGGCTCCTGAAGCCGAGCAGTAGGGACGCACCCACACCGGACGGGCCGGGTGGACGACGGAGTAGGCGGAGGTCTCGTCACCGACGAGCGGGACGGAAGGATACGCGTACGCGCCCTTGACGTCCGGGAAGTCCTCCAGCAGCCGGCAGACGCGCACCTTGCGCCGGTCGAAGGGGTCCGGCTGCAGCCACCAGTCCCAGTCCTCCCAGCGCGCCAGCCGGTGGTCGACGACCCGGCGCACGGGCACCTCGGCCCGGAACGCCTGCCGGCCGAGGATCTGCACCGGCACGGAGAACGTCTTCGTGTACGCGCCCCGGCGGCCGACGATGAACAGGGCGCCCGGCTCGATCCGGCGCTCGCCGCACAGCACACCCGCGAGCGTGATGGCGCCGTCGCCGACCTCGACGCCGGTGCACTCGGCGTGCTCCGGCCTGAGCACCGTACGCAGCATGAGCCGGCCGTTGGGCTGTGCGTAGGGGAGGTTCCAGCCGACGGATCCGACGGTGGGGCGGGCGACGAGCCGGGCCCGGGCGTCGATGAGCGCCCGGGTGTCCCGGATGCCGGCCTTCATGTGAATGGCCGAGGACCTGGGGTGCTGCATGGCCACCTGCCAGCGCCCGTCGCCGAGTTCGTCCAGGGCGGAGGGGGTGAGCGCGGCCGTGTAGCGGGTGCCGCCGTTGTCGAGCGCCTTGCGCACGGTCCGCAGCGGGAGGTCGGGGCGGGGCTTGCCGTCGGAGGGCTTGTGCCGCAGGACGAACTGCCAGCGGTGCCGGCCCTCGCCGGGGCCGTCGGCGGTGAACCGCAGCCATCCCGCGTCGTCGGCGGTGACGTCCACGGTGGCGGCGCCCAGCGACACCGGCGCCACGGTGACCTGGGCGGTCGCGGACTCGCGCGGGCCCGCGGGCGCGCGATAGCCGCGGACGTTCCGGGCGCGCCTGCGGGCGGCGTCCTCGAAGAGCTCCACGTACCGGGCGGCGACGGCCGCGGGGTCGTACCGGGTGGCGTTGCGCAGCGCGGCCGTGCCCATCTCCCGGCGCAGCGACTCGTCGGCCATCAGCCGCCGCAGGCCCCAGGCGATCGCGTCGACATCGCCGTTGGGCACGAGGAAACCGTCCTCGCCGTCGCGCAGGATCTCCCGGGGGCCCACCGGGCAGTCGGTGGACACCACCGGCAGACCGCAGCGCATGGCCTCGACCAGGGTCATCCCGAAGGACTCGGCGCTGGAGGTGACGGCCGCGATGGATCCCTTGGCCCACTCCGACTCGATGGGCGAGAAGCCGCCCATGAGCAACGCCCGTCCCGCCAGGCCGAGTTCGGTGACCAGGGCGCGCAGCTTTCCGGCCTCGCCGCCGTCGCCGTAGATGCGCAGCTGCCAGTCGGGGAACTCCTCCGCGAGCCTGCCGAAGGCGCGGATCAGCAGGTCGTACCGCTTGATCTGGTGCATCCGCCCGGCACTGACCACGACCTTGTGCGAGCAGTCCGAGGGCGGTACGAGCGGCTGGGGCACGCTGTTGGGGATGCCCACCACGGGGATGCCGGGGATGGGTGTGTTCTCCAGGAACGATCCGGCGTCGGCCTCCGTGACCGTGGTGATGGCGTCGAGCCGCGGATAGACCCGGGCCATCTCGGCGCGGACGGCGGGCGGGATCGCCAGGTGGGTCATGTGCTCCTGGGCGACCCGCAGCGCGCCGTCGCGGGTGTGGGCGGCGACGAAGAGGTTGAGGCTGGGCCGGGTGCCGACGACCACGTCGGCGTCGGTCTTCTGCAGCTCACGGATGATGCGTCCGTCGGTGAACCTGCTGTACTGCGCGGAGAACTCCTCCTGGCGCGGCACGACTTCGCTGGGTTCGTCGCTCCCGGCGGCGGTGCGGTCGGCGGAGCCGGGGCGCAGGTCGACCAGGGCGCGCACGGTGATCCGCGGCGAGATCTCGAACTTCGTCGCGGTCGCGCGCCGGAAGACCGAGACGATCTCGACGTCGTGGTGGACGGCGAGCGCCTCCGCGAGGTTGATGACGGTGCGGTTGGTGCCCCCGATGCCGTAGATGTTGTTGATCAGGAAGGAGATCTTCACCGGACCTCGCGCTCCTTCCGCTCGAAGGGACTCGGCACGGGGTAGTACGACTTGAGGAACCGCTTGAGCATCTCCGTCTGGCGGTCGGTGTCGTGGCCGTCGGAGATCGTGTCGTTGATACAGAAGGCCTGCCGGTCGCGGCGGGCCAGCAGGATGCCGAGCCGCCGCTGGATCTCCGGCTTCGCCAGGTCGAGATAGGCGAAGCTGATGTTCGAGGGCACCGCGTGGCCCGTGAAGTACGCGTAGTAGTGGTACAGCGACGACGGGATCGAGATGTCGGTCGGGCTGCGGAACCTGCTGTGCGAGGTCTGCCGGTGCACGTCCGCGTACTCGCGCTCGATCTCCAGGAGCACGCTGCGGCGCAGTGCGTACGGCGCGTGCCGCAGTTTCTGGACGATGGCCGAGCCGAAGTTCTCCAGGATGATCCGGCGGTTGTTCTTGCCGGCGGCGTCGACCGGGCGGTCGCCGAGCGTCAGGTCCCACCGGGGCACCTGGGACGGGGACAGGAACGTCCGGGTCATGCCGTTGGACAGGAAGAAGTCCTGCGGGGTGACCGGGCAGCCCAGGAACATGTCGTCGTTGAAGTAGAGGAAGTGCTCGGACAGACCCTCGATGTGGTGCAGCCGGCTCTCGATGGCGTGCGAGTTGAAGGTGGGCAGCGCGGCCGCGTCCGCGAAGATCTCGGAGTGGTCCACGACGGTGATGCGGGAGTGGCGCTCGTTGAGCCAGGACGGCCGCTGACGGTCCGTCACCAGGTAGACGTGGCGCACCCAGGGGGCGTTCTGCTCCAGCGCGCGCAGGGAGTAGCGCAGCTCGTCACGGCTGATGTAGCGGGCCGCGTTCGCGGATTCGGTGTGGTAGCCGGTCTGGCCGTAGTCGGCGCGGCGGCGCTGCCAGGCGGGGTCGTTGCCGTCGACCCAGGTGTAGACGACGTCGATCGGGAAGCGCACGTCCTCGGGCAGGGCGTCGGCGCACGGCCGGATGGTGCGGACCGAGCGGGTGCGGCGGGTGTGCAGCGCGGCGAAGCCGGTGAGGCGGCTGACCGGGATGGTGACACGTGGCTCGTCGAGGGCGACGTCCTCGGTGACACGGTTGGGACGAGGCGCCACCAGGCGTCCGTCCTCCGGCCGCCAGAACTCGATGTCGCAGCCGTGCTCCAGACCGAGGACCAGCGAACCGGCCGCGTCGCTCCACACCATGCCGACCCGCAGCACGGCGGACCCCCGCGCCAGGTGCCGGGCGCGCCGGGAACCGCACAGCGTGGCGCCGCCCCGCGCCGTCTCGCCCTGGCAGGCCTGCAGATAGACGGGTCCGGTGCGCGCGCAGCGGTCGAGGACCTGGCGCACCCGGTGCCGGTCGGCCTCGGCGACGGCGAGGCAGGAGCGGAAGTCGGAGGTGCCGCGGATCGCGAAGTAGTCGATGCCCGCCTCCTCCAGGAGGGTCACCACGAGTTCGAGGTTCGCCTCGCGCAGCCCGAGGGGCGAGACCGTCTCCCGTACGAGGGCGATCTGGGCCCCGCGTCCGGCGAGGACGGAGAGCCGCTCGTCCTCCCCGAAGAGGTGCGGCCAGCGGCGGCGCGCGCGGATGCCGCGCACCGTGCGGGCGCCCAGGGTGAGGGCCTGGAGGCGGCGCAGCAGCTGCTTGAGTCCCATGCGCAGCCGCGGCGGTACGCGACGCGCGATCCGGCGTCTGAGGCCCGCGGGGACCAGGGTGCGGTACGCCCCGACCGCGGCGGATGCCTCGGGATTGCCCATGCTCACGAAAGGTTGTCCCGGTCCTCGGACTGGCCGCGCTCGAAGACGCAGGCGACGGGGAAGTAGCGGCGCAGGAAGTGCACGACGGCTTTGGTGCCGCCCCGGCTGTGGGCCTCTTCGGTCCCGAGGCCGAAGAACTGGATCTGCTGGGTGTCCCGGCGTACGAGGAGCCGGTCGAGGTGGGTCCTGATGCCGGGGAGGGCGCCGTGCAGCGCGACGGACGCCTCGCCGGAGGGGTCGGCGAGCCCGGCCACCTGGCCGAAGTGGTGGACGAGTCCGTCCATCGGATGGGTGCCGGGTACGGCGGGCAGCCGCTGTCCGTCGGCGAGTTGCGGGGGTGCACAGCCCGCGGCCGCGAGCCGGGCGAGGGTCTCGCAGCTGTAGGGCTGGGGCCCTTCGGCGTAGCCGTGGGCGGTGACGCGGCCCGTCGCGGAGTAGGCGGCGCGGGTCCAGGGAGCGAAGGACTCCTCGGCGGTCCAGGGTCCTCGCCGGGGGCGGGTCGCACCGTGCGGGGTGAAGTAGTCGAAGGGCCGGACCGGCTTGCCGAGCACGGCTCCGGGGCGCAGCAGCAGGAAGTTGTCCGCGATGTCGGGCAGTTCGTGCAGCCGCCACTCGGCACCGGGCCCCGCGGGGACGACACTGAGCCGCTCGTCGGCGACCAGCCAGGCCGGCGGTTGCGCCTGCGCCAGGACGTGCACGACATCGATCCAGGGCGCGTACTGGTGCAGCGAGCGCAGCGCGGCCCGCAGCAGTTCCTCGCCCCAGGGCGTGGGGTGCTGCCACAGGAGGACCGCGTCGACGGGGAAGGTGATCTCCTCCAGGCGTGGGATGTCGAAGTCCTCCAGCGTGATCGTCGGCTCCATGTCGCCGTCGATGTCGCAGTAGCCGGAGAGCCGGTCGAGGCCGATCTCGATGCCGAGGGCGTCACTGGGGACGGTGCGCTGGACGCGGTTGGGACGCGGGCCCGCGAGCCGCTCGCCGGGCAGGTCGGTGTTGACCGTCCAGAACTCGATCTCGATGCCCTGGTCCTCGCCGACCCACAGGTTCTCGGTGGGTTCGGTGCGCAGCCAGGTGAGGCGGATCACCTTCGCCTTGCCGTAGTGCTTCCAGGCCTTCACATGGCTGCCGGGGATCTCCTGGGTGTCGCTGTTCGCGGGCGACACCGAGACGACGTATCCGGTGTGTTCCTCCAGCAACGCGCGTAGCGCCCTGCGTACGGCGCCCTTGTCGCGCGTCTCGACGGCCAGGCAGATCCGGCGGTCGTCGAGAGCCGGGACCGCGAACCAGGGGATGTCGGCGGCGTCGAGCGCGTAGGTGACCAGGTCGTGGTCGAGGCGGCGTGCCAGGTCGACCGTGAGCCCGGTGTGGACGTGCCCGACCCGGCCGTCGGGCGACTTGGTCCGGCGCTGCGAGTGCCCGAAGTCCACCTTGCGCACGCGGCGCAGGGCACGCCGGTGCAGCCGTGCCTCCCGGCGGCTCAGGGTGCGGGCGAGTCCGCGCTTGACCTTGCGGCGCACCGGTCCGGGCACGGTGCTTGCGGCGGCGGAGCGTACGGGCTGGGGAACGAGTCGCTGGTAGACGAGGGCCGCGGAGCTCATCGACGTCGGGTCGGACACGTCACGAACTCCGTTTCATCGCTCATGGGGACTGGGGGTGGGGAAGTAGGAGTTGAGGAAGCCGTCCAGCAGTTCCTGTTGCGCCTCGATGTCCTCGGGTGTCGAGAAGGCGTCGTTGAGACAGAACGAGTCCTGGTCCCTGCCGTCGAGCAGCCGTTGCAGCCGGTCCGCCAGATCGGGCACGGCGAGCTGCAAGTAGGTGAAGGGCATCGAGCCCGGCTGGGCGCGTCCCGTCAGGGCCGCGTAGTAGAGCGCGAAGGAGGAGGTCGGCGAGAGGTCCGTCATCGCGCGGAAGCGGCTGGCCGACGTGCGCGCCCAGGCTTCCGGGAAGTCGCGTTCGGCCTCGTGCATCGCCGACCGGCGCAGGGCGTACGGGATGTGCTCCATGGGCTGGGTGATGACCCGGCCGAAGCGCTCCAGGAGCAGGGCGCGGTTGTTCTTGCAGGCCGCGTCGACCGGGGTGTCGGTCTCCACGACCGGGCCCTGGGGGATGCGGTTGCGGGAGGGGAAGTAGCGCGCGGTGCCGCTCGGCGTGAAGAACGCGTGCGGGGCGACCGGGCGGCCGATGAACATGTCATCGTTGAAGTACAGGAAGTGCTCGGCGAGCCCTTCGATGTGGTGCAGCTGGCTCTCGATCGAGTGCGAGTTGAAGGTCGGCAGGTCACCGGGGTTGCGGAAGATCTCGCGGTGGGTGGCGATGCGCAGGCCCGGCAGGTCCTCGCGCAGCCAGTCCGGGACCTGGTCGTCGGTGACGATGTAGACGTTGCGGATCCAGGGCGCGAACAGGTGCAGGGAGCGCACCGAGTAGCGCAGCTCGTCGCGGCTGATGAAGCGCGCGTCGCTCGCCGACTCGGCGTGATAGGCCTCGCCCTTCGCCTGCGCCTTGCGCCGCTGCCAGACGGGGTCGTCGCCGTCGACCCAGGTGTAGACGGCGTCGACGGGGAAGGCGATGTCGTCCGCGCAGTTCACCAGGAACTCGGGGCGGGTGGCGAGCGCGGGCGCGAGGTGCTGCGGGGTCCAGTCCGAGACGAAGCGGCTGAACAGCCGGGCGGCACCGAGGACGTTCACGCCCTCGCTCGCGACCGCCCAGGCGGCCCGGTTGGCCCGGGGGGCGACGAGGTGGGTGCCCTGTCGCTGCCAGAACTCGACGGCACAGCCGTACTCGTGCCCGAGCAGCAGATGGCGTCCGGGGTCGGTGCGGTACCAGCTGACCTGGAGGACGCGTGCGGTGGCGACCTCGCGCCAGGCCTTCGGGTCGCGCGAGGAGACCGGGCGGGCGGGCCGGGGCGCGTCCGGGTCGATCACGCTCAGGTGCCCGGCGTACTGACCGAGGCCCCGGAACAGCGCGCCGAGCACCCGCTCGCGGTCCTCCTCGGCCACGGCGACGACCGTGCCGTGGTCGGAGGTGCCGCGGACGGCGAAGTGCGGGACGCCGGCCGAGTCGAGCAGCGCGACCAGTGCGGAGCGGTTGGCCTCCCGGGCGGCGAGCGGGGTGAGCCCCGGCTCGACGTAGACGTCACCGTGTTCGGGAGTCAGCGTGGTGCGGTCGGGCGGGGCGGAGCTGCGCCCACCGGTTCCGGATCGTGCCCCTGCGGGCATGCCGGAGCCGCCCACCGCCCGATGGACGGCGGGATCAGAAACGGTCGTCACACCGCAGCCCTTCACGGGCCGACGCATGCGGAAGCACAGCCACCCCTCCCCTCGTTCCTCACCGGGCCGAAACCGACGGTGAGCCCCAGTGGTCGTTCGCCCCCTCGTGCCCCCCGGCTCGAATCAGCGACCACTTACCTGCCGACAACGCTGTCGACGTCATTCACACCAAAGATTTAACCTTCACAGGTCAGCCACATCATCACTAGGCGTTTGCGCGACTGTCAACAGCAGTCGGAAATGACAGAAAACACACAGGGGTTCGCAGAAGGGCTGAACTTTCGGAGACCGGTGGGTGACGACGGATACGCCCCTCCAGCTCCGACCGTCGGTCTATAGTTCGAACACAGCGCGGCGTTCTTCGCCGCACGGGCCCGGCCTCTCCCCCCACTCGTGCCCTTCACCACGTTCGGTCCAAGGCACCGAGCCACGCAGCGAGAGGACGCCGAGCCATGACGCACGCCCTGACGGAGACGGGCCCCCGGGGATCGAGGCGCGCACCGTCCAACCGCCGGGCCAAACCGCCCCGTCGGCGTTGTCGGGTCTGGCGCTGGATCACCCTGAGCCTCGTCGTCCTGGTGCTGGCCGCGGGCGGCACCGGCTACTGGCTCTACAGCAGCCTGAACGGCAACATCAAGGGCGTCGACCTCGACAAGGCGATCGGTGACGACCGGCCCGAGCGGCTGCCCACCTCGGGCCAGAACATCCTGGTGCTGGGCTCCGACTCGCGCGCGGGAGCGAACGCCTCGCTGAACACGGGCAAGGTCTCCGGGGCACGCTCCGACACCGCCCTGGTGATGCACATACCCGAGGGCCGTACGAAGGCCGTCGCCGTCAGCATCCCGCGCGACACCCTGGTGACCCGCCCCGAGTGCGCCGAGCCGGACGGCTCCACGCTGCCCTCGGCGAAGCGCGTGATGTTCAACTCCGTGTACTCGCTGGCCGGTCCGGCCTGCGTGGTCAAGACCGTGGAGCAGATGTCCGGGGTACGGATGGATCACTTCATGGAGATCGACTTCGCGGGCTTCAAGGGGCTCGTCGACGCCATCGGCGGCGTGACCGTCACCGTCGACCAGGACATCCACGACACGTCCAGCGGCCTGGACCTGACGGCCGGCACGCACAAGCTGGACGGCACCGAGTCCCTCCAGTTCGTCCGCACCCGGCACGGCATCGGCGACGGCAGCGACCTGGGACGCATCGGCCTGCAGCAGAAGTTCATGATCGCCCTGCTCTCGGAGATCAAGAAGCAGGACCTGCTCGGCAGCCCCACCAAGACGTACAAGATCGCCGACAACCTCACCGAGTCGCTGACCACCGACTCCGGGCTCGCCTCGCTGACCAAGCTCGCCGACTTCGGCCGCAGCATGAACGGCGTCGACCCGGCCACCATGGAGACGATCATGCTGCCGGTGGCGTACGACAAGACCGACCCCAACCGGGTCGTCGCCGCCCAGCCGCAGGCGAACCAGCTGTGGAAGGCACTGCGGAGCGACGAGACGATCCCCGAGTCGGCGAAGAAGTCCCCGGCCACGGGCGGCACCGCCTCCTGACGGCGAGCGGGCTCCGCTCGGGCGGGTCCGCGTCGGCGGGGTCAGCGTCGGGCGCTGCTCGGACGAGTCCGCGTCGGCGAGGCCCCGCTTCGGGCGCGGGTCGTACGAGGGCGGACCCGGCCTCGCGTTGTACGAGGGCGGACCCGGCCTCGCGTTGTACGAGGGCG
>NZ_JBHVXW010000012.1:80117-218289 GCF_042881375.1 Streptomyces sp. NPDC058274
CGGACCCGGCCTCGCGTCGCAGGAGGGCGGACCCGGCCTCGCGTCGCAGGAGGGCGGACCCGGCCTCGCGTCGCAGGAGGGCGGACCCGGCCTCGCGTCGCAGGAGGGCGGACCCGGCCTCGCATCGCAGGAGGGCGGGTCTCGGCCGAGCAATGAAGCCCGCGTCGGCGGGAGTCACGCCCGGGCTGACGTCACACGCGGGTCGAAGGAGCCATCGCGAGGCCCGCCTCGTCGTTCTGCCGGGCGATGTACAGCGCGCCGTCCGCGCCGATCAGCCCGAGCACGACCCGGCCGTACCCGTCCAGCGCCAGCGCCGGTGCGCCCACGCACCGTTCGCCGGTCGGCGACCACCACAGGCCCGCCTGTTCGTTCTCCGTGCCGCAGGCGGCGAGCATGATCTGGCCGTCGAGATCGCGATGGGCCAGCACGGTGCAGTCGTATCCGTCCAGCACCGCCCGCAGCACCGCGACGGGGTCGCCGCCCGGCGCGCCGCCGAGCGGGATGACCCAGCCACCGGGCCGGTGGGCGACGATGCCGCCGGTCGCCGGATCGGTCCAGTAGTACGTGGCCCGGTCCGGCGCGGTCTCCAGGACCGACGCCGTGCCGGGGGCCAGGACGAGCGGGATGTTGCGGTCCTGGTGGAAGTCGCCGTCGGCCTCGGGCTGCAGCCACCGCATGGCGTCGCTCTCGCTGCCGGCCAGGACCTCGATCCGCCCGGAGGCGTGCCCGACCACGGCGAGTCCGTCCCGTACCCGGCTGCCCTTGAGGTCCGCCCACGCCTCCCACTTGCCGGTGGGCCCCTCACGGCGCAGCATGAGCCCGCCGCCGGCATTGCGCACGAAGACGTTCACCCGGCCCGACGCGCTGACCGCGCCGGCCGGAACGCCGAAGCGGGCGGCCTTCTCCCGGTCCTTGTGCGGGTTCCCGAGCGAGCGCCACTCGGTGACCGGACGGCCGGTCTGGTACTGGATGGCGTGCACGATGTCGACGGCGGGCGGCCCGTCGCCCTTGCGGACCTCGCGCCGGCCGAGGAAGTGGACGTAGGTGTCCGCGCCCTGGGTCACCGAGAGGTAGGTCAGGTCCCCCACCGGGAAGAAATCGGGTCCCGTCCACCGCGGGCCGCCCGGCCGGGTCTCGGTCCAGCGCAGCAGTCCCGTACGGGTGCGGGCGAAGGCGGTGAACCTGCCGTCCTTGCCGAGGACGAGCCAGGGACCGCCGACCGCGGCCTCGCCGGCGCGCCGATCGGTGCCCGTGTACTCGACGGCGTCGGACGCCGCCCTCCCCTGGGCGGCGGCGCGCCCGGATCTGGTCCGCATGACGTGACCTGCCCCTTCCCATGACGCTCGGCGCGGCTCCCCTGCCGCCTCCCCGTACCGGTACGGGGAAGGCCGAGCGCGCCCCATCATAGGATGAACGTTCGACGAAGACGGTGTGGCGGTCCTGCGTGCGACCCTGGCCCCATGGACGAACCCCTGCTCGTGATCATCGACGGCGCCAATGTCGTCGGGTCCGTGCCCGACGGCTGGTGGCGGGACCGGAAGGGTGCCGCGGAGCGGCTGCGTGACCGGCTCGCGGCGCACGGATTGCCCGGGCACGAGGGCCCCGTGGAGATCGTGCTCGTGGTCGAGGGCCAGGCGCGCGGTGTCGATTCGGTGCCCGGCGTACGCGTCGAGTCGGCGTCCGGGAGCGGCGACGATCACATCACCGACCTGGTCGCCGGGGCCCGCGGGAGGGACCGGCTCGTGGTGACGGCGGACCGTGAACTGCGCCGCAGAGCAGTCGAATGCGGAGCCGAGGTGACCGGCCCGCGAGCGGTGCTCGGGGGCGCGTGACGTGACGCGGGCCGGGAGCGTACGCCCGCTGAGGGCCGCCCCCGCTCACCCCCGCCCGTCGGCCCTCACGTACAGCACCGCCCCGTCCACCACTCCCGCCTCCTCGTACCGCGCCGCGAGGAGCCGGCGCAGTGAGGGGACCCGCTCCGGGGCGTACGGCTTGTCCCGGGAGTCGTCGATGACGAGGACCGGCGGATGCTCGGCCATCTCGTCGCGGAAGACCGGCCAGGCGCCCTCGACGGCGTACTTCTCCCCGACCTGCGGGCCGTTGCGGCCACCGCTGTAGTTCGTGAGGAGGCCGGCCGTCAGATAGCGGCTGGCGGGGGTCCGATCGGCGAGCCAGTACGTCTCCGGGTGTATCCCCCACACCAGGACCCGGTCGCCGGGGTCCGTACGGCGGGCCATCGTGTCCGCGAGGCGTTGCGCGTGCGTGAGGTCGGAGCGGGGCGCCAGCAGACCCCACGCGAGGAAGAGCGTGCAGCAGCAGGCCGACGTCAGGACCGCCCTCACCAGCCGCTCGCGCGGCAGGATCTGCAGCGCGGCGGTCGCCAACAGGGCGACCGGCGGGATGAGTTGCAGGTAGTAGTGCCCGAAGAAGTGGAACCCCAGCAACACGGCCGCCACCGAGGAGCCCAGCCACAGCCACAGGTCCCCCGACCCCGTGCGCGCGATACGCAGCACGCGCACGACCGGCGGCAACAGGCCCGCACAGGCCACGGCGAGGATCACGGTGTTGGTCAACCCCCGTGCCAGTACGTGGAGTTCGGAGCCCGTGAAGGAGGCGTACGCGGCGGAGCCCGTCACCGTCCAGAAGACGAAACCCGCCGGGTCGGTCAGCAGGGCCGCCGCGAGGACCGGCAGGACGGCACCCACCGCCAGCCGCAGGGCGCCGGGCTCGCGGGACCGCCACAGCAGCCACGCCACCGGCACCAGCACCGCCCCGCCCGTCTGCTTCGCCAGGAACGCGCAGGCGACGGCGGCCCCCGCCGCTCTCCAACGGCGCCTGTCCGCACACCACATGGCCAGCGCGGTGAACGGCAGCATGAAGACCTCGAAGGTCGCCGCCTGCGCGTCCTCGGGATTGAGCCCGACCGAGACCAGCAGGTACAGCACCCCCGCCGTACGGCCCGCGCCGTCGCCCCAGCGGCGGCGGGCCAGGGAGGCCAGCAGTGCGGCGGTCAGCAGCTGGGCCACGACCGCGAGGACCCGCACCGAGGTGAGCGATCCCGAGCCGAACACCGCGAAGGCGGCCTCGTACAGCCAGGGCACCAGCGGCGGTTTGCGGTCCACGACCGTCTCGTACAGCTGTCCGCCGTCCGCCAACAGCCGTGCCTGGACGGCGAGATAGCCCTCGTCCGGATTCCAGACCGGGCGCGCGAAAGAGGGGACGCGGGTCACGGCGGCCAGCGCAGCGAGCAGCGGGAGCAGGCGGCGCCAGTAGCCGCGCGCCGGGCAGCGGCGCTGTATCGCGGATACGGAGCGTGGCGGGACTGAGCGATGCCGGGGGCGTGCCCGCACTTCCCCGACACCGCCGAGGGGCTCGACGAGCATATGGTGCACGCTATCCGGCCCCGCAGTCTCCACCGAAGCAGGACATACGGGGCCGGAGCATCAACCGGGACCGATTACTCGCTGTCGCGGCCCGGCGGAGGTGTGACAGCGGCCGACGGGGCCTCCTCGCGCTTCGCGAGCCGGCTGTGCGTACGCCCGTAGAGGAAGTACACGACGAAGCCGATGGCCATCCAGATGCCGAACCGGAGCCAGGTCTCGGCCGGCAGGTTCAGCATCAGCCACAGCGACGCGAGAACGGACACGATCGGCAGGATCGGCACCAGCGGGGTGCGGAAGGAGCGGGGCAGCTCGGGTCGGGTCCGGCGAAGGATGATCACGCCGAGGGCGACGACGACGAACGCGAACAGCGTGCCGATGTTCACCAGTTCCGCGAGCTCGCTCAGGCTGGTGAAGCCGGCCACGATCGCGATGATCACACCGAGCAGGATGGTCGGGCGGTGCGGGGTCCTGAACCGCGGGTGGACGTGCGAGAAGAAGCGGGGCAGCAGTCCGTCGCGGCTCATCGCGAAGAAGACCCGGGTCTGGCCGAGCAACAGGATCATGCAGACCGTCGTCAGGCCGACGGCGGCGCCGAAGCTGATGAAGCCCGCGTACCAGGGATGCCCGGTGGCCTTGAACGCGTCGGCGAGCGGGGCGTCCACGGACAGCTTGGTGTAGTGCTGCATACCGGTCACGACGACCGACACCGCGACGTACAGGGTGGTGCAGATGAGGAGCGAGCCGAGGATGCCGCGTGGCATGTCCCGCTGCGGGTTGCGGGTCTCCTCGGCGGCCGTGGCCACGACGTCGAAGCCGATGAAGGCGAAGAAGACCACCGAGGCGGCGGTGAAGATGCCCATCACACCGAAGTTGGAGGGGGCCCAGCCGAACATCAGCTGGATGAGCGGGGACTTGAGACCCCCGCCCGCGTCCACGGGCTGCGCCTTCGGGATGAACGGGTCGTAGTTGTCGCCGTTGATGAAGAAGGCGCCCGCGATGATCACGACGAGGACGACGGTCACCTTGATGGCGACCACGACGGCGGTGACCCGCGCGGAGAGCTTCGTGCCGACCACGAGGATGGCGGTGAGCACGAGGACGAGGGCGGCCGCGAGGATGTCGAAGCCGAATCCGTCGGCCCCCTCCCGCCCGCTGAGCGCTTCCGGCAGATGCCACCCGGCGTTGTCCAGGAGCGAGGCGATGTAGCCGGACCAGCCGACGGCGACCACCGCCGTGCCGAGCGCGAACTCCAGGACCAGGTCCCAGCCGATGATCCAGGCCGGCAGCTCACCGAGCGAGGCGTACGAGAAGGTGTACGCCGAGCCGGCCACCGGGACGGTGGACGCGAACTCGGCGTAGCAGAGCGCGGCGAGCGCGCAGACGACCCCGGCCACCACGAAGGCCAGGGCGACGGCCGGGCCTGCGTTGTTCTTGGCGACCGTGCCGGTGAGGACGAAGATGCCGGTACCGATGATGACGCCGACGCCGAAGACGGTGAGATCCAGAGCGGACAGCGACTTCTTGAGTGCGTGCTCCGGCTCCTCAGTGTCCAAGATCGATTGTTCGACCTTCTTCGTCCTGAAGAGGGTGCTGCTCACGGGCGTACCTCCCACGCTTTGTCGTCCTCGACATGATCGAGGGGGCTGCTGCTCCGTATGCCCCGGCG
Source organism: Streptomyces sp. NPDC058274 (assembly GCF_042881375.1). Lineage (NCBI taxonomy): Bacteria > Bacillati > Actinomycetota > Actinomycetes > Kitasatosporales > Streptomycetaceae > Streptomyces > Streptomyces sp. NPDC058274. The sequence goes on from NZ_JBHVXW010000012.1 coordinate 85,167, forward strand.
CGGGCCGGTTCACGCGAATGGGCCGCTTCCACCACCCGTACAGGGTGCTGAAAGCGGCCCATTGGCCCTGTGGAGGTACGTCAGTCGCGGGCGGGCTCCACGGCGTCCACGGTCTGCGCCGCCTCTTCCTCGAACCGGCCGTCGAGCTTGGAGACCAGGCCGGTGACCTGGCGGGCGATGTCCGGGGCGGTCAGGCCGATCTCCGCGAGGATCTCGCCCCGGGAGGCGTGGTCGAGGAACCGCGGCGGGATGCCGAAGTCGCGCAGCGGCACATCGACGCCCGCGTCGCGCAGCGCCTGTGCGATCGCCGAACCGACGCCGCCGACGCGGGAGTTGTCCTCGACCGTGACGACCACCCGGTGCTGCTCGGCGAGCGGGGCCATGGCCTCGTCGACGGGCTTGACCCAGCGCGGGTCGACGACCGTGGTGGAGATGCCCTGCTGGTCCAGGAGACCGGCGATCTCCAGGCACATCGGCGCGAGGGCGCCGACCGAGACGAGCAGCACGTCGGGCGCGTCGGTGCCCGGCGCGCGCAGCACGTCCATGCCGCCGATCCGGCCGACGGCCGGCACGGCCGGGCCGACCGCGCCCTTGGAGAAGCGGACCACGGTGGGCGCGTCGGTGACCTCGACGGCCTCGCGCAGCTGGGCGCGGACCTGGTCGGCGTCGCGCGGCGCGGCCAGCCTGAGGCCCGGCACGACCTGGAGGATCGACATGTCCCACATGCCGTTGTGGGAGGCGCCGTCGGTGCCGGTGACGCCGGCCCGGTCCAGCACGAAGGTGACACCGCACTGGTGCAGGGCCACGTCCATCAGGACCTGGTCGAAGGCGCGGTTGAGGAAGGTCGCGTAGACCGCGAAGACGGGGTGCAGTCCGCCGGTGGCGAGGCCGGCCGCGGAGACGGCGGCGTGCTGCTCGGCGATGCCGACGTCGTACACCCGTTTGGGGAAGGCCTTGGCGAACTTGTCGAGGCCGACCGGCTGGAGCATCGCGGCGGTGATGGCGACGATGTCCGGGCGCTCCCGGCCGAGCTGGAGCATCTCCTCGCCGAAGACCGAGGTCCAGTCGGCGCCGGAGGAGGCGAGCGGCAGGCCGGTGTCCGGGTGGATCTTGCCGACCGCGTGGAAGCGGTCGGCCTCGTCCTGGAGGGCGGGCTGGTAGCCGCGGCCCTTCTCGGTGAGGCAGTGCACGATGACCGGGCCGCCGAAGCGCTTGGCGCGGGCCAGCGCCGACTCCAGGGCCTCGATGTCGTGGCCGTCGATCGGGCCGACGTACTTCAGGCCCAGGTCCTCGAACATGCCCTGGGGGGCGATGAAGTCCTTCAGGCCCTTCTTCGCGCCGTGCAGGGTCTCGTAGAGGGGCTTGCCGACGACCGGGGTGCGCTCCAGGAGGTCCTTGCCGCGGGCCAGGAAGCGCTCGTAGCCGTCGGTGGTGCGCAGGGTCGCCAGGTGGTTCGCGAGGCCGCCGATGGTGGGGGCGTACGAACGCTCGTTGTCGTTGACGACGATCACCAGGGGGCGGTCCTTGGCGGCCGCGATGTTGTTGAGCGCCTCCCAGGCCATACCGCCGGTCAGGGCGCCGTCACCGATGACCGCCACCACGTGGTCGTCGCGCTCGAGGACCTCGTTGGCCTTCGCGAGACCGTCGGCCCAGCCGAGGACCGTGGAGGCGTGCGAGTTCTCGATCACGTCGTGCTCGGACTCGGCCTGCGCGGGGTAGCCCGAGAGGCCGCCCTTCATCTTCAGCTTCGAGAAGTCCTGGCGGCCGGTGAGCAGTTTGTGGACGTAGGACTGGTGGCCCGTGTCCCACAGCACCCGGTCCTTCGGCGACTCGAAGACGCGGTGCAGGGCGATGGTCAGCTCGACGACACCGAGGTTGGGGCCGAGGTGGCCGCCGGTCTTGGAGACCGCTTCGACGAGGAAGCTCCGGATCTCCTCGGCCAGCTGGTTCAGCTCTTCCGGGCTGAGCCGGTCCAGATCGCGCGGTCCCCTGATGCGGGTCAGCAGCGGCACCCGTGCCTCCTTGCAGTAGAGCTGTTCGAGCTGTGACGGGTCTGTCGAGTCTAATGTTCCGCCTTTCACGACGGCGCCCGGGCTCCGCGTCGTACGTCACGCGATTGGCCGTAAAACACCGTACGCGCGTTCTCGCACGGACAGAAAAGTGCCCGGCACCTCAGGGGTGCCGGGCACTTTCGGGTCAGGAGTGGGAGCCGTCAGGCACGGCCCGCCGACTTCTGGGTCTTGCGGGTGACCGCGTCGATCACGACGGTCGCCAGCAGCACGCCACCGGTGATCATGTACTGGACCGGCGAGGCGATGCCCTCGAGGGCCAGGCCGTACTGGATCGAGACGATGACGAGCACGCCGAGCAGCGCGTTCCAGGTGCGGCCACGGCCACCGAAGAGGCTGGTACCGCCGATGACGGCCGCCGCGATGGCGTTCATCAGGAGGTCACCGCCACCCGCGCCCTGGTTGGCCGCGGTGATCTTCGAGGCGAGGAACAGACCGCCGATGGCGGCGAAGGTGCCCGAGATCGCGTAGACCGAGATCCGGACCCCCGTGACGTTGATACCGGCACGGCGGGACGCCTCGATGCTGCCACCGAGCGCGAAGATCTTGCGGCCGTACGCGGTACGGCGCAGCACGAAGTCCGTGATCACCAGGACCGCCAGGAACAGCACGACGGCCAGGGGCAGGCCCTTGTTCTGGTTGAACACGGCCGCGGCCGCGAAGGCGATGACCGCGAGGAGCACCGTACGGACGACGATCTCGCTCACCGGACGCGACGGCACACCCGCGGCCTCACGGCGGCGGTTGTCGAAGAACGAGGTGAGGAAGAAGACCACGACGGCGACCACGGCCAGGCCGTAGGCGGCCGCCACGTCGCTGAAGTAGTAGCCGCTGAGCTTGGCGACCAGGCCCGAGTCGTCCAGGTTGATCGTGCCGTTGCTGCCGAGGATCTGCAGCATGAAGCCGTTCCAGAACAGCAGACCGGCCAGCGTGACGGCGAAGGCGGGGACACCGACCCGGGCGAAGAAGAAGCCGTGGATCGTGCCCGCGACCGCGCCCGTGAGGATGGCGAGAATCAGCGCCAGCCACTCGGCCATGCCGTGGGTGATGTTGAGGACGGCGAAGGTGGCGCCCGCGACACCGCTGACCGAGCCGACCGAGAGGTCGATCTCGCCGAGCAGCAGCACGAAGACGATACCGACGGCGATCATGCCGGTGCCGACCATGGCGACGGCGATGTCGGAGAGGTTGCCCGCCGTGAGGAAGTTCTCGTTCAGGCCGGCGAAGATCGCCCAGATGACGATCAGACCGATGACGACCGGGATGGACCCGAGGTCACCGGCGCGGATCTTGCGCTTGAACTCGGAGAGGTAACCGGCGAAGCCCTGCTCGCGTACGAGCAGCCGGGGGTCGATGGCGACATCCGCACCCGCGGCGGCCTCCGGGTTCTCGACGGTGTGCTTGTCCGCGGTGGCGGAGGTCTTGTCGATGCTCACTTCTGAGCCTCCCCGTTGCGGGCCGCACGACGGGTCACGGCGTTGTCCGTGGCACCCGTGATGGCGGAGATGATCTCTTCCTGCGAGGTCGACTTGACCTCGAAGACGCCGTTGTTGCGCCCGAGGCGCAGGACGGCGACCTTGTCGGCCACGGCCTTCACGTCAGCCATGTTGTGGCTGATGAGGATCACGGCGTGGCCGCGCTCGCGCAGCCGCTCCACGAGGTCGAGGACCTGTGCGGTCTGCTCGACACCGAGGGCCGCGGTGGGCTCGTCGAGGATGACCAGCTTGGGCTCGCCGAGCATGGAGCGGGCGATGGCCACGGTCTGGCGCTGACCGCCGGAGAGCGAGGCGATCGGGATACGGACGCTGGGGATACGGATCGACAGCGTCTGGAGCAGCTCACGGGAGCGGCGTTCCATTTCGACCTCGTCCAGGATGCCGCGCTTGATCAGCTCGCGTCCCAGGTAGAGGTTGCCGACCACATCGATGTTGTCGCACAGCGCGAGGTCCTGGTAGACGGTCGCGATGCCCAGGTGCTGGGCGTCGTGCGGCTTGTTGATCTGGACGGACTTGCCGTCCCATTCGATGACGCCCTCATCGATGGGATGCACGCCGGCGATCGTCTTGACCAGCGTGGATTTTCCGGCGCCGTTGTCGCCCACCAGGGCGACCACTTCACCGGCGTGGACCTCAAGCTCTACGTCGGTGAGCGCCTGGACGGCACCGAACCGCTTGGAGATCCCGCGCAACGCCAGCACGGGCGTAGCGGACACGTGAACCATCTCCTTCGCCGCCTGACCCGGCGGGAGGTTGTGCAGAAAGTGTGGGAGGGGTGTTCCGTCCGGCGCCCCGCCCTAGCTTTGCGGGGCTGATGGATGCGGGGCGCCGGAGGGGTTTGGAGTGCGCAAGCCCCGTACGGGAATTCAATAGCGAATTCCCGTACGCGGTAAGGGACTTGCAGCTACTTACTTGAGACCGATCTTGTCGCAGGCCGCCTTGTACTTGGCGGTGCAGATGTCGTTGACCGTGTAGATGCCGTCCTTGATGACGGTGTCCTTGATGTTGTCCTGGGTCAGCGAGACGACCGGGACGATGACCGAGGGGACGGCCTTGGTGGTGGGGCTGTCGACCTTGTCCTTGGCGATGTCGCTGAGCGACGTGCCCTGGGCGAGCGCGACGGCCATCTTGGCGGCGACCGCGGCCTCTTCCGGGTAGGACTTGTACACGCTCATGTACTGGTCACCCGTGACGATGCGCTGCACACCGGCGAGCTCGGCGTCCTGGCCGGTGACCGGGACCTTGATGCCCGCGGCCTTGAGCGCGGTGATGATACCGCCGGCCATGCCGTCGTTGGCGGAGTAGACGCCGACGATGTTGTTCTTGCCGAGGGCGGAGATGGCGCCCTCCATGTTGGCGTTGGCGTTCTCCGGCTTCCACTCCTTGGTGTCGTACGACTTCGCGATGTCGACCTTGCCCTTGAGCTCGGCAAGCGCGCCCTTCTTGAAGAAGGCGGCGTTCGGGTCGGTGATCGCGCCGTTCATCATGACGATCTTGGCGGAGGGCTTGGCCTTGTCGCCGAGCGCCTTCAGGAGGGCCTTGCCCTGGACGTGACCGACCTCTTCGTTGTCGAAGGAGGTGTAGGCGTCGATCGGGCCCTCGGCCAGGCGGTCGTAGGCCACGACCGGGATGCCGGCGTCCTTGGCCTTCTTGACCGAGGTGGCGATCGCCTTGGAGTCCACCGCGTCCACGATCAGCACGTCGACCTTGTTGGTCACCATCGTGTCGACCTGCTGGTTCTGGGTGCTGGCGTCCTGCTTGGCGTTGGCGTAGACGACCTCGCCCTTGCCGTTGGTCAGGTCCTTGACCTGCTTCTCGATGATCGGCTTGTCGAACTTCTCGTAGCGCGCGGTCTGGTTCTCCGGAAGGAGCAGACCGACCTTGATCGCGTCGCCCTTCTTGGGGCTCGAGGAGCCGTTGTCATTGCCGGAATCCTTGGCACTGCCACAGGCAGCCAGCGAAACGGCCATCGCACCTGCGGCAACAGCAACGGCGGCACGACGCATACGCGTGTTCACTTCAGAAACCTCCCTGACGAGGCCGCGACGTTGCGGCCGAGGTGGCTGGAAGTCAACTCGGCCGCACGTGCGACGTCAAGAAGTAAATCCTTAACGAGATGGCAACGGTGCCATCCGTTCTCTAAGTGAAGGCAGGAGTCACTGCGGGCAGCGAGCCATCCAAAAGGGTCGAATCACCCATCTCGCTCAGCGCGAGGGCGAGTGCTCCGAGCACCTCCGCACGGCCCCCAAGGGCCCCTGGCAACACCGAGAGCTGACGCGCGGCGCTGGGGATCGCATAGCGGCCGACGGACTCCCTGATGGGCCCCAGAACCAGCTCTCCGGCCTCGGCGAGATCGCCGCCGAGAACCACCCGGCTCGGGTTGAGCAAATTGCAGAGGTTCGCGACTCCACTGCCGATGTGGCGGCCGACGTCGGCGATCACCCGACGGCAGCCCGGATCACCGTCCCGCGCCAGCCTGACGACGCCCTCCATGCTCAGATCCGTGCCGTGGCTGGACTGGAGGAGCGGCAGCACATAGCGGGCGGCCGCGAAGGTCTCCAGGCAGCCCCGGTTTCCGCAGCGGCAGACGGGGCCGGACTCATCAAGAGTAATATGCCCGATTTCTCCCGCTGTGCCACCCGGGCCCCGGTAGATCTTGCCGCTGATCACGAGCCCCGCGCCGACACCGCTCGCGACCTTGATGTACGCCAGGTCCCTGACCCCGCGGCCACTGCCCCACACCAGCTCACCGAGGGCGCCCAGGTTGGCGTCGTTGTCCACGTGCACGGGCACGCCGAGCCGCCCCCGCAGCTCCTCGGCGGGCTTCGTACCGGTCCAGCCCGGCAGGATGGAGGTGGAGCCGAGCGTCCCGGACTCGACGTCGATCGGTCCCGGCACGCCGAGGCCCACGCCGGCGATCTTCGAACGGTCGACTCCCGTTGCTGCGATCAGGCGACTGACCAGCTCTTCGGCCCGGTCGAAGCCCTGCGCGGCGGAGGCGTCCACATCGAGGGGCTCGGACTCCTCGGCCAGCACCTGATGGGCCAGGTTCCCGACCGCGACGCGCAAATGCGTGTGTCCGAAATCGACACCTATGACAATGCCGGCATCACCGCTGAGCGAGACGCTGCGGGCCCGGCGGCCGCCCGCCGAAGTGGGCGTGACCTCGACCGTTCCCCCGTCCTTGAGCTCGCGCACGATATTGGAGACCGTTGCGGCGGACAGGCCGGTCGTCCTCGCGATCTCCGCCTGCGTGAGCGACCCGGCAAGGCGCACCGCACGGACGACGCGCTCCAGATTTGCTCGGTGCAGCGACGACTGCGACCCCGGAGTCTCCATCGACTCATCCACTCCTGCCGTCAGCCGGACGGCGCCGATGCCGTCCGTGTGGCCCAGGTCACACCAGTGGAACCCGGGTCACTTACAAGTTGTGAACTCCAAGCTCCGCTGAACGGGTTACCGCAGTCAAGTCCTTGACGGAAAATCGGGGACAACGGGTCGGACCGCTCATGGCTGCGCCGGCGCCGCCCCGGGTTCACGGGCGCGACGCCGGCGTGTGCGACAAGTGGTTGCCCGGGGCACCGTACGACCGGCGCCCGGGACCGGACGGCTATGTCCGTGCAGGGCGCAGCTACTTCAGCGCTCCCGCGGTCAGGCCCTGCACCACCTGGCGCTGGAAGATGATGTACGCGGCGAGGACGGGCAGCATCGCCATCACCAGGCCCGCGAACAGACCCGACCAGTCGCCCTTGTAGCCCTGGCTCGTCGCGAGCTCCACCAGGCCCTGGGCGAGCACCTTCCGGTCGCCGTTCATCAGCACCGTCGGCAGCATGTACTGGTTCCACTGCCCGAGGAAGTTGAAGATGCCGACGCTGATCAGGCCCGGCTTCGCCATCGGCAGCATGATCTGGAAGAACGTCCTGGTGTGCGACGCGCCGTCGACGAAGGCCGCCTCGGCGATCGACGACGGCAGCGTCCTGAAGAACGACGTCAGGAAGAAGACCGTGAACGGCAGCGAGTAGGCGATGTAGACGAGGATCAGACCCGGCAGCGTGTTCAGCAGGCGCATGTTGTTCAACACGTAGAACAACGGCACCAGGGCCAGCATCACCGGGAAGCTCATGCCTCCGACGAAGAGGTAGTAGATGAAGCGGTTGCCCGGGAACTCGAAGCGGGCCAGGACGTAGGCCGCCATCGAGCCGAGGACGAGCGTGCCGACCAGCGAGAAGCCCACCACGATCAGCGTGTTGGCGAAGTACTCGCTCATGTGTGCCTCGGACCAGGCACGCGACCAGTTGTCGAAGTGCAGCTTGTCGGGCAGCGACCAGGGCGAACTGAAAATGGAGGCGTCGTCCTTGAAGGACGTCATCACCGCCCAGAGGAGCGGCATCACGACCATGATCGCCCAGAGGATCAGGACGCCGTGCGAGAAGACGTTGAGGACGCCTCCCTCGCTGCTCTTCGCCTGCTGGGGCACGGCCGGCGTCTTCGTCACCCGGGGGTGGTCCTCGACCGGACCCGCGGGCGGCGGGGTCTCAGTGGTCTTCATCTAGAACTCCAGCCGCTCGCGCCGGCCCAGCCGCATCACGACCACCGCGAAGAGCAGCGTGACGATGAGCAGGGCGACACCGATCGTCGTTGCGTAGGCGGCGTTCGCGTCGCGGAACGCCGATTGGTACACGTACAGCGGAAGGACCGTGGTCGAGTAGTCGGGACCACCGGGACCCACCGTCATGATCTGCACGGCGGCGAACGCCTCGGCGCCGAGGGACAGGATGCCCATGTAGACCCAGCCGGACTGCACGGTGTCCCAGAGCAGCGGAAGGGTGATTTTGAAGAACGTGGTGAAACGGCTCGCGCCGTCCAGGAGTGCCGCTTCGTAGAAGTCCTTCGGAATGGAGGCCATTCCGGCGGAGAAGAGCACGACGAAGAATCCGACCGTGCTCCACAGCAGCGCCGCCATCACACACCACAGGGCGAGATTCGGGTCGCCCAGCCAGTTCGGCTGCACGCTGTCGAGGCCAATGGCCTCCAACGTCCCGTTGATCACGCCGTCATTGGGGTTGTACGCGAACTGGAAGAGCAGGGCGACGATCGAGATCGACAGTACCTGTGGAAAGAAATAGGCGATCTTGTAGAAACCGGAACCGCGCACTCCGGTGATGGCGGCGCCCTTACGGCGCCGCCCACCGACATTGAGCATGAAGGCGAAGAAGAGCGCGAGACCCAGCGTCACCAACGGCAGCAACAACGCGAATACCAGGCTGTGCTGCAACGATTTCCAGAAGACGTCGTCGTCCAGCATTCTGGTGTAGTTCGCGAACCCGACCATCTTGAAGTCCGGGCTCAGGCCGGTCCAGTCCGTGAACGAGTAGTAGATCGCCTGGATGAACGGCCAGATCACAAAGATCGCGTACAACGCCAAGGGGGCCACCAAGAACCCCGCAATGAACCTGTACTTGCCGTGTTGCATGGTTACCGACCCCGATCGTTTCGCGGGTGCCGCCGCTGGTGACGCGTCCGCACGTGCTGCTACTAGTGCTTGTAGTGCTTGATGGACTGGTCCTTGGCCGCCGCGTCCGCGTAGCCCTGGATCTTCTTGATGGCCTCGGCCGGGGTCAGTCGCCCTGCCATCATCTCGCCGAGACCGGAGACACCGATCTGCTCCTTCTGGAGCTTCACGTACCAGTCCTGCAGACGCGGGTTGACCACGTTGTCGCCGGCCTTGTCCAGAGCCGCGACACCGGACTTCAGGCCTGGGGTGAGCTCGATGCCGTCGGTGCCGCCGTTGAACGCGGTGAGGGACTTGACCTGGCTGGTGAAGTTCTTCGACGAGGCCTCGCTGAGCATGATGCGCAGCTGCTCCATGCCGCCCTCGGCGTTCTTCGCCTTGGCGGGCACGATGAAGGGCTCACCGCCGGACGCCCAGATGGTGCCGAACGGCATCTTGTCGGAGCTGTCGAGGCCGGAGGGCCCGCTGACGGCCAGGTTGAAGTCCTTCGGGATGACCTTCGCGGACTCGTTCTCCACCCAGGACCCGTTCGGGATGAAGAGGGCCTCGCCCTTGGCCCAGGCGGTCTGCGACTGGATGTGGTCGATGCCCGGGGTGCCCTTGAGGACGTAACCCTTCTTGTAGAGCTCGTAGTACGCCTCGAAGGCGGACTTGACGGCCGGGTCCTTCCAGGCGTTCGGCTCCAGGTTGTCGATCTTGTCGAGAACCTCGCGGCCACCGATCTTGGCGATGAAGGGGTACAGCGAGAACGGCAGGTAGTACGGGTACTTGCCCGCGTACGTCCAGCCGGCGATGCCCTTCTTCTTCGCCTTCGCGCAGAGCGCGAGCATCGCGTCCCAGTCCTCGGGGTACGTCGAGTCGAGCTTGTCGAGGGCGGTCTGCGAGTACCAGACGCCGTACACCGTGTAGGCGTAGTACATGATCCAGACGGGGTCGCCGTCGAACTGGCCCATCTCGACGATGCCGGGGCGCAGCGTGTCGCGGACCTTCTTCGCCGGGTCGTCGATCGACGGCGCGTCGAGGAGCGGCGTGAGGTCGGTCAGCTGCTTCTTGCCGACGAGGACACCCATGTCCATCTGCTGGGCGCCCGAGTTGTCGATCAGGTCCGGCGGGGTACCGCCGTTGAACTTGGGCTGCAGCTCGGACTGGATCTTCTGGGTCGGGTGGAAATCGATCTTGGCCTTGGGGAACGCCTTCTTGTACTCGGCGTTCGCGTCCGTCGCGTACTTCGTGCCGAAACCGCCGTCGAAGATGACAACGGCAAGCGGGGCGGTCTCGTTGACGCCCAGCGGATTCTTGTCCGTCTTCTTGCCGGTCTTGGCCTTGCCCTCCGAACCACTGTCGCTGCTCGCACAAGCAGACAAGAAGCTCATCGTGGGAACGGAGATCAGGCCCAGCGCAGCGGACCGCTTGATCAGGTCGCGGCGGCCGACGCCTCCGGTGTTGCTGTTCTCGGCGGAAGTGGATCCCATGCTCAAGTCCTCGCCTTCTCCAGGACTCAGGCGGTGAACCGGATCCTCCCCGGCACCGCGGTTGGTGAAGCTGGGGTCGTGCATGGGGGATTCAGCTGGCCCGCTCGGCATTGGACATGCTCGACGCAGACCGTGACATCGCGATTCCCCCCGGGTCCTGCCTGTCCACGACCGTGGAACGGCGGGGGCAGATGCCGACAGGTATAGTCCACTTCCCGCCAACGGAGCAAGATCGAATGCAGGTTTGGCCGACGTTCTTTCCCGAGTTGAGACCTCCCGGAAATATCGGACGTCTCTGTGCCGCTTCCGAGAGAAATCATCAACATCGAGCCCGAATGCCACATTCAACACCCTTGACATCACTGGCAACTTGACTCCCTACTGGTCCATGCGCAGCGAAGTTGACAACGTTGTCCAAGGCGCAGGGAGGGTGCTCGCGCATGCATCTCAGAGCTCGGCACAGATGGAGTTCCTCGGCGGTCGTGGCAACGACCGCCTTCGTCGTGGTGGTGGCCTCACAGGGGGCCGCCGTCGCCAGGCCCGCCCAAGCGGCCAAGGCCGACCGGGAGTTCGCCTCCTCGTTCGAGACCGGTGAACCCGCACCCGACTGGCTCAATACGGTGGATACGGCATCGGACGGGACGAAACGCTCCTCCGGAGTCGACGGCGGATACAGCAGCGGCATTCCCGGCAACGTGACCGACCATGTCACGGATGTCCGGGCCAACGACGAGAACACCGGCGGCGGGGAGGTGAAGGAGAACCTCGTCGACGGCGAGCCGAGCACCAAATGGCTGACCTTCTCGCCGACCGGCTGGGCCGAGTTCGACCTGGACGCGCCGGTCAAGCTGGTCACGTACGCGCTGACGTCCGCGAACGACCACGACGAGCGCGACCCCAAGGACTGGACCCTGCAGGGCTCCACCGACGGCAAGGACTGGAAGACCCTCGACAGCCGCTCCGACCAGTCCTTCTCCGAGCGCTTCCAGACCAAGACGTACGACCTCGCGGCTCCGGCGGAGTACGCGCACTTCCGGCTGGATGTCACCAAGAACAACTCCGGTGACATCCTGCAGCTCGCCGATGTCCAGTTCTCCACAGGCGGCAGTACCGACCCGACGCCCAAGGACATGCTGTCGCTGGTCGACCGCGGTCCGAGCGGCTCCCCGACCGCCAAGGCCGGCGCGGGGTTCACCGGCAAGCGGGCCCTGCGCTACGCCGGCTCGCACAAGGCCGACGCGCGCGCCTACTCGTACAACAAGGTCTTCGACGTCAATGTGGCCGTCGGCCGGGACACCGAGCTGTCGTACCGGATCTTCCCCTCGATGGCGGACGGCGATCTGGACTACGACGCCACGAACGTGTCCGTGGACCTGGTCTTCACGGACGGCACCTATCTGAGTGACCTGAAGGCCACCGACCAGCACGGGTTCGCGCTGACCCCGCAGGGCCAGGGCGCGTCGAAGGTCCTTTACGTCAACCAGTGGAACAACGTCCAGTCGCGGATCGGGTCCGTCGCGGCGGGCCGCACGGTGGACCGGATACTGGTGGCGTACGACTCCCCGAAGGGGCCGGCGAAGTTCCGCGGCTGGCTGGACGACATCGCCCTGAAGACCGTCGCGCCCGAGAAGCCGAAGGCGCACCTCTCCGACTACGCCTCCACCATCCGCGGCACCAACTCCAGCGGCGGTTTCTCGCGGGGCAACGACTTCCCGGCGACCGCCGTGCCGAACGGCTTCAACTTCTGGACGCCGGTGACCAACGCGGGTTCCCAGAGCTGGCTGTACGACTACGCCCGCGCGAACAACTCGGACAATCTGCCCACGATCCAGGCGTTCAGCGCGAGTCACGAGCCCAGCCCCTGGATGGGTGACCGGCAGACCTTCCAGGTGATGCCGTCGGCCGCGTCCGGAACCCCGGACACCGGCCGCACCGCCCGTGCGCTCGCCTTCAGGCACGAGAACGAGACGGCGCGCCCGTACTACTACGGCGTGACGTTCGAGAACGGCCTCAAGGCGGAGATGGCGCCCACGGACCACGCGGCCGCACTGAAGTTCACCTATCCCGGTGACGACGCGAGCGTGGTCTTCGACAACGTCACCGACCAGGCCGGGCTCACGCTCGACAAGACGAACGGGATCGTCACCGGCTACTCGGACGTGAAGTCCGGGCTGTCCACGGGGGCCACCCGGATGTTCGTCTACGGCGTCTTCGACGCGCCGGTGACGGACAGCGGCTCGTCGGGCGTCAAGGGCTATCTGAAGTTCAAGCCCGGCTCCGACCACTCGGTCACCCTGCGGCTGGCCACCTCGCTCATCAGCGTCGACCAGGCCCAGGACAACCTGCGGCAGGAGATCCCGGACGGCACGTCCTTCGGGACCGTCAGGACCCGGGCCCAGCAGCAGTGGGACAAGATCCTCGGCAAGGTCGAGGTCGAGGGTGCCACGCCGGACCAGCTGACCACGCTGTACTCCAGCATGTACCGGCTGTACCTGTACCCCAACTCCGGCTTCGAGAAGGTCGGTTCGAAGGACCAGTACGCCTCGCCGTTCTCCCCGATGCCGGGTCCGGACACCCCGACCCACACGGGCGCGAAGATCGTCGACGGCAAGGTGTACGTCAACAACGGCTTCTGGGACACCTACCGGACGACCTGGCCGGCCTACTCGTTCCTGACCCCCGGCAAGGCCGGAGAGATGGTCGACGGGTTCGTGCAGCAGTACAAGGACGGCGGCTGGACCTCGCGCTGGTCCTCGCCCGGATACGCGGACCTGATGACCGGCACGTCCTCCGACGTGGCCTTCGCCGACGCGTACGTGAAGGGTGTCGACTTCGACGCGGAGTCGGCGTACAACGCGGCTCTGAAGAACGCCACGGTCGTCCCGCCCTCCTCCGGCGTGGGCCGCAAGGGCATGACGACCTCGCCCTTCCTCGGCTACACGAGCACGGACACGCACGAGGGCCTGTCGTGGGCGCTTGAGGGCTACCTCAACGACTACGGCATCGCCAAGATGGGCCAGGCGCTCTACAAGAAGACCGGCAAGAAGCACTACAAGGAAGAGGCCGCCTACTTCCTCAACCGGGCCCAGGACTACGTCACCCTCTTCGACCCCAAGGCCGGCTTCTTCCAGGGCAGGGACGAGAAGGGCAACTGGCGGGTCGAGTCCTCGAAGTACGACCCGCGTGTGTGGGGCTACGACTACACCGAGACGAACGGCTGGGGGTACGCCTTCACGGCCCCGCAGGACAGCCGTGGCCTCGCGAACCTGTACGGCGGCCGCAGCGCTCTCGCCGACAAGCTCGACACGTACTTCGCCACGCCCGAGACGGCCGCCCCGGAGTTCGTCGGCTCGTACGGCGGGGTCATCCACGAGATGACGGAGGCCCGTGACGTACGGATGGGGATGTACGGCCACTCCAACCAGGTGGCGCACCACGTCAACTACATGTACGACGCGGCGGGCCAGCCCTGGAAGACGCAGAAGAACGTCCGCGAGGTCCTCTCGCGCCTCTACATGGGCAGCGAGATCGGCCAGGGCTACCACGGCGACGAGGACAACGGCGAGCAGTCCGCCTGGTACCTCTTCTCGTCGCTGGGCTTCTACCCGCTGGTGATGGGCAGCGGCGAGTACGCCGTCGGCTCCCCGCTCTTCACCAAGGCGACCGTCCACCTGGACAACGGCAAGGACCTGGTGGTCAAGGCGCCGAAGAACAGCACGAAGAACGTGTACGTGCAGGGGCTGAAGGTCAACGGCAAGAAGTGGACGTCGACCGCCCTGCCGCACACGCTGCTCTCCAAGGGTGCCGTCCTGGAGTTCGACATGGGCTCGAAGCCGTCCTCGTGGGGTACCGGCAAGAACGCGGCGCCCGTGTCGATCACCGACGACGACAAGGTGCCCGCTCCCCGCTCGGACGCCCTCAAGGGTGACGGCGCGCTCTTCGACAACACCTCGGCGACGAACGCGAGCGTGACGTCGGTGGACCTGCCGGTCGCCGCGCGCACCAAGGGAGTTCAGTACACGCTGACGTCCGCCGACCACACGAAGGCACCGACCGGCTGGACCCTGCAGGGTTCCTTGGACGGCACCCACTGGTCGACGCTCGACAAGCGCTCCGGTGAGTCGTTCACCTGGGACAAGCAGACCCGCGCGTTCTCGGTGCCGGCTCCGCGGCCGTTCACGCACTACCGCCTGGTCCTCACCGGCGAGGCGACGCTGGCGGAGGTGGAACTGCTGTCCTGACCTTCCCCCCACGGGAACGGAGCGGGCGCGGAGCATTCTCCGCGCCCGCTTCGTCGTACCGGGGCCGTCCGCGTGGTGTCCCGGCGGCGGTTTTGCCGGACCGGCAAAATTCTCGTCGACCGCCGTGGGCTGCTGCGATGTTGGTCGTGACAGCCGACGGAGCCAGCGGGAGTACCCATGCCACAGCCCACGCAGCCCCCCGCCCCGAAGCAGGCCGCCAGGCATCGCCTGGTGCGCGTGCCCGGTGGCCGCGTTCACCTCGTCGAGCAGGGCACCGGCCCCCTGGTCCTGCTCGTGCACGGCTTTCCCGAGTCCTGGCGGTCCTGGCGCCACCAGCTGCCGGCTCTCGCCGCGGCGGGCTTCCGCGCGGCGGCCGTCGACGTACGCGGCTACGGCCGCTCGTCGAAGCCGCGCGAGGTGGAGGCCTACCGGATGCTCGAACTCGTCGACGACCACACCGCCGTCGTGCGCGCCCTCGGCGAGTCGTCGGCGGTGATCGTGGGCCATGACTGGGGTGCGACCATCGCCGCCCAGTGCGCGCTGCTCCAGCCGGATGTCTTCACGGCCGTGGGACAGCTCGGGGTGCCCTACAGCCCACGCTCGGGGCCCCGGCCCAGCGAGGTCTTCGCGCGGATCGGCGGGGACGACGAGTTCTACGTCAGCTACTTCCAGGAGCCCGGGCGGGCCGAGGACGAGATCGAACCCGATGTGCGCGGCTGGCTGGCCGGCTTCTACGCCGGGCTCTCCGGGGACACCAGGCCTGCGGCCGGATCGAGCCGTCTGTTCTTCGTGCCCAAAGGGGCGCGGATGCGCGACCGCTTCGATGCCGGCAGGCTGCCGTCCTGGCTCACCGAGAACGAACTCGACGCCTGCGCCGCCGAGTTCGAGCGCACCGGCATGACCGGGGCGCTCAACCGCTACCGCAATGTCGACCGGGACTGGGCGGATCTCGCGCCCTGGGACGGCGCGCCGATCACCCAGCCGGCCCTGTTCCTCGGCGGTGAACTGGACTCCACCACGGCGTGGATGGCCGATGCCATCGCGGCCTTTCCGACCACCCTCCCCGGGCTGACCGCCTCGCACATCCTCGAAGGGTGCGGCCACTGGATCCAGCAGGAACGCCCCGACGAGGTCAACCGGCTCCTGACCGACTGGCTGCGGCTCATCGGCGCCTAGGGGGTGTCGTCCACCGGGGCCCGCGGCCCGGCGCGGACGCCCGTGCGGGCCGGGCCTGTCCTCGTCGAGCGACAGGGCCGGCCCGCGGGCGAACTCAGCTCACCGCGAGGGTGAACACGTGCAGATCCGCGTTGTCAGGCAGTTTCACGCTCCTGATGGTCTTGCCGGCCGGGGCCTCGAAGGGCTTGGTGGCGAAGACGTAGGTCGCCACCGGGTCCTTGTCGGCACCCGCGACATTGCGGTACAGGGCCTTGGCGACGACCTCGTTGCCGTACTGGACGGTGCCGCCACCGCCGCCGACGGTCCAGTCCGTGAAGGAGAGGTCGACGGTGCCGGTGCTGCCGTCGGTGTACGTGACGGTCGCCTTGGTCTGCTGATTTCCGTTGACCGCGCTGCCGACGAAGCTCAACTTGGCGGACGGGGTGGGCAGATCGATCGTCTGGGACGCGGCCGAGGCGTTGTCGGGACGGCCCGACGGGGAGTCGGGCCAGGTGAAGGCGAGGCCGCCCGGCACCGTGCCCTGCTTGCCGGGGGTCAGGCCCGCGGTGGCCAGCGCCTGGCGGGAGTAGCTCCAGCCGCCGCCGTCGTAGTCGGCCTCGTCGTGGTCGCCCGCGTCGTCCGAGACACCCGTGCTGTTGTAGGCGGCGAGGAGCGAGCCGGGCGCCGCCACCGTCAGGGCCACTGGCTGCTCGTACGACGAGTCGGCGGACGTCACCGACACCTTGACGTCATAGAAGCCCTGCCGGGCGCTGTCAGCCGCTGTCAGGACGATCTGCTGCGCGCCGTCCGTCACCGTCCCCTCGGCGGGAGTGGCCTTGACGCCGTCCGGCACGTCCACGTGGAAACGCACCTCCGGGCCCGCGCCGCCGCTCAGCGCGAGGGCGCGGATGTCGAGCTTGGTGCTGCCGCCCGGCGCGAGCGTCGCGGTGGTCGGGCCGACGCCGATCTGGTACGGCTGCTCGCCCGCCCGGAAGGACGGCGGGGCGTCGGCCTCGGCGCTGCCCCACTTCTTGTCCGGCGTGCCGCCGAGCGTGTAGTCGAGCGTGCCGCCCGTGCGGACGAAGGAGGCCGGGAGCCAAGGGCGGTCACTGGAACGGCCGTTGACCTTCAGCGACCGCACATAGGGTGCGTCCGCCGCCGCTCCGGCCGCGCGGATCCTGATGTCCTTGCCGCCCGGACGCGAGATCTCCACCCGGGGGAACAGCGGTGAGGACAGCACCAGTTCGGCGCGGGAGGGAACCTGGGGGTACATGCCGAGGGACGAGAAGACGTACCAGGAGGACATCTCCCCCAGGTCGTCGTTGCCGGGGATGCCGCCCGGCTGCGTGGACCACAGCTGCTGCATGGCGGCGCGGACCGTGTCCTGCGTCTTGTAGGGCGCGCCCGCATAGGCGTACAGGTAGGGGACGTTGATCGACGGCTCGTTGTCCAGTTCGGACTTGTCGCCGCCGCTGCCCGTGAACGCCCAGCTGCCGTCGGCGTCGTGGAAGAAGGTGTCGAGGCGGTCGAGGGCCTGGTCACGGCCGCCCATAGCGGCGAACAGTCCCGCCGGGTTGTGCTGCACCATCCAGGTGTACTGGGCCGCCGTACCCTCCACGAATCCGTTGCCGGTGCCGGGGGTGAAACCGGTGACCCAGCTGCCGTCCGCCTTGCGGTTGGCGATGTAGCCGCCGGTCGGGTCGGCCGCGAGGTTGAAGTTGTTCTGCCACCACTGGGAACGTCCGGCGAAGTCCGTCGCCGTCTTCTTCTGCCCGGCAGCGGTGGCGAGTTGGGAGATCGCGAAGTCCGCTCCCGACATCTCCAGCGTCTCGGCCGCGCCGCCCCACGCGTTGGAGACGGACGGCATGTAGTGCTGGTCGAGGTACTTGTCGAGGGAGGGCCGCTGGCCCACGGACAGGACCGGCTTGCCCGCCGACGACTTGTCCTGCTCCGTCGGCACGGTCGCCGCCTTGACCAGCGAGTCCAGCGCGCCGCGCAGATCGAAGTCCGTGCCGCCGAAGGCACGGATGCCGGCGAGTGCGGCCGGCGACGGGTCTCCGTTCATGACGTGCGTCCCGCTCGCGCCGTGCAGCCAGCGGTCCCACACTCCCCCGTTCTGCCGGGCGAGTTCGAGCAGCGACTGCGCGATGTCGGAGCCGACGTCCGGGTTGAGGAGGGTCAGCAGCTGGACCTGGGAGCGGTAGACGTCCCAGCCGGAGAAAGTGCCGTACTGGGCCTGGTGGCCGCGCCCGACGACATGGACCTTGTCGTCGCTGCCCCGGTATCTGCGGTCGGCGTCACTGATGACGTTCGGATGCAGGAGGGCGTGGTAGAGCGCGGTGTAGAACGTGGTGCGGTCGGTGCCGGTGCCGCCGCCGACCTTGATCGCGCCGAGCCGTTCGCGCCAGGCACGCCCGGTCGCCTCCCGTACGGAGGCGAAGGACCGCGACGGCGGGTTCTCCTTGGCGAGGTTGGCCGTCGCGCCCGCCCGGCTGACGTACGAGATGCCGACCTTGACGTTCACCGGGCCGGAGCCGGGCGCGAACTCCACATAGCCGCCGGCGCCCTTGCCCGCGACGGGCCGGCCCCCGTTGGAGAAGCCGCCCGTGCCACCGCTCGCCTCGGTGGACCCCGGGCTCAGCTTGTCGTCCTGCCAGGTGCCGGTGGTCTTGAACTCCCGGTCGAAGCGGGCGGTGAAGTACAGCGTGTAGTAGCTGCGTTGTCCCTCGGGGTCCAGATATCCGCAGAAGTTGCCGGACGTGACGGACCCGGAGACCGTGCGGGTGGCCGGGTCGATGCGTACGTCCGAAGCCGTCGACCCGACCTCGGAGTTGGCGGTGCGGATCAGCAGCGAGGCGGGCTTGTCGGTGGGGAAGGTGAAGCGGCCCGAGCCGGTGCGGGTGGTCGCGGTGAGGTCGGCGGTGACGCCGGAGGCGAGGCCGACCTTGTAGTGACCGGGCTCGGCGGTCTCGTCGGTGTGCTTGAAGTCGGACGCGTACACCGCGTCCTTGGTGTCGCTCGCCGGGGAGGACGTGACCTCGCCGGCGTACGGGAAGAAGGGGATGTCGCCGCTGCCGCCCGCGCAGCCCGTGCCGGACATGTGCGTGAGGCTGAAGCCCCGGATGCGGGTGGCGTCGTACTGGTAGCCGCCGGGCGCGGCCGTGCTGGTCGCGCTGCCTCTGGTGTTCTCGGGGCTCCAGGAGAGCATGCCGAAGGGGGCGACGGCGCCGGGGAAGACATTGCCGCCGTTCTTGGTGCCGATGAGCGGATCGACGTACGCGGTCGGGTCCTTGACGAGGTCCGGCGGACCGGACGCGGACGCGGCAAGGGCCGGGGTGGCACCGCCGGCCGTCAGGGCGACGGCGAGCAGCACGGATGACGGACGGAAACGCATGACGCGGCCCCTCCTCCTTCGGACGGGTCGCGCACCACAGGTCGCACAAGCCGCAGGGACAGTAGCGTGCGCCACCCGTACCACGGAAGACCGCATGCGCCGCGGGCGGCTCGCCGGGCCCTCGCACCGTGCACTCCGCCGGCCCACCGAGGCCCCGCAGTTGCCGCACCAACTGGCTTGACATCGTTGTCGGTTGAGGCGATAGAGTCATGAGAAGACCATGAGACAACGTTGTCGCACGCCACGGTCGTCACAAGCCACGCACCATCCCGGGCGGCCCTTCCCCCCTCAGCCTCCTGGGCTCGCGGACCGGGTGAGTCCTCCAGCACTCACCCGGTCCGCCCTGAGCCGACAGCACAGCGCTGTCATCTGCCCGCCGGTCCCGCCGCGTCGGCGGCCCGGAACAGACCGGCCGGCTCGGCTCCTCCGGAGTGCTCGGCCTCCGTACCCTGCCCCTGCGCAGCCGGCAGCTCGATCCTGAACTCCGTGCGGCCGGGGACGCTTTCGGCCTGGACCCGGCCGCCGTGCGCCGCCGTGATGGCCGCGACGACGGCGAGGCCGAGGCCGGAGCCGCCCTGGGCGGGGTCGCTGCGGGAGCGGGACGTGTCACCCCGGGTGAAGCGTTCGAAGACCGTGGGCAGCAGGTGCTGGGGGATGCCGGGGCCGTCGTCGATCACACGGACGACGCAGTGGGCGCCCGTGGCCTCCACCGAGGTGACGACCGTGGTGCCGGCAGGAGTGTGCACACGTGCGTTGGCCAACAGGTTGGCCACCACCTGTTGCAGTCGTGCCTCGTCGCCGACGACCAGGGCCGGGGAGTCCAGCAGCAGCGCCAGCTGCCAGTTGTGCCCGTCCCCGCCGGCCCGCGCGTCCCACACGGCCTCGGTGACCACCGCCGCCAGGTCGACCTCGCCGGACTGCAGGGGCCGCCCGTCGTCGAGCCGGGCGAGCAGCAGCAGATCCTCGACGAGACCGGTCATCCGCGCCGACTCGGCGGACACCCGGCTCCAGGCGAGCGTCGGTTCGATCTTCCCGGCGCCACGGTTCATCAGCTCCGCGTACCCGGCGATGGAGGCGAGCGGCGTACGGAGTTCATGGCTGGCGTCGGCGACGAAGCGGCGCATGCGTTCCTCGCTGCGGCGCAACTGCTCCTCGCCGCGCAGGCGTTGGGCGAGCGAGGACTCGACGTGGTCGATCATGCGGTTGAGCGCGGCGCCGACCTGGCCGGCCTCGCTGGCCGGATCGGTGTCCCGGTCGGGCACCCGGACGAGTCCGGTGACCTCCCCGTGCCCCAGCGGCGCGCGCGACACCTCCACGGCGGTGGCGGCGACCCGTCCGAGAGGGCGGAGCTGTCGCCGGATGACGACCGCGCAGACACAGCCCGCGACGGCCAGCCCCGCGCCGGCCACCACGGACTCGATCAGGACCAGCCGGTGGATCACGTCCTGGACCTCGCTCATCGGAAGCCCGGTGAGGACCGGGGTGCCGTCGGCGCCGAGCGCGGTCACCCGGTAGGCGCCGAGGCCCGGGACGGTGCGGGTGTGCAGGGTGCCGTCGGCCGTGATGCCGTCGAGGGCGGCCCGTTGGGCGGCCGTGAGCGTCTGCTGACCGCCGTCCTG
This sequence comes from Streptomyces sp. NPDC058274, assembly GCF_042881375.1. NCBI lineage: Bacteria > Bacillati > Actinomycetota > Actinomycetes > Kitasatosporales > Streptomycetaceae > Streptomyces > Streptomyces sp. NPDC058274. The sequence continues at coordinate 106,125 of NZ_JBHVXW010000012.1, forward strand.
GGTCACGACCTCGGCGGCGGTGACGGTGCCCTGGTCGTCGAAGCGGGCGGCGAGCGTCCCGACGGCCTGCCCCCGCTCGTCGAGGAAGCCGAGGCCGGTGGACCGCTCCTCCCCCGCCCGCGCCTGGAGTCCGCCCTGGCTGCGCTCGGCGGCGTCGGTGACCCGGTGGTCGAGATTGCCGAGGAGGTAGGAGCGCTGGGCGAGCACCGAGGTGAGCGCCATGGTGGCGCAGACGGCGGCGAGCGCGACGGCGATGAACACGAGGAGGCGGGTCCTCAGCGAGCGCCCTGCCGGACGCGCCGGCAGCGAGCGCCGCTTCAGCCACCCCGGCGGCAACCGGCGCTTCAGCCGCCCGGACAGCGGGCGCGCCCGCCCCGGCCGGCCCTGCGGCAGCGAGCGGTCCTTGCGCCGCCTCGTCGGCGCGTACTCCGTCCCCCGGGTCGACGGCGACCGCTCCTCCAGCGACGTCTCCGGCGCGGCGGAGCGACCGTGCGGCCCGGTCCGCGGCCACCGCCCGTCCGGCTGCCCGCGCAGCCGCTCCCGCGCCCATATCCCGGTCATCTCCCCGCCTCCGCCGGTCTGGTGGCGTATCCCATCCCGCGCACCGCCTGGCGCGCCGCCGAGAAGAAAGGTTTCGGCAGAGAGTCCTCGGCACCCGTGGCGAACCCGTCGACGCCCCGCTCGGACGCGTCCCGGACGCCGAGCACGCGGACGGGCGGCCCCGGATGCCCGTACCGCAGCCGGCGCAGTCCCTCGGTGGCGGCGAGGGACGGCAGCTCGGTGCGTGCCCGCTCGTCGTCGACGTCGACGTTCACCACACGGACGCGGTCGCTTCGGGTGCCAGACATGAGAAAAGGGTGTCCCCCGCACCTGGCAGAACCCTGTGTTCCGTCTGAGGCCCACCCATGTCCGTAAATGAACGGCGAAGAGTCACGCACGGGACAAGCCCGAGGGCCGCACCCCCGTCTCCGGGAATGCGGCCCTCGACTGCCGTACGCCGCAGGTGCGTCACCGCACCTGCGGAACCGGCTACTTGCGGATCAGGCTGCGCAGCACGTACTGCATGATGCCGCCGTTGCGGTAGTAGTCCGCCTCGCCGGGGGTGTCGATGCGGACGACCGCGTCGAACTCGACACCCGTGTCGGTGGTGACCTTGACCGTGCGCGGCGTGGTGCCGTTGTTCAGCTCCTCGACGCCGGTGAAGGAGAAGGTCTCCTCGCCGGTCAGGCCGAGGGCCTCGGCCGAGGCGCCCTCCGGGTACTGGAGCGGAAGGACGCCCATGCCGATGAGGTTCGAGCGGTGGATGCGCTCGTACGACTCGGCGATGACGGCCTTCACACCGAGGAGCGCGGTGCCCTTGGCGGCCCAGTCGCGGGACGAGCCGGAGCCGTACTCCTTGCCCGCGAGCACGACGAGCGGGATGCCCTGCTCGATGTAGTTGCGCGAGGCGTCGTAGATGAACGACACCGGCGCGTCCGGCTGCGTGAAGTCGCGGGTGTAGCCGCCCTCGGTGCCCGGCGCGATCTGGTTGCGCAGGCGGATGTTGGCGAACGTGCCGCGGATCATCACCTCGTGGTTGCCGCGGCGGGAGCCGTACGAGTTGAAGTCACGGCGCTCGACGCCGTGCTCCGTGAGGTACTTGCCTCCGGGGGTGTCGGCCTTGATCGCACCGGCCGGGGAGATGTGGTCGGTGGTGACCGAGTCGCCGAGCTTGGCGAGGACGCGCGCACCGGCGATGTCCGAGACCGGGGTGGTCTCCATCGTCATGCCCTCGAAGTAAGGGGGCTTGCGCACGTACGTCGACTGCGGGTCCCACTCGAAGGTGTTGCCCTCGGGGATCGACAGCGCCTGCCACTGGGCGTCGCCCGCGAAGACGTCCTGGTAGGACTTGTTGAACATGTCCTCGCCGATGGCGTTCGCCACGACGTCGTTGACCTCGGCCTCGGTCGGCCAGATGTCCTCGAGGTAGACCGGCTTGCCGTCCTGGTCCAGGCCCAGCGCGTCCTTGGTGATGTCCACCTTCATGGAACCCGCGAGGGCGTACGCGACGACCAGCGGCGGGGAGGCCAGGTAGTTCATCTTGACGTCGGGGTTGATACGGCCCTCGAAGTTCCGGTTGCCGGAGAGGACCGAAGTGACCGCGAGGTCATGGTCGTTGACGGCCTTGGAGACCTCCTCCGGCAGCGGGCCGGAGTTGCCGATGCAGGTGGTGCAGCCGTAGCCGACGAGGTTGAAGCCGACCTTGTCGAGGTAGGGGGTGAGCCCCGCCTTGTCGAAGTAGTCGGTGACGACCTTGGAGCCCGGGGCGAGCGTGGTCTTGACCCACGGCTTGCGGGTCAGGCCCTTCTCGACCGCCTTCTTGGCCACCAGCGCGGCGGCGACCATGACGTACGGGTTCGAGGTGTTGGTGCAGGAGGTGATCGCGGCGACCGTGACGGCGCCGTGGTCGATCTCGTACGTCGAACCGTCGGGGGCCGTGACCGTGACCGGGTTGGAGGGCACGCCGTTGGTGGCGGCCGGGGAGTCGGAGGCCGGGAAGGACTCCTTGCCCGCCTCGTCGTCGTCGGCGACGTAGTTGCGCACGTCGCTCTTGAACTGCTCGGCCGCGTTCGCGAGGACGATGCGGTCCTGCGGGCGCTTCGGGCCGGCGATCGAGGGGACGACCGTGGAGAGGTCGAGCTCCAGCTTCTCGGAGAAGTCGGGCTCGGCGGCCGGGTCGAGCCAGAGGCCCTGCTCCTTGGCGTACGCCTCGACGAGCGCGACCTGCTGCGCGTCACGGCCGGTCAGACGCAGGTACTTCAGTGTCTCGTCGTCGATCGGGAAGATCGCGGCGGTGGAGCCGAACTCCGGCGACATGTTGCCGATGGTGGCGCGGTTGGCGAGGCTCGTGGCCGCCACACCCTCGCCGTAGAACTCGACGAACTTGCCGACGACACCGTGCTTGCGCAGCATCTCGGTGATGGTCAGCACGAGGTCGGTGGCGGTGGTGCCGGCCGGCAGCTCACCGGTCAGCTTGAAGCCGACGACGCGCGGGATGAGCATCGAGACGGGCTGGCCGAGCATCGCGGCCTCGGCCTCGATACCGCCGACGCCCCAGCCGAGGACACCGAGGCCGTTGACCATGGTGGTGTGCGAGTCGGTGCCGACCAGCGTGTCGGGGTAGGCCTGGCCCTGGCGGACCATGACCGTACGGGCCAGGTGCTCGATGTTGACCTGGTGGACGATGCCGGTACCCGGGGGGACGACCTTGAACTCGTCGAAGGCGGTCTGACCCCAGCGCAGGAACTGGTAGCGCTCCTTGTTGCGGCCGTACTCCAGCTCGACGTTCTGCGCGAAGGCCTCGTGCGTGCCGAACTTGTCGGCGATGACGGAGTGGTCGATGACCAGCTCGGCCGGGGCCAGCGGGTTGATCTTCGCCGGGTCGCCGCCGAGCTCCTTCACGGCCTCACGCATCGTGGCAAGGTCCACGACGCAGGGCACGCCGGTGAAGTCCTGCATGATCACGCGGGCCGGCGTGAACTGGATCTCCTGCGACGGCTGCGCCTGGGAGTCCCAGCCGCCGAGCGCCCGGATGTGGTCGGCGGTGATGTTCGCGCCGTCCTCGGTACGGAGCAGGTTCTCCAGCAGCACCTTCAGGCTGTACGGAAGGCGAGCCGAGCCTTCCACCTTGTCCAGCCGGAAGATCTCGTACGACTCGTCGCCCACCTGCAGCGTGCTGCGGGCGTCGAAGCTGTTCGCCGACACGACAGTCTCCTTCATTGATTGCGCGTACCCACCGCAGAATCCTGCCGCCACGACGATTGCCCTATCCGCTAAGGTAAGGCTAAGTTAGGTAACCCTTATCGGGGTGGCGGCTGCGGCGCGCCTCGGCAGATATCTCGATGTCGAGATAACTCTAGTACATGGGGACCGCCTGGTCATGCGCGGCCTTCTTCGGGGTACCCGGAGTCCACCGGGAACCACCCGGGGTAACCGCAGAGGGGGAACCCATGGCGCTCACGTTCCGCAAGAGTTTCCGCATCCTTCCCGGGGTGCGGCTGAACATCAACCGCCGCTCCTGGTCCATCACGACCGGCGGCGACCACGGGCCGCGGCACACCCGCAGCAGCACCGGACGCCGCACGACCTCGATGGACCTGCCCGGCCCCTTCGGCTGGCGCCGGACGCGCAGCGCGAAGCGCAGCTGACCGGCCGCGCCTCTCGGCGCACCCCCGACCCGCGTACCCCCAGGCGTCACTGACGGCCCGTCACTCGTACGGACCCCCTGAGATGTGCCATCTCATATCTGAGATAGCCTCGTCCCCATGGCAGACGACTACCTCGTACGTATCGGCAAGCTCATTCGTGACGCCCGGCAGCACCGGGGCTGGACACAGTCGCAGCTTGCCGAGGCGCTCGGCACCAGCCAGAGCGCCGTCAACCGCATCGAGCGCGGCAACCAAAACATCAGCCTTGAGATGATCGCTCGAATCGGTGAAGCCCTGGACAGCGAGATCGTGTCGCTGGGGTACGCGGGTCCCATGCACCTCCGGGTCGTCGGCGGACGTCGTCTGTCCGGCTCGATCGACGTCAAGACCAGCAAGAACGCCTGTGTCGCGCTGCTCTGCGCCACGCTGCTCAACAAGGGCCGCACCGTGCTGCGCCGGGTCGCCCGCATCGAGGAGGTGTACCGCCTTCTGGAGGTGCTGGGCTCCATCGGCGTACGCACCCGCTGGATCAACGACGGCGTCGACCTGGAGATCGTGCCCCCGGCCGACCTCGACATGGGCACCATCGACGCGGACGCGGCCCGCCGCACCCGCTCGATCATCATGTTCCTGGGCCCGCTGCTGCACCGCCTTGACCGCTTCAAGCTGCCGTACGCGGGCGGTTGCGACCTCGGCACGCGCACGATCGAGCCGCACATGATCGCGCTGCGCCGCTTCGGCCTGGACATCGCGGCGACCGAAGGGCTCTACCACGCCCAGGTCGACCGCTCGGTCTCCCCCGACCGCCCGATCGTGCTGACCGAGCGCGGCGACACCGTGACCGAGAACGCGCTGCTGGCCGCCGCCCGCCACGACGGCGTGACCGTCATCCGCAACGCGTCCTCCAACTACATGGTCCAGGACCTCTGCTTCTTCCTGGAGGCGCTGGGGGTCCGGGTCGAGGGCATCGGCACCACCACGCTCACCGTGCACGGCGTGCCGAACATCGACGTCGACGTGGACTACTCCCCCTCCGAGGACCCGGTCGAGGCGATGAGCCTGCTGGCCGCCGCGGTGGTCACCGAGTCCGAGCTGACGGTGTGCCGGGTGCCGATCGAGTTCCTGGAGATCGAGCTCGCGGTCCTGGAGGAGATGGGCCTCGACCACGACCGCACGGCCGAGTACTTCGCCGACAACGGCCGTACGCGGCTGGTGGACCTGACGGTGCGGCCCTCCAAGCTGGAGGCGCCGATCGACAAGATCCACCCGATGCCGTTCCCGGGCCTGAACATCGACAACGTCCCGTTCTTCGCGGCCATCGCGGCCTCCGCGCAGGGCAAGACGCTGATCCACGACTGGGTCTACGACAACCGCGCGATCTATCTGACCGACCTGAACCGGCTGGGCGGCCGGCTCCAGCTCCTCGACCCGCACCGGGTGCTCGTCGAGGGCCCGACCCGCTGGCGCGCCGCCGAGATGATGTGCCCGCCCGCGCTGCGGCCCGCGGTGGTCGTCCTGCTCGCGATGATGGCGGCCGAGGGCACGTCCGTGCTGCGGAACGTGTACGTCATCAACCGCGGTTACGAGGATCTGGCGGAGCGCCTCAACACGATCGGCGCGCAGATCGAGATCTTCCGCGACATCTGAGAAATAGGGCAAATCGTCAAAATTGCCACACATGACGATGGCCGCTGAAGTTGCCCATTGACCTGAGAAAGACCCTCCGACACCTTCCCGCGACTTCCCGCAGCTTCCGGCACCTTGTGCAGTCGATGTGCAAGATGATCAAGCAACGCTGACGGCACGTCAGGGACGATTTTCGCGCGACCGAGGCCCCGTCACTCTTTACGGAGAGTAGCGGGGCCTCGATGTGTTCCCAGGTCAAAGCCACGAAGGTCTCCCGGCCAGCAACTCTCTGTGCTAACTCCGCTCGGACATGAAGGCACCGCTCCATACGGGCCAGCCATCGCGTGCAAACTTCACGGCGCCCTGCACCCGCCTCGGCGGAACAGAGCGGTGGCAACACCGGCGGCCACGCAACGCAAAGCCCCGAAGCGCGTAAGCACTCCGGGGCTCTCTGTGAAACGGACCTGCCGGTCCTGTTAACCAACCGAAGACCGCGCTTATCAACTTTGGCGAGTAGAGCGCGCGGAAACCGGCCTCAGAAAACAGGTCCGAACCGATGTTTAGTCTGCCACGCGGCAGGCTGCCCGCACGAGTCGACGAGCCAACTCAACCTGCCGTTTTGCCTCCTGCTGGCCTGCCTGCACCACGCCCTCCGGGCAGTGGCCCCACCGTCGCTGTCCCAGTCGAACCCTTCCTGACGATCATGCCCCTGGCGTGGCTGGCGCCCCTTCCCAGGGACGCTGTCCGTGTCGCCAGTCTTGTCATTGACCTCGGTCACAGGGGGCAGGGGTCGTACGCGTCTGATCAGTGGATCGCCGACGCCCTCAGCCTGCACCGCGTGACCGTCAACGGCTACATGCGCGAGTTGGAACGGCTGGAAGACGGAACCGCCATGACCGCGGTCTCCACCCACCGCTCCACCCTCACCCGCAGACTTCGACTGCTGCGCCGTGACGAGAACGGGGCGCCAGCGGAACGCTTCTTTCGCGCTTCCGCATACGCCCGCAATGCTCTGCGCGGCAACCGTTTCAAGGTCTACGCGTACGCGTCGTTCTGCGCCGACACCGGGACCGAATTCCGTAAGGCGCAGGCCGGCCGCACCTGCGGCATCACGGGCAAGGACACCGTCCGCCTCATCGTGCGCAGCCTGGTGGCCGAGGGCTGGCTTACCCAGACCCAGGAAGGCGGCGGCCTCCACGGCGCACGGTACGAGGCTCATCCGGCCCCAGTCCCCCACCCCGATCCGACTACACCCGCGGCCCCCGAAACGGCTACAGGCCCCCACCCCGATCCGGCTGCACAGAACACCACCCTCGGAACACAACTCTCGGAACAAGCGCGCGAGGTCGTCTGTGGTTCCGCCCGTAGGGCGCGTCAGGTTATAGCGCGAGACCCTGGGGACACCCCGGCCGCGAAGGCGTTTCCGAAGGCAGTGGCCGCACGCGAAGCGGCTTCGCCGGAACCGCCGGGCTCGCCCACCTATCTGACCGTCTCGGCCGACGCCCACCACGTCCTCCGGGTGTTTCCGGTGGAGCTGAGCCCCTGGCAGCGGTGGAAGACAGGCGAGTCCATCGATAGGGCCGTCAGCGAAGTCTGCGGCGACATCGAGCGCATCGCGCACCGGATCAGAACGGGGTGCCGCAATGCGGCACGCCGCGCTTGGCCGGCAGCAGCCATCTGCACACCGAGCCCTGGCGGGAGGCGGTGGAAGCAGTCCCGCGCCACGAGTTCCTGCGAGGCGGATTCTTCGAACAGGTCGAGGGCTCGGCGCCTACTGCCTGGGCGCCGGTCATGCCAAACGATCCTAGGTGGCTGGAGCGCTGCTACGACGACGACTCCTTGGTGACGCAGATCGCGGGCACGATCGTTCCCGGCGACATCCGGGGCGAGATCATGCGCACCCCCACCTCGTCCAGCACCATGCCCAGCCTGGTCGTGCGGATGCTTGAAGACCTCCAAGTCCAGGACGGTCACCGTGTCTTGGAAATCGGTACGGGCACCGGTTACTCAACATCCCTGCTGTGCCACCGTCTCGGCGAAGACCTGGTGACCTCCGTCGAGGTCGATGAGGATGTGTCCGTCCGTGCCCGAACCGCGCTGGGCAGATGCGGCTTCGCCCCGAACCTGATCGTGGGCGACGGCGTGGCCGGACACAAGGACGGTGCTCCCTATGACCGCGTGATCGCCACGTGTGGCCTCCGCACAGTCCCACGCGAGTTGATCGAGCAGACCAAGCCCGGCGGGATCATCCTCGTCACCCTCTGCGGATGGCTGTACTCCTCCGAACTGGCCCGGCTAATCGTCCACGAGGACGGCACGGCGTCCGGTCCCTTCCTCGGCGGGCAGATCTCGTTCATGCTCGCCCGTCCGCAACTCCCGCCGCCGCTGGGGCTGCTTCCCGACCTCGACGAGGGCACCGAGCGTCACGCAGCCCTCGGGGCTGACATCGTTGATGACTGGAACACCCGGTTCGTCGCCCAACTCGCCGCTCCCGGTGCTCAACGCGTCACCCTGACCCGTGACGGCCGAACAGAACATGCGCTGGTCGATGTCGACACCGGCGCCTGGGCAGTGCTGTGGGAGAACGACGGACAGTGGTTGGTCCGGCAGAGTGGACCGTCCCGCATGTGGGACGCCGTCGAGGACCACATCACCCGGCGGCGCGCTGCCGGTACGCCGCCACTGGAGCAGTTCGAGATCTCGCTGACGTCCGATCGGCTGTCGATCACCTGGCCGCGCTGCTGACCGCGTCAGCTAAACCTGCGCTCCGCCCCACGATCATCAGGGGGCGGAGCGCGTCGGTGTCGGTGAGCGATCAGTGCTGAAGTATTCACCTTGAGCTGCAAGTTAAGGTCCCGATGGACTCTCGCAAAAGCCTAACGAGAGTCAAGAACGTTCACACCTCGCTGCATGCCATTCGTTATTACCAACGGCTGCAATGTCACTTTCACCAGCACAGGCTTCCGCACGCAGCCTCAGAACCTTTCGGGTTTCGATTCCAGACAAGAGCCACAGAGTGACAATCCGTCGTCCTCCACAGCGGGAGTCCCGCAGCTATCACAAGAACTCATGGGTCCGTGCTGTGTTCCACATTGGAAGCAGAAGTATTCAATGGTTCTCCCGGATGCCATTTCCACGTCGGCAACGAGTGCTTCATACTCACAATCCGGGCAGGAAGTGACCAACGCGTCGCCGCCGCCCGCTATCTGCTCGTAGATGCTATGCCTTTGGACATTCTCGACGTAGGCTGCTGCCGCGTCTCCCCCATCACGCCAAACCATCTGGCAAAAGCGACAGTCCGGTTCGCCGTCTACCAGAAGTGCGTTCTGCATACACAGCGGACAACACACCGTCTCGTCGAGGAGCGGCTTCAGCTCCTCACTCAGCCGGCTCCACCGTGTGGTCAGGAACCTCTTGATCGCTGCAAGGCCCTCGCTGACCGATTCCATCTCTCGGTCCAAGGCATGGCGTTCTCGGGGCTCCAGTGCTGGCCTAAGCTGATCACGGACGAAGACCAAGAGGAAGTCGAGAACGTTCGCTGCCAGTTTCTCCACGGCTGGAGCCGGCACAGTCAGACCGTAGTGCTGTAGCGCGTTGCGCCACTTCACGAGCTTGTTCAAGTTGTTGTCGATGGAGCCGCTTACACCTAGATCGATGCCCGCAATATCCTTCAAACGCTTAAGGGCATCTGTCGTGCCGCAGCTAGGAAAATCTGCCTTCTCGAAGTCCTCACGAGAAGCCTTCTCAGGCCTCTCGAAGACGAGCGCCCAATGTTCAAGCTGGAGACGTGACTTCAACAGCACTTCGGTGGCCGCCTGTAGGTGAAGAACAGCATATTTCAGATCGCGAGGGCTCGGATTATCGGCGAGGTGCTCAGTCACGCTAAGGAGGTAGTCGATGCCGTTTTCTACTGGCTGGAATGTTAGCTCCACGGGACCGCGCTTCCGTCTGATGCGGATAACACGCTTACCTGTTCCAGTCACTTTTCCCCCCAAGCCCAGATGATCTGAACTGGCCCTGGTTTCTTCAGCCGAGGCGTCAGCCTCCGACGTGGGTGACTCGGCGGATATTGCAGGGGTCGGTTCCTCGACCGGCTCACCCCTTGCGCCTTTTTCCGCCTGCCCGGTGCTGCCGTCAGCGGCTTCGGTCATTCTCTCCCCAAACTGATACCTGAACTAACCGTAGTTATCGGAGGAGCCCGACGTGCACGTCTGTCCTCGAAGGCCTGACGCGTCCTCGACTCCCCCTAGTTGAGCCGGGGTCACCAACCCTTGCACACACACCAGGGCCTCGCAGTGGCCGAGGCGGGGCCTAGTTGATGTCGTGGCACCAACCCGTCTCGCACGTCACCACCATTGCACGGTCCGTCGTCGGACAGGCGATGTAGGTCTCTTGGTCGGCGGGCACGCCTCAATGTCAGTGGTCTGGGCGAGACTTCGGGGATGGATCTGTTGAGCTACAGGCCGGTCAGGTGGGCCGTTCTAGCCGCCTTGATCGTGATCGCCTGGGGCGGACTACGTGCGTGGAAGCGTTGGGGCCGACCGTTTACGCGGGCTTGGGTATTCGAACCAATACGTGCCAAGTTGGACGCGTTCTCGACCGGCCTAGCCGAAAGTGTCAACCGTGCGATGCGCGAGGCATTGCCGGGCGTCCTGACCCAGCTGCCGGAAACTCGGCGGCTCGTGCCCGCATGCGTAGATCGCTGGGCCCGCGCCTTTCCGGTCGCCATGCTGTTCCGGCTCGGCTTTCTGCTGGCTGTCTTCGTCGTTGTGCGGTTCGTCATGATGCCGAACACCGACGCGATCGGCAGGGCATGGCAGCATCAGAGACACCCCCGTGAGCTTGATCCGTTGTCGGGGCTGACGGCCGGCACCGTCGACGCGGTGCATTGGGTGTGGACAGTGCTCGTCGGCCTGCCCGGGACAGCCGTGCAACTGTGGGAGCACCCCGGCCAGATCATCGGACCGTTGCAGGTGCCTTTGCTGTGTCTGCTGGTCGTCGTTGCGCTGGTAGTCATGTGGCCGTTGGCGCTCGCGCAGAGCGCAGGCGACTCGCAGACCCCTCCGAGGCAGACGCAGAGGCGCGAGGCGGCGAATGCCGACATGCGCCACTGGCCGGTCGTCGTGCTGGCGCTGTGCGCCGTGCAGTGTGGGCGCGCGTACTGTGAGTTCCAGGAGCAGACGCAAGCGCCAGCGGGTGTACTGGAGTTCCGTCGGGTGTCAGTGAAGCGGGCAGAACGCATAGTCCGGCGAGCCTGGCGGACACGGTACGCGAACATGCCAGGGCAACGGGTTCGCCGTCACCAGCGGCAGGCGCTCAAAAGCCACGCGGCCCATGTTGTGGCCGCACTCCGGGCGGCGGAGACCCGCCAGGACCGGGACACGACCGAGGCGCTGCGGACGCTGGCCACGATGCTCATGACGATCGCCGAGCGGTACGCCGAAGGGCGGATTGGCGAGCTGCTGGACGAGGAGCAGCTAGCGGGGGTGGTACCGGTCGCTGACTGGTCATGGCTGCGCCTGCTGTCCGGTGGGGTGCTGATCACGGCCGCACTGGTGGGCATGGCGCAGGTGGGCCTACCGGACGTCGCCGCTGGGCCGATTGCCGCGATGGTCATCACCGTTGTCTTGACGATGGTCTACCGAGGCCGCTTGCCGGGTCTGGGAGATCTGATCGACATCACGCGCGGCGCGGACCGGCGTTCGCTGTGAAACGAATGTTCCCCAGAGTAGGCCCAACGTGTGTGTGACCCGCCGCTTAAACCGTGTCCTACATGGTCTAAGCGGCCCGGAGAGCAGACGCCCACGGTGAGCAGGCACCATGGCGGGGCGACGGTGCTGCTCGCTACGGTCGCCTGACGACATTCAATGATGAGTTCGCGGCCGACTTACGACAGAGCGAGGCGCCAGCCGGCGTGATCGTCAATGCACTGCGCTGGGACATACTGAATGACTGGGTCCGGTACCTGAACGACGATGCACACCCGGACAAGACGGCTGAGATGGCGTACGTCTGGGGGTTCATCAAGCGGGATTTCGGCGGCGACGCGCTGCGGTGTCTGTGGAGCAAACACCAGACCAGCTACGGCATGTTCACCGAGGTCGTGTGGTCGCCGTCGCGGAGCCGTGTTGTCACGTGGCGGCGCGCCGGAGCGACCCTGTCGTCGTCGTGATCAGCGCGGCGGAGAAGGTGATCACGGCGCTCGCGGCGAGGACGGACCCCGCCCCCCATGCGGCGGCGGCCACACCGGTCAGGGGGTACAGCAGCGGAGCGAGCCCCACAGTGGCCAGCGTCAGGGCGGCGGTGACGCGCCCCAGGTACGCGGGCGCGCAGTGGGTCTGCACCAGGGTGTGGGCCACCACCCCCGCGACGCCACTCGAAGCCCCCATGAGTGCGGCAAGGCCGGTCGCGAGAGCCAGGCCGGGTGCCGCGGGGAGCAGAGCCGTCGCGACCGCGGTCAAGCAGAGGAAGACCGCACACGTCAGCCCAGCCCGTGGCAGGCGCGATCGGGTGGCGAGAGCGACGGCGCCCAAGGCCCCGCCGATGCTAAAGGCGCCCAGAATCCATCCCACGGACGAGGCGCCCCAGCCCCGCTCGTCGACGAGCACGATCAGAGCGAGACTCACGGGCCCTGAGAAGCACATCTCGCTCAGTCCGATGACCGCCAGCAGCGGGGTCAGAAACTTATGGCGGCGGATGTACCGGAGGCCGTCCTTGAGATCCCCCCACGCCGGCCTTTCGGGCTGCGTCGCCTCGGCGGCGGGCAGCGGACGGGTACGTACCGCCAGGAGCAGGACCAGCGAGACGAGGAAGAGCGCGCCGGACGTGGCGAACGCGGCGGGCGCCTCGCCCACAACCAGGGCGGCGCCCGCGACAACCGGACCGATCAGATTGCTGGTCCGTATCGCCAGGGCGCGCATCGCCTGGACCCGTCCCAACTGATCGGGCCGGGCGATGCGTGGCGGGAGCGCCCCCACCGCGGGCATGAACACGGCGTCGACCACGCCGAACAGGGCTGCCAATAAAAGCAGCAGCCAGAGTCCGGGGGATGCCAGCCACAGCCAGCAGGCCGCTCCGAGGATGATCACGCAGCGCGCCGTGTCGCTGGCGATGATGGTGCGCCGCGGTCCGAAGCGGTCCGCCAGTACGCCCCCCACGAGCATCAGTACGGCTCTGGGCAACGCGCCTACCGCCGTGACCACCCCGGCGGTCGACGGTCCGCCGACGGCCACGGCGGTCCACGAAAGAGACAGGAAGTAGATCGAGTCGCCGGCGACGGACGCGGTGTAGGCGGAGACCCACCGCAGCACGTTCCTGTCGCGGTACGCCGGCCGCTGCCTCCGCGCCTCCGCGATGTTCGTCAACAGCTGTCACCCCTCGAAGTCTTCGTGGAACCCACTGGCGCGATCTAGGGACGTCACCGTCTCCCCGATACCCCGTCACCTGTCAACAAGGCCCACCGGTCGCCTATGGCCGATGCCGTCGACGCACCGGCGGTCGACGGAAGTTCGGGCTTGAACAGCGGTGGCGAGTGCAGCGCGGTGTGCATGGCCATGAAGAGAGTGGCCGTTGTCGGCGACGGGGCGCTCGGCTTCTGGAACGCGTTGAACGAGGAGTTCCCCGAAACCCGTCACCAACGGTGCTGGGTGCACTAGACCGCGAACGTGCTCGACGCGTTGCCGAAGTCGGCCCACCCCGCGACGAAGCGCGCCATCCAGGAAATTCACAACGCCGGGGACAAGGAGCACACGGCCATGGCCGTCGCAGCGTTCGCCAAGCAGTACGGGGCGAAGCACCCCAAGGTCGTCAAGCGGATCACGGACGACGAGGAGGAACTGCCGGCGTTCTTCGACTTCCCCGCAGAGCACTGGATCCATCTGCGGACCACGAGCCCCATCGAGTCGACCTTCGCCACCGTCCGGCTACGCACCAAGGTCACCAAGGGCGCCGACAACCGGGCCGCCACCCTCGGCATGGTCTTCAAGCCCCGGCACCACCCGCCCACGCCGGCGGGGCGAGTACGACGAGCCTCTGACAGCGACGGACTGATCAACCCCCGGAGGACTTCCGGAGCCAACCGCTCAGAGGCTCGGGCCGGGGCGGCCGCGTCAGCCGCCCGTCATCTCGCGTACCAGGGGTGCCACCTTGGTGCCGTACAACTCGATGTTGGTGAGGAGCGCGCTGTGCGGCATGCCGGTCATCGCGTACTTGAGGTCGAAGCGGGTCGCGTCGAGTTCCTTGAGTGTCGCGGTGATCTTGCGGGCCACGGTTTCGGGTGATCCCACGTGCAGCGCGCCACCCGGGCCCACATCACGCATGAGGCTCTCGCGGGTGGGGGTGCGGAAACCACGCTGCTTGGCCACGCCGCGAATCACTGCCTCGAACGCGGGCAGAAACTCCTCCACCGCTTGCTCGTCGGTGGCAGCCACATGGCCCGGCGCGTGAACGCCCAGGGGCCGCCGGGGCTGTCCGAACTTCTCCAGCGACTGCTGGAACAGCTGGGAGAACGGCGCGAAACGGGCCGTGTCGCCCCCGATGATCGCGAGCATCAGCGAGAAACCGTAACGGGCGGTCCGGACGACCGACTGGGGGCTGCCGCCGACACCGACCCAGGTCGGGATCGCCCCCGACTCGCTGCGCGGGTAGATGGAGAGGCCGTCGAGCGACGCGCGGGTCCTGCCCGACCAGGTGACGGGCTTCTCCCGCAGCAACTCGGCGAACAGGTCGAGCTTCTCCTCGAACAGTTCCTCGTAGTCGTTCAGGTCATAGCCGAAGATCGGGAAGGACTCGGTGCTCGATCCCCTGCCGAGGATCACCTCGGCGCGGCCACCGGACACACCGTCGAGCGTGGCGTAGCGCTGGAACACCCGGACGGGATCGTCGGAGCTGATCACCGTCACCGCGGAGCCGAGACGGATGCGCGAGGTGCGGGCCGCGACGGCCGCGAGCACGACGTCGGCGGCGGAGAGCGGCATCGTCTCGGTGTGGTGCTCGCCGATCGCGAAGTGGTCAAGGCCGACCTGGTCGGCGAGGACACCCTCCTCGACCAGTCCCCGGAGGGTTTCGCCGTGCGTCAGCGGTGTGCCCTCGGCGTCATGTGTCACGTCGCCGAAGGTGTCGAGCCCGAGCGTGATGTCTGTGGCCATGTCGTGCTCCTCGGGTCTGCACCGGGTCTCAGGTCGCGATGCGCCTCAGTGCGTGGATGAGCTGGGTGAGGTCGGCGCCTTCGAGATGGTCGAAGACGTGGCGTCGGGCGCTGGCCAGGTGGGCGGGCCATGCCTCCCGCAGGCGGGCGAGGCCGGCGTCGGTGAGCACGGCGTTCCACCCGCGGGCGTCCTCGTCACACCTGGCGCGTTCGATCAGGCCCTGGTTCTCCAGTCGGGTGACGATGCGGGTCATCCCGCTCAGCGAGAGGTTGGCGATGGCGGCGAGCTCGCTCATGCGCATCCGCCGGTCCGGGGCCTCGGACAGATGCATCAGCGTCGTGTACTCGGAGAGCGGCAGGCGCTGCTCACGCATCATGTCGGTGTCGATCACTCGGGGCAGGACGATCATCACCCTGCCGAGTTCACGCAACAGCGCTTCCTCGTGCGGGCTCAGGGGGTGCAGTGGCTCTTCGGCGCTCGGCATGCCTTCATATTACTTCCTTGACGCAACAAGTATCACAGGATTTACTTGACGCGGCAAGCAGATCCGCGGATGGAGCCAGTATGCGCGGATGCATCAGCAACGGCTTATGGAGGAACGGTCATGACCAAGATCGGGATCATCCTCGGCAGTACCCGTCCGGGACGCAACGGGGAGGCCGTCGCCCGCTGGGTGCACGAGGTCGCCACACAGCGCACCGACGCGGAGTTCGAGCTGGTCGATCTGCTCGACTACAAGCTCCCGCACCTCGACGAGGCGTACCCGCCGTCACTGGGCCAGTACACGCAGCCGCACACCCTGAACTGGGCGCGCAAGATCGCCTCGTTCGACGGCTTCGTGATGGTGACGCCGGAGTACAACCACTCCACCTCCGGCGCGCTGAAGAACGCCATCGACTTCCTCTATGCCGAGTGGAACAACAAGGCCGTCGGGTTCGTCAGCTACGGCTCGGCCGGTGGTACGCGCGCGGTGGAACACCTGCGGCTGATAGCCGGCGAGCTGCAGATGGCCGATGTGCGGGCCCAGGTCGCGCTGTCGCTGTTCACGGACTTCGAGAACTTCAGTGTGTTCAAGCCCAGCGACTTTCAGCGGGAATCGCTGGGCACCACGCTTGACCAAGTCGTGGCCTGGAGCCAGGCGTTGGCGCCGCTGAGGGCCTCCTGAGGGGCGCGTGAGGGCCGCTTGAGAGGAGCGCGGGAAGGCTCTTCGCCCTCTCCGCCGCCGGCCGCGAAAGGTACGCAACAGGACCCGCGAAGGTACGCAGTGGAACCCGCGAAAGGTGCGCCATGGGAATAAATGCAACGGATCTGGCCCACGGGCTTTTCCGGGTACTTGAAACTGGCGATCCGTCTCTGGCCGCCGACACGGTGGGCGAGAACTTCCACAACCGCGAAGCGTCTGTCTCACCCCCAGCCTGCGCGATCCCAGGACCGGCAGGAGTTCTGGCCTCGGCCGCATGGATGCGTTCTGCCTTCAGCGACCTGCGTTTCCCCATCCTCGGCATGGCCCGCAACGATGACCAGGTATGGGTGCGACTGCGCATGCAGGGGCAGCACACCGGCCCTTTCGTACGCTTCCGGGACGGTGCGCTCGACCAAGCCGTACCCCCGACCCACCGCGAGATCGACTTCGAGCAAACACACGTGCTCGATGTGCGTGACGGCAAGGTGGTCAAGCACGAGGCGGTACGGGACGACATCACCATGCTCGGCCAGCTCGGCGTTTTCCCGCCGGCCCCAGCCACGGCTCTGCGCATGCTCGCCTGGCGGGTCTCCGGGCGAGCCGCTCGCGCGGCCGCCCAGGTCTCGGCGCAGGCGGCCGAGGCGGCCGCTCTCCTGCAGGATGCGTCGCACAGGGGCGCAGCACCTGACGCTCTCTGAGTGGCACGACACTCACGCATCTGCCCGAGGCCCCGAATTTTTTCCGCATACGAGCGGCTGAATGGTGATTCTCGAGGACAGCTCCCCCCATCCTGCCAAGGTGCTTGATGTGGCGATGATGGCCCTGTTCGGCGGCCGCGAGCGTACTGCCAAGGAATGGTCCGCCCTGCTGCACGCCGGCGGTTTCACCCTGGACCGCATCATCGAACGGCCGTCCCCCGTCTGGCTCATGGAGGCAACGCGGAGCTGACGAGGCCGCCCTGCAGAACGCGGGAGTTCGCTGACAACCGCCACCTGACCTCGGGGCTTTCAGCCCAGCAGCAGTGACCTGGGCTGCGCGGAGAGAGCCCGGTCGAGGACCAGGGACGCCGCTCCCACGGCGGCCACGTTCTCGCCCAGCGTGGTCGAGACGACCGCCGTCGGATGAGTGGCCCGTACGAACGGGGACGTTGCGACCATCGGCTCGATGGTGGCCAGGAGGCGGTCGGCGAGCAGCTGCCAGGTCGGTCCGCCGAAGACGACGGTGTCGACGTCCAGGAGCGTCGCCGCCGCGCAGACACCCCGGCCGATCCGGATCGCCAGGCGCTCGATGATGCCGTCCGCCTGTCTCTCCCCGTCGGCGGCGAGCGCCGCCAACCGCTCCAGACCACGCTGGGCGTCGGCCGGATTCGTCACCGTGTACTCGGCGCCGAGCACGCCCAGGGCGATGGCCTCCTCGACGAGCGTCCGCGTCGAGCAGGCCGCGCCGAGCCCACCCACCTCGCCCGCGTTCCCGGAGACCCCGCGCAGCACGGTGTCCTCCACCACGAGTCCCATCCCGGATCCGGTGCCGAGGTAGAAGAAGAGCAGGTTGCGGCTGTCGTTGGCCGCTCCCCTCCAGCGCTCGGCGACGACGGCGGCCGTGACGTCCTTGTCGAGGAGGGCCGGGAATCCGGTCGCCTCACTGAGCTTGTCGCGCAGCGGGTAACGGCCCCAGCCGCGCAGCTCGGGAGGGTCGACGACCCAGCCGGCGGCCGCGTCGATGGGCCCGGGTGCGGCGATCCCCAGGCCCAGTATCCGCTCACGGTCGGCGCCCGACTCCGCCACGATCGCGGCCACCGAGGCGGCCATGTCCGCGACGACCCCATCGGTGTCGCCGCCACTCGGTGTCCCTTGGCTGCGCTGCGCCACGACCGTGCCGAGCAGATCCACCAGTACGCAGGTGATGACCGCCGGGTCGAGGTGCACTCCCACCGCACAGCGGGCCGCGGGGACGATTTCGAGGAGGGTGCGCGGCTTCCCGCTGCCCATGCTCCGCTTCCCCGATTCACGCGCCACGCCCTGGTCGAGCAGGCGGCGGGTGATGTTCGAGACGGTCTGCGCGGACAGCCCGGTGGCGTGGGCGAGTTCCACCCGGCTCAGCCCCGTGGGGTGCCGGCGAATGGCGTCGAGGATCACCGACTCGTTGAAGTCACCGACGCGTGGCAGGTTGGTGCCGCGCCGGATCATGGACTTCCCGGTGCCCGCCGTCGTACTCGTCAACGTTCTCTCCCAGCCTCGGGCGGCGGCACCCTGCATCCGCCCCTCCGACGCATCCCACCACTGGAATGCTATGACACAGCTGTGCCGCCCCGACCGTCCCCGTCCAGGGCGGCCAGGCCAAGGAGTCAGGCGCCTGCCGGCCTTCCGCCGGCCGGGCGCAGGCGCAGCGTGCGGATCTGGAAGGGCCTGAGCCTGAGGTCGGTGGCCGCTTCGCCGGAGGCGAGTGCCAGCTCGTGTTCCGGCTGCTCCAGCAGATCGCAGTCGAAGACGGCGGCAAGCGCGAACCCCGCCGACAGACGCGCCGAGGTCGCTCCCCCGCACGCTTCGTACAGGCGGACCACGACATCACCGCTGCGGTCGTCCGCGAGCTTGACCGACTCGACCAGCACATCAGTGGTGTCGACTGCGACCAGGGCCCGAGCCGCGGCCGGGGCCGGTCGCAGGGGCAGGTTCAGCGCGTAGCCCCCGGCGATGGCCTCCTCGATCCCGGCGCCCGCGAGCAGCGCGTAGCTGAAGCTGTGGCTGCCGCGGTCGGCCTGCGGGTCGGGGCTGTGCGGCGCCCGGAGGAGGGAGAGCCGCACCGTCGTGGTGGTGCCGCCGTCCTCCCGGGTGTCGCGGCGTACGTCGTGACCGTAGGTGGAGTCGGTGAGCAGGGCCGCGCCCCAGCGCCGTTCGCCCACGTGTACCCAGCGGTGCGCCCACAGTTCGAAGCGGGCCGCGTCCCAGCTGGTGTTCTCGTGTGTGGGCCGCTGCACATGACCGAACTGGATCTCGGCGCTCTCCCGTTCCGCGTGCACGTCGAGCGGCCAGGCCGCCTTCAGTACGGTGTCGCGCTCCTGCCAGTCGATGTCGTTGCGGACGGTCACCTGCCGGCTCTCGGCGGTGAGCTCGATGTGCTGGACGAACCGGGAGGATCCGTGGGCGCGCTCGACCCGCACCGACGCCAGCAGCGGTCCTTCGTCCACGAGCGTCACCGACTCGGCCTCGTCCAGGTCGCGCACGGTGTCGCGGTAGTACGAGTCGAGGTTCCACGCCGACCACAGATTGGGGTCGTCGGGGTGGAGTTGGAGGAGGTTGCCGGCGGCGCCCGGGGCGATGGCCTCCCGCTGCGCGGTGTGGTCGTACACCGAGGTGAGCAGGCCGCGCCGGTCGACGACTACGGTCAACACCCCGTTGTCGAGGACGAATCCACCGTTTTTCGCCTCGGCGGTGACAGCCTCCCGGGGCGCCTTCACGGTGCCGCCCGAGGCGAGGGGGCCGGCCTCGGCGAGGACGGCGGTACGGCCGTCCGCCAGGCGCTGCCCACCGGCGAATTCGGGGACGGCCACCACCTCGCGGCGCGCCAACGGCCCGGCGTTGAGGAGCGCGGGGCCTCCGGGGAGCCGGCCGACCGCGTCGGCGATCACCGCCTCCAGTTCACCGTGGATCTCCGCGTACTCGCGCTCGGCCTGCCGGTGCACCCAGGCGATGGACGAGCCCGGCAGGATGTCGTGGAACTGGTTGAGCAGGACGCGCCGCCACAGCGATTCCAGACGCTCGTACGGGTACGGTGCGCCGGCCCGGATGGCGGCGGTGGCCGCCCAGAGTTCGGCCTCGCGCAGCAGTGCCTCGCTGCGCCGGTTGCCGCGCTTGGTGCGGGCCTGGCTGGTGTAGGTGCCGCGATGGTTCTCCAAGTACAACTCGCCACGCCATACGGGACGTTGATCGCGTTCGGCACGGGCCGCGGCGAAGAACGTGTCGGGCGGCTCGATCACGACCTTGGGCGAGCCTTCGAGGTCGCGCAGACGGCGTGCCTTCTCCAGCATCGAGCGGGTGGGGCCGCCACCGCCGTCACCGTGGCCGAACGGGGCCAGCGAGCGGGTGGCCACCCCCTTGTCGGTGAAGTTGCTTTCCGCGTGGGCGAGTTCACCCGCCGTGAGGGACGCGACGTAGCTGTCGACGGGTGGGAAGTGGGTGAAGATGCGCGTTCCGTCGATGCCTTCCCAGTCGAAGGTGTGATGCGGCAGCCGGTTGGTCTCGTTCCACGAGAGCTTCTGGGTGAGGAACCACTGGGCGCCGGCCAGCTTCGCGAGCTGGGGGTAGGCGGCGGTGTACCCGAACGAGTCGGGCAGCCACACGCCGTGCTGCTCGACGCCGAACTCCTCGGCGAAGAACCGCCGTCCGTACACGAGTTGGCGGGCCAGTGCCTCGCCGCCGGGGAGATTGCCGTCGGCCTCGACCCACATGCCGCCGACGGGCACCCAGTTCCCGTCGGCCGCCGCCTTCTTCATCCGGGCGAAAATCTCCGGCCGTTGCTCCTTCATCCACGCGTACTGCTGGGCCGAGGAGCAGGCGAAGACCAGCTCGGGGTACTCCTCGGCCAGGGTGGTCATGTTGGTGAAGGTGCGCGCGCACTTGCGTACGGTCTCCCGGACCGGCCACAGCCAGGCCGAGTCGATGTGGGCGTGGCCGACCGCGGCGATCGTGTGCGCGGAGGCGTGCGCGGGCCGGGACAGCACATCTGCCAGTCGGTCCCGGGCCGCTGCCGCGGTGTTCGCCACATCGGTCGGGTCGACGGCGCCGGCGGCCCGGCGCAGGGCATGGAGGATCTCGTGGCGTCGGGAGGAGCCCACTGGAAGCTCGTGCATCAACTCGTCGAGCACCTCGATGTCGTGGATGAGGTGCCATACGTCGTCCTCGCGCACCGCGATCTCGGCCTGTTCGAGCCGGTAGAGGTGCGCGGTGCCTGCCGTCTCCAGTGAACCGTGGTGAATGTGCAGACCGGCGCTGGCGACGATCGGCGGATTGGCGGCCAGCTCGATCAGCAGGTCGACCCGGTCGCCGCCGGTGGCGGAGCCGGCGAGCAGCACGCTGCGGCTGTAGGGGTGCAGGCCCTGCATCGGCGAGCCCTGGGCGTCGTGGACCAGACCCTCCGCCTGGCCGCCCGGTCCCTTGGTCAGGTCGAAGCCCAGGTCGAAGACGGCCTCGACGCGGCGCCCCGACCACTCCGCCGGGATCTCCGCACTCGCCCGCATCCAGGTCGTCGCCCAGGGGCCGCCCCAGGTGGTGCCGAGCGTGAACGGCTCGTAGTCGGCGTGCAGCGCGTCGGCCACGGGGACCGGTTCGCCGTCGACATACCAGGCGCTCAGGTCGAGGGGGCGCGCGGCGCTGTAGAGGGCGGGGCGGACGACCCGGTCCAGCAGCTTGCGGATCCGGGCCTCGATGATCCGGCGGTCGTCATGCACGGCGCTGGTCCTTCCAGGGGTCGTACACGGGGTCGGGTGCGGGCAGCCGGATCGTGTCCCGTACGCCGTCCGGCCAGGTCACGTCCGCGAGCAGGGTGGTGCCCTGGGCGCGGGTGGTGACCTGGGGCAGCGCCGTGGGGTCGGTGCCGCCGAGGTGGATCAGGGCGATGTGGGCGGTGCCGTGCGCGACAGGGCCGTCCGTCTCCACGACGGGGGTCGCGGATGCGGCACCGAGGGCGTTGCTGTCGGTGCCAAGTACCAAGGAGGCATGGGGTAGTTGGTGTGCGCCGACGACGACGGAGACCAGCCCGTCGACGCCCGCGGCCCGGGCGGTGGCACCGTCTGTCGCGCCGGACGCGGACTGCGGATCAACCGCCAACGCCCAGCCACCGACGCGCAGGACGTGTTCGGCCGGTTCGTCACCTGGGTCGGGGTCGACGCGTACGGCCCGCACCTCGGCCGACCCGCGCAACGCGGAACCGACGGTGATCCAGGGGCCGAGCGTGAAGCGGGTGGTGGGGCCGCCGAACGGATCCCATGTCGCGTCCAGGGGCCAGTGCGCTCGGGAGCGCGAGACGGCCGTGGCGCCCTCCAGTGAGACCCGTGTTGCCGGACGCCGGTGGGAGGCGCGCCCCGCCGCGTCGAGCAGGACGACCGCGTTGTCGAGTGGGTCGGCGTCCGCGCAGGCACCGACGCCCGCGGTGGGATCACCTGGGGTCTCGGGCGCGGTGTGTGTCGAATAGGCGAGGCGCGCGTAGCAGGGGTCGTCCGCATGCGGGCGGGCCGGGTCGGCGTGGTCCCCGCCGTGGTTGACGACGCGGACGACGCCGTCGGCGGCGGTGCCGGAGACGAGCCAGCCGGGCGCGGCCAACGCCCGGGTGAAATCGGCCTGTTCGACGGCGAGGGGGACCTCCTCCTCGGTCCACACCGGGTGGTCGGGCGGCAGGGCGAGACCGATGAAGCCCTTGCTCGCCCAGTACGGCGAGGCGGGCCCCGAGTACACCTGGAGGATGCCGCGGAAGGGCCGGTGCCAGCCCAGCGTGAGCAGGCCCGCTTCGTCGGTGGCCCCGTGGCCGGTGAAGTGGTCGAGCATCCGGTTCGCGATCGCCCGGGTCTCCCCCGGCGCCAGGGGTGTGGCGTCGAACAGGGCGCCGGTCCACAGCGGGGCGAGCGCGGCGTGGCGGTAGGTGAGCGAGCGGCCCTGGACGAGCGGTGAACCGTTCGCCCCGACCAGGAGCCGCTGGTCCTCCAGGAAGCGGCGCAGCCGGGCCCGGTAGCGGTCGAGGAGCCCGCTGGGTGCGGCGTCGCCGAGGATGCGGCAGAACCACAGCGGGTAGAGGTGCATGGCCCAGCCGTTGTAGTGGTCGAAGTTGCGGTGTTCGCCACCGGTGAGCCCGTCGGAGTACCAGCCGTCGCCCGCGTACCAGCCGTCGGTGAGCGCGATGACACGGTCGAGGTCCTGCTGGCGCCACTCCCCTTGGGCGGTGCGGGCGAACGCCTCGGTGACGCCCTGGAACCAGATCCAGTTGTTGCCCGGCATCGCGTCGCCGGCCATCGGGGCGAACCAGTCGAGGACGTGCTGTCTGACCGTGTCGTCGAGACGGTCCCAGATCCACGGCCGGGTCTCGTGCAGCGCGAGCGCGATGGACGCGGCCTCGACCTTGGCCTGGTTGCACTCATGGAAGGTGGGCCAGCGCTCCGGGTTCTTCGGGTCGGTGCCGGCGGCCAGTCCTGCCGCGTACCAGCCGGCGAGGTCGTGCGGGTCCGCCCCCGCCGCCCCTGCCAGCCGGAAGCCGGCCAGCAGAAAGGTACGGGCGAACCCCTCCAGTCCGTCGCTGCGTGTGCCGCTGCTGCTCGGCACGCCGGGCAGGTCGACCAGGGCGTGCCCGTCGGTGGCGTACGGCCGTACGGCGAGCAGCAGTTGGTCCGCGGTCCGCTCCCAGTGGGCACGGTCCTCGGCGGGGGTACGGGTCATGAGTTCCGGGTCTCCCATGCCTGCTCGAACTCGCGGCGGATCTGGTCGCCGGCTTCCTTGCGCCAGTTCTTCATCGCGTCGTCCCACTCCTTGAGCGGGAGGCGACCTTGCATGATGCCCTTGCGGGTGTCGTCCAGGAGGGTGCCGAACAGCTTGGACTTCTTGGAGTCGGTCGGCGAGTACAGCGGCTCGGCGGGGTTGGGGATCAGCACCTTGACGGCTTCCTTCTGGAAGGCGTACTGGTCGTGCACGATGTCCGGCTTGGCCGGGTAGTACAGCGTGAACGGCGCGTCCGTCGCGAAGATGGTCGGCAGCGTGGCCTCGGCCTGGCCCTGCGGGGTGAGGACGGGGTCGGTGCCCTTCAGGGTGTGGTCCGGGCCCCGGACACCGTACTTGCGCAGCAGGTAGGCGTCGGTCCCGAAGGGGGCGGCGAGTGCGTTCATCGCGCGCAGGATCTGCTGGATACGGGACTTGGACGCCTTCTTGATGATGAGCGTGGCGTAGTTGGCCGAGCCCTGCCACTGACCGCCCTCGCCGCCGTCGAAGCCCGGCGCCATCAGGTAGCCGAGATCGAAGCCCTCCGTGGTCGGGGCGAAGTTGGTGTAGTAGTCGTTCCACGCGGCGGGGGCATCGGGGTTCATGACGGTCTGTCCGCTGCCGAACCACTCCTTCGCCTTGCCGAGGACGCTGTAGGTGTCCGGGTGCATCACGCCGGCCTGGGTGAGCCGGCGGACCGCGTCCAGGGACTGCTTGGCCTCCTCGGTCTCGTAGTACCAGGTGAACCTGCCGTTCTCCTCACGCCAGTTGTTGGGGGCCTTCAGCATCTTCATGACGAGCTCCCAGGCGGTGACGCTGTCGCCGAGGGCGTACTGGTTGGCCTTCGGGTCCGTGACGTCCTTGCACAGCTGGACGAACTCGTCCCAGCTCCGCGGATTCGGGTCGAGTCCCCGCTTCTTGATCAGGTCGAGCCGGGTGTAGGTGGGGCCGCCGGAGAGCGGGCGGGGCATGGGCAGCGCGTAGATACCGCCGTTGCGCACGCAGGGCGCCCAGGAGGCGGTCGGGATGTTGGCCAGGAACGGGTAGTCCCGGATGTTGTCGCCGGACAGATGCGGGGTGAGGTCCTCGAAGAGGGTGTCCAGCATGTCGGGGGTGGCCGCCGAGTTCTGGTCCGGCCGGAGCATCAGCATCGCGTCGGGCAGATCGCCGCCCGCGATCGTCACGGCGAACTTGGGCGGGTAGTCACCGACCGGTGTGATCGCGAAGTTGAGGTCGCAGCCCACGCTGCCGTTCAGGTTCTGCCACAGGACGTTGCGCCCCTCCGGCGGCGGCACCGGGTTGAAGATCAGCGTCATGATGTCGATGCCGGGGCCCTTGGCGGGCGGGCCGTCCGGGAAGGCCTTGACGGGGTCGGCCGGGTAGTTCAGATAGCCGGGCGCGACACCGTCCGAGGTGGCCGGCATCGACGTCGTCACGCCTTTGTAGGGGATGTACGTGGGTAAGCGGGCCTGGGCGTTGGCGTCACGCGCGGTCGCGAGGCGGTAGTCCCCGCAGCCGGCCAGGGTCAGGCCGGCCGAGACACCGACGGCGGAGGCGAGGAAGCCGCGACGGCTCAACGCTGGGCGTGGCAGTGACTGCGGTGGCTGCATCGGCTCCAGTGGCTGCAGTGGCTCCAGTGGCTCCAGTGGCTCCATGGGGCTGTTCATCCCTTCACCGCCCCGATCATTACGCCCTTGTTCATGTGCCGCTGAAGGAAGGGGTAGATGACCACGATGGGCACGATCGACAGGACCAGGATCGCCGCCTGCAGCGACTGGGCCGGCGGCAGCGGCGCCCCGGCCGCGACATCCACCTGCCCGCCGCTGAGCGCCGCGTTGTTGACGACGTACGTCCGCAGCACCAGCTGCATGGGCCACTTCGACGCGTCGTTGATGTACAGCAGGGCGTTGAAGAACGCGTTCCAGTACGTCACCGCGTAGAACAGGCCGATGACGGCGACCGAGGCCTTGGACAGCGGAAGCACGATCCGCGTGAGGATGTGTCGCTCGGACGCGCCGTCGATGCGGGCCGAGTCGATGAGCTCCTTGGGCACGCTCATGAAGAAGGAACGCAGCACGATCACGTTGAACGCGTTGATCATGGTGGGCAGGATCAGCGACCAGTAACTGTTGATCAGACCCAGCTGCTTGACCATCAGATAGCTGGGGATGACACCCGGCACGAACAGCATGGACATCAGCAGCAGGAGCAGCACGGGCTTGTGTCCGAAGGACCCGGGCCTGCTGAGGCCGTAGGCCAGCATGATGGACGAAACCAGGCTGAGGGTGGTGCCGACGACGGTGATCCCGACGCTGACGAGCATGGCCTTGGAGACGATCCCGCCGTTGAGCAGTGCCTGGTACGCGGAGAGGGTGGGGTGGTCGGGCCACAGGACGTAGCCGCCCGCCTTGGTGACCTCGGCGGAGTCGGCGAGCGAGGTCGAGACGATCGCCACGAACGGCAGCACGACGAGGATCACGCAGATCAGCAGGATCAGCGACTTGACGGAGCGCCAGGGCAGCGAGCCCGGGGTCTCCCCGGGGATGGCGCTGTAGGCGCGGCGCGGTCCGCGGCGCCCGGGACGGGCCGGCGAGAGCGTTGTCATGACCGGTAGACACCTTCTTCCCCGAAGAGATGGGCGATCTTGTTGGCGCCCAGGACGAGCACCACACCGACCATGCCCTTGACGAGGCCGACGGCGGCGCTGACGCCCCAGTCCCCGGCGATCAGGCCGTGGTTGTAGACGTAGGTGTCCAGCACCTCGCTGTTGTCCAGGCCGACGCCGGTCTGCTGGAGCAGGATCTGCTCGAAGCCGACGGACAGCGTGTCCCCGAGCCGGAGGATCAGCAGCAGGATCACCAGGCCGCGCAGCGCCGGCAGGGTCACGTGCCAGGTCTGCCGCAGGCGGCTTGCGCCGTCCATGGCGGCGGCCTCGTAGAGGTTGGTGTCGACGCGGGAGAGGGCGGCGAGGAAGAGGATCGTGCCCCAGCCGGTGTCCTTCCAGATGACCTGCGAGGTCAGCAGCGACTTGAACAGCTCGGGGTTGCCGATGATGTTCCAGGTGCCCATGTCATGCGCCTGGAGGAACAGGTTGAGCATGCCGCTGCCGCCCAGCAGCTGCTGGAACAGGGAGACGACGACCACCCAGGACAGGAAGTGCGGCAGGTACAGCACGTTCTGCACCCACTTCTTGGCGCGTTCACTGACCAGGCTGTTGAGAGCGAGCGCGAGGAGAATCGGTGCGGGGAAGACGAACACGACCTGGATCAGGGTCAGTTCGAGGGTGTTGACCAGAGCGTGCAGAAACTGCTGGTCGCCGTTGAAGATGACGTCGAAGTTGTCGAGCCCGCTCCACGGGCTATGCATGATGCCGATGTAGGGCTGGTAGTCCTGGAACGCGATGACGTTGCCGAGCAGCGGGATGTACTGGAACAGCAGCAGTACCAAGAGGCCTGGTATCAGGAACCAGAAGAGGGCCATGTCCCGGCGCCTGCGCGGACGCGGTCTTCGCAGGCGGCCCTTGTCCGGCGGCCTGCCCTCCTCGGCCGGACGAGCGGCCGCATGGTGAAGCGTTGTCATGACGCGAGGCCCTTTCGCCGTGAGACGGGCGCAGTCCGGCGACCCCCGGGAACCGGCAGAAGTATGTAAATCCAATCGATTGGCTAAGGTCAATGCTTCTGACAGGCAAACCCACGTCGCGCCGTTCCGGTGCGGCCGGGGTTCGCGGCAGCATTCGGTAAGCGCTTACCCAGAACGGGCGGTGGCACCTGGCCGATCGGAGCGCGCCCAGCCGCCCAACGCGCCCTGCCTCAGGCCCCGTCGCCGGTCCCTGCCACGCACTTCTGCCCCACGGCGCCACCTCGGCCCGAAGCCTGAAGCGGGCGTCTGGCAGCGAACCTCCCGTTCGCCGCGAACCCCAAGATCCGCTCGCCGCGCCCCGCATTCATGCCGTCGGACGCATTGACTAACGCAACTTGATGGATTTACATGACCGCGCGGCCGCGCCATCAGCCACACCTGCTCCTCCCCCCCACCTCCGCACAAGATGCTCGGCATGCCCCAACATGCCCGCACATCAAAGGATTTGGCGCGGTCTGATGATTTCGACACCTTGATCGCCAACGTGTCAGACCTCCGACGGACGAGCCCTCTTGCTCGCGGGCGCTGATCCCGCCCTGTCGCCACCCCCCACCAAGAGGTGAAAGATGCACAGAAAAGTTCGACGAGTCTCCAGGTGGCTTCCTGGCATCGCCGCGCTTGCCGCCGGCACTCTGTTCGTACTTCCGGGCGCCGAGGGCCACGCGGAAGCGACTGCGGGGACTGACGCCGCGGCGGTCGCCGCCGCGGCCGGTGCCACAACGCCCTTCGCCACGGTCGAAGCCGAAACCGGGACGCGTGGCGGCGGCGCCGTCATCCGCTCCCTCACCCCGGGAGCGGCTGCACCGACCGCGGCCTCCCTGGAGACCGAAGCCTCGGGCTACTCCCTGGTCGAACTGAAGGCCACCGGCTCTTCGGTGGCGATAACGAACAACACGGGTAAAAACGCCAATACCCTCGTGGTCCGCGCCTCGATTCCGGACGCGGCGGCGGGCGGCGGCATCACCGCCTCGCTGAACCTGTACGTGAACGGCGTGTACCGCCAGGCGATCTCACTGAGTTCCCAGCAGGCGTGGAACTACCGTGACGCGACCACCAATCCGGACGACCCCAAGGCCGGCGGGTCGCCCTACCGCTTCTACAACGAATTCCCGGTCTGGGTCACGGGTGCTCCCATCGCGGCGGGCAGCACGATCAAACTCCAGAAGGACGCTGCCAACACAGCTGCCGTCTACGACATCGATTCCGTCGATCTGGAGAACGTCGGGGCCCCACTGTCCCCGCCGGCCAACTCGCTCTCCGTGGTCGACTACGGCGCGGATCCCGGCTTCGCGAAGGATTCGACGGTCGCGATCCAGAACACGGTGAATGCCGCCAGAACACAGGGAAAGTCCGTGTGGATCCCGCCGGGCAAATATCTGACGAACAGCCTTGCGGCCACTCCGTTGAACTTCACCGGCGTGAAGGTGCAGGGCGCCGGTATGTGGCACTCCACCCTCTACCGGAAGGTTCCTCTTCCGACCCCCTCCGGGTGGCGTTCACAGATCCTGGTCGGCTCGGGCACCACGCTGACAGACCTTCAGATCGACGCCAATGCCACCTGGCGCGGTGTCGGCGGTAACGGGGGATCGGATTACGGAATCAATGCCAGCGGTGCCGGCGGCTGGCTGGTCGACCGGATCTGGACCCGCCACATCGACGCCAACTGGCTGTCGGGCACCAACGGCATCGTCCAGAACAGCCGGACAGCGGACACCTACGGTGACGGTTTCAACGTCAACAACGGCAACACGCCGAATCCGGACAAGCTCGGCAAGAACATCACGGTCCGGAACAACTTCGCCCGGAACACCGGTGACGATTCCTTCGCGACGTACTCCGACGCAGGAGCCGGCGGCAAGAACCCTCAGGTGGACGGCACGAAAATCCTCAACAACACCGCGATCGCGCCCTGGTGGGCCAACGGTCTACGGGTGGCCGGCGGGGCGAATATCGAGGTGAGGAACAACCTCGTGAACAGCGTGTCATCGAACAGCGCCCTGGACCTCGGCGTGTTCGGAGACACGGGGAATCCCCTGACGTCCGTCACGGTCAGCGGAAACGTCCTGAACGGCGGCGGCGGCTGGAACGGCACCCGGCACGGCGTGCGGATCAGTTCTCCCTCCAGCACCTCGCAGTTCCCCACCGCCTATTCGAACGTCACCATGACCGACAACGTCTTGCGAGGGTCCCTCCGTGCGGGCCTCTACATCGACAAGTCGCGCGTCAATGTGACGCTGAAGAACAACACGATCGACCGGCCGGCCAAGCAGGGAATCTGGGTCCCCTCGGGAGTCACGGGCACCGGCACCTTCACGGGCAACACGGTGACGAATCTGTTCCCGGGTCAAGTCGCGACCCAGAACGACTCACCGGCCACGTTCAAGATCACCGGCTGAGTACACCCACTGACGCCTGGAGCCGCCGTCCCCCGTGGGGGCGGCGGCTCCGGTGTGACGGTCTCTCAGGGCTGGGCGGGCGCGGCGATCTGCTGCCCCCCGGCCTGCACGAGGGTGACCTCCTGCTGCCGGGCTGCATGGAACCGCGGCAGCGGGAGGCCGCCGGCCGTGGGGCGCAGCTCCATCAGTGTGGCCTCGACATCGGCCGCGCCGGCCTTGAAGCGGCCCAGTTCGGGGCGGTCCGAGTTCGTCCAGCGGTGCTCCGCGCCGTCACAGACCGCGCTGGTGCCGCCGATGCCGTGCCGCACGTTGCTGTCGCCCTGGCGCAGGGACGAACTCACGAACACCGCGCCGGTGCCGTCCGTGCAGCGGTAGGTGCCGGAGAGGGTGATGGTGCCGTCCGGCGCGATGGTGCCGGCCGGGTCGACGGTGACCGACTCGAAGGGGTCGATGAGCGCGTGTGCGGCGGGGGCGGTGAGCAGCAGCAGCGCGACACCGGTGGCCGCGCACGCGACCTGGCGCAAGGACATGGGAGTACCTCCTGGAACGGGGCCCGGAACGGGGGCGGGGGAACGGGGGTTCCACAGGTACCGGGCCACCGGGCCGGGGGCGGTGACCGTCACTCCTTCGGTGGCGAGTCCGGGGAGCCGGGAGCGCGCAGGTGCGGCCGCGATGGGGATGGTGAACTCAGCTCAGCTCAGCCCGGCCCGGCTCGGACGGAGGGGCCCGAGGTGGTGGCTCGGGACGGCGGGCCCGAAGTGGCCCGGGAGGGGCCCGGGAGGGATCCGGCGGGGGGGTCCGGGAGGGATCCGGCGGGGGGTCCGGGAGGGATCCGGCGGGGGGTCCGGGACGGGTCCGGCGGGGCTCCGGGAGGGGCCCGGCGGGCGGATTTCGCCGCGGATCCGCCGCGACCGTCTCGGCGGCGTCCGCGTGTTGTCCGCATGTTGTCCGCGTGTTGTCACGCTCAAGGGCAGGGTGTTCCGATGAGTTCGCGGCGGGAGGATGGTCTATCCATGCGAGGTGGCGACGGCGCCGCCGACCACTCACCGCATCCGACGTGGAGGTGCGCCATGTGTTCCCACCAGACTTCGGACCGTCCCGGCCGCGAGGCCGCGCACACCGTCGCCGCCCACCCCGAGCAGGGGTGGAGCCTGCGGTGCGACGGGGCGATCGTCTTCGACGACACCGGCGAGCTGCTGGCCGACGGCAGTGTGGTCGCCCCGCACCGGCTGCCCGTCGGTCAGCTGGCCGTCGCCGCCTGAGCGTCGGCGGGCCCCCCGTCCGCCGCGCCCCCAACCTCACAGGGCGATACACCTACGGCAACACCGCGAACCCGTCGAGCTCGACCAGTGCCTGTTCGTCCCAGAGGCGTACGACACCGATGACGGCCATCGCGGGGAAGTCGCGGCCCGCCAACACCCGCCAGATACGGCCGAGTTCGGCGGTGTGGGCGCGATAGTCCGCGACGTCGGTGGCGTAGACGGTGACGCGGGCCAGGTCGGCGGGGGTGCCGCCGGCGGCCCGGAGGGCGGTCAGCAGACCGGTGAGCGCCGTCTCGAACTGTTCCGGGAGATTCCCCCCGACGACTTTGCCGTCGATGTCGAGTGAAGTCTGGCCCGCCAGGAAGACGACGCGGCTGCCGGTGGCGACGACGGCGTGCGAGAAGCCGGTGGGCGGCGAGAGTTCCGGCGGGTTGATGCGCTCGGGGGTCATCGGACCTCCACCTCCCGGTAGGCGTCGGCGACGGGCTTCTTGTACAACTCCTTGGCGATGACGGCCCGTTGGACCTCACTCGCCCCTTCATAGATCCGCGGGGCGCGCACCTCCCGGTAGAGGTGTTCGAGCAGATGGCCGCGGCGCAGGGCGCGGGCTCCGTGGAGCTGGACGGCCGCGTCGACGACGTACTGGGCGGTCTCCGTGGCCAGCAGTTTGGCCATCGCGGCCCGCTGGGGCACGTCCGGGCCTCCGGCGTCGTACGCCGCCGCGGCCGCGTACACCATGAGGCGGGCGGCCTCCGTGCGCAGGGCCATCTCGGCGACCTGGTGGGCCACCGTCTGCAGAGCGCTCAACGTGCCGCCGAACGCCTCGCGTCGAGCCGTGTGCGTGAGCGTCGCGTCGAGTGCCGCCTGTGCCATGCCGACCGCGAAGGCGCCCACGCTCGGCCGGAAGAGGTTGAGGGTGCTCATGGCCACCCGGAACCCCCGGTCGGGTTCCCCGAGCACGTCGTCGGCCGTGACGGGCACGGCGTCGAAGTCGAGGGTCCCGATGGGGTGCGGTGAGAGCAGGTCGAGCGGGGTGCCGGTGAGCCCGGGGCGGTCGGCGGGGACGAGGAAGGCGGTGACACCACGGGCGCCGGCGTCCGGGGTGGTGCGGGCGAACACGGTGGCGAAGTCGGCCTCGGGGGCGTTGGAGATCCAGCACTTCTGACCGGTGAGCCGCCATCCGCCGGAGCCGTCCGGGTCCGCCCGCAGGGCCAGCGCCGCCGCGTCCGAGCCCGCGCCGGGCTCGCTGAGGGCGAAGGCCGCGACCGCGCCGCCCTCGCACACCCGCGGCAGCCACCGGTCCCGCTGGGCCCCGGTGCCGTACGCGTGCACCGGGTGCGCGCCCAGGCCCTGCAGGGCGAGCGCCGTCTCGGCCTCCGTGCAGACCTGCGCCAACGACTCGCGCATCAGACACAGACCGAGCGCGCCCGAGGTGAACAGGCGGGAGAGCAGCCCGAGGCGGCCCAGTTCCGCGACGAGCGGGCGGTTGACGTGGCCCGGCTCGGCCTTGTCCACGAGAGGGCGCAGCCGCTCCGCGGCCAGCGTGCGCAGTTCGGCGCACCAGGCGGTCTGTGCCGGATCGAGCGAGAATACGGTCACTGCCGGTCCCCTCTCCTGCCGGGCGGCCGCACCGACCGCCGAGGCGCAGGAGCCGGTCCGGCCCCCACGGCTTCGCGAGCCGGCCGGAAGGCGGGGCCGCCCCTGCCACGGTATCGCGAACTGTTGACTGTCGTCACCAACACGATACGCTCCCCGTGCGAGCCCACCACGACAAGGGGGCGAACGGCCATGGATCCCAGGGACCCCACGGACACCGCCGACGCCGTACGGCCGCCGGTCTCGGCGCACGTCGACACCTTCGCGCGCGACCATCTTCCGCCCCCGGACCAGTGGCCGCAGCTCCGCTTCGAGCTGCCCGAGCTGCGCTACCCCGAGCGGCTGAACTGCGCCGTCGAGCTGCTCGACCGCACGGTGGAGCGGTTCGGCGCCGGACGCCCGGTGTTCCGTACGCCGTCCGGTGACGTGTGGACCTACGGCCAGCTGCTCGCCCGTGTCGACCGGATCGCGCATGTGCTGAGCGCCGAACTGGGCGTCGTACCCGGCAACCGTGTGCTGCTGCGCGGGCCCACCACTCCCTGGCTGGCCGCGTGCTGGCTGGCGGTGCTGAAGGCGGGCGCGGTCGCCGTCACCGTGCTGGCCCAGCAGCGGCCGCACGAGCTGACCACCATGTGCGGCATCGCCCAGGTGTCGCACGCGCTGTGCGACGTGCGGTCCGTGGACGACCTGGTGAAGGCGGAGATCCCCGGGCTGCGGGTGACGACGTACGGCGGGGACGCGCCCGACGACCTGCTGCTGCGGATCACGGGCGCGCCGGACGAGCCCTACCCGGCCGCGGCCACCGCCTCCGACGACATCGCGCTGATCGCGTTCACGTCCGGCACCACGGGCCGCCCCAAAGGGTGCCTGCACTTCCATCGCGATGTGCTGGCGACAGCGGACACCTTCTCGAAGCACGTGCTGCGGCCGCACGAGGACGATGTCTTCACCGGCAGTCCCCCGCTGGGCTTCACCTTCGGCCTCGGCGGGCTCGTCGTCTTCCCGATGCGGGCGGGTGCCAGCTCCCTGCTCCTCGAACAGGCGGGCCCCGGGCAGCTGTTGCCCGCCATCGCGGAGCACCGGGTGTCGGTCCTGTTCACCGCGCCGACCGCGTACCGGGCGATGCTCGACGAGCTGGACTCGTACGACGTCTCGTCCCTGCGGCGCTGCGTCTCGGCGGGCGAGAACCTGCCGGCGGCCACCTGGCGGGCCTGGCACGAGCGCACCGGGCTGCGGATCATCAACGGCATCGGCGCGACCGAGCTGCTGCACATCTTCATCTCCGCGGCCGACGAGGGGATCCGGCCCGGTACGACGGGCGTTCCCGTGCCGGGGTGGCACGCGCGCGTGGTGGACGAGGGCGGCCGGCCCGTGCCCGACGGCGAGCCGGGGCTGCTCGCGGTGCGCGGTCCGGTCGGCTGCCGCTATCTCGCCGATCCGCGGCAGCGGGAGTACGTGCGCGGCGGCTGGAACATCACCGGTGACACCTATGTGCGGGACCCCGACGGCTACTTCAGCTATGTCGCCCGCGCCGACGACATGATCATCTCGGCCGGCTACAACATCGCGGGACCTGAGGTGGAGGACGCGCTGCTGCGCCATCCCGACGTGGTGGAGACGGCCGTCGTGGGGCGCACCGACGCGGCGCGCGGCCAGGTGGTGGTGGCGTACGCCGTACTGCGGGCGGGCGCGCACCGGGACGCCGAGGCGCTGCGCGGCTTCCTCAAGTCGGAGCTGGCGCCGTACAAATGCCCGCGCGAGATCGTCTTCCTGGAGGCGCTGCCGCGCACGGCGACCGGGAAGCTCCAGCGTTTCCGGCTGCGGGCCGACGCCGAGCGGGTGCCCGGGGAGGGCGGGCGCGCGTCCGTGACAAGTCCCCGCCCGGCGGACGGCGCCGGTCCTCCCCCGGCCGGTTCTCCCCCGGTCGACCCTCACGCAGCCGCCCCTCACGCAGCCCCTTCCGGCGGTCCCGTACCCGTGGAAGGTCATCCGGAATGATCTACGCCCTCTAGAGTGATCAACGTGTCCGAGCAGCACGCCCCCCGGTCCCTCATCGTCACGTTCTACGGCGCGTACGGCCGCCATGTGCGCGGCCCCGTGCCGGTGGCCGAGCTGATCCGGCTCCTCGCCGCGGTCGGCGTCGACGCCCCCTCCGTACGGTCCTCCGTCTCGCGGCTCAAACGGCGCGGGCTGCTCGCGCCGGAGCGCACACCGGCGGGCGCGGCCGGATACGCGCTGTCGCCCGACGCGCGCCAACTGCTCGACGACGGCGACCGGCGCGTGTACGCGGCGGTGCCCCCGCGGAACGAGGGGTGGGTGCTCGCCGTGTTCTCCGTACCGGAGTCGGAGCGGCAGAAGCGGCACGTGCTGCGTTCCCGGCTGGCCGGACTCGGCTTCGGGACGGCGGCCCCGGGCGTGTGGATCGCGCCCGCTCGTCTCTACGAGGAGACGCGGCACACCCTGCAACGGCTGCGGCTCGACCCGTACGTGGACCTGTTCCGCGGCGAGCACCTGGGATTCGCGGCGACCGCCGAGGCGGCCGCGCGCTGGTGGGACCTGGCCGCGATCGCCAAGGAGCACGAGGCGTTCCTGGACCGCCACGCACCCGTGCTGCACGGATGGGAGGGGCGCGCGGACACCCCGCCCGAGGAGGCGTACCGCGACTATCTGCTCGCCCTGGACTCCTGGCGTCATCTGCCGTACACCGATCCCGGGCTGCCCGCCGAGCTGCTGCCCCAGGACTGGCCGGGCGTCCGCTCGGCCGCCGTCTTCCGCGCGCTGCACGCGCGGCTGCGGGACGCGGGGGCGGAGTTCGCGGGCGTGGATCCGGCGGTCTGAGCGCCGGCCGGTCGTTCCTGCCGAGACGCGCGACGGCCCCGGAATCATGGTCCCGGTAACAATCCAGCGCGCTAAGGGAACCCTCAGGTTCCTCCGTCCCTCCTCTCAGACTTCTTACCTAGCGTCGGGGCGCATGACTCTCCTGCGCAGTCTGAACCGGGCGCTCACCGCCACCACGGGCCTCCAGGTGCGCCGGGCCGCACCGGCCGCACCACCCGGGCGGAAGGCCTCGGCGGTCAAACCGGCGAGGCGGCCCACGCCGGTGTACCGATGTCCGGCCCCCGAGGAGCTCGCCACGGACCGGTTGCTGCGACAGCCGGTCTTCATCATGTCTCCCGTGCGTTCCGGTTCGACCCTGCTGCGGATGCTGCTCAACGCCCACTCCCGGCTGCACTCCCCGCACGAGCTGCACATCCGCCGTCTGGAGGTCGACTACGGGAGCAAGCTCTCGCAGCGCGCGATGAGCGCACTCGACCTGGAGCGCGGCGACCTGGAACACCTGCTGTGGGACCGGGTGATGCACCGCGAACTGACGCGCTCGGGCAAGGACTTCATCGTCGAGAAGACACCCAGCAACGCGTTCGTCCACGAACGCATCAGAGACTGCTGGCCCGATGCGCGCTTCGTCTTCCTGCTGCGCCACCCCGTCTCCATCGCGCAGTCGTGGCACGAGGGCGACCCGGACAAGCGCACCTATGACGAGGCGGCCGCCGACGCGCTGCGCTACATGACGGCCGTCGACACCGCGCGCGAGGCCATCACCGGCGGCCACACCCTGCGCTACGAGGACATCACCGCCGACCCCGGGAAGGAGCTGCGCGGGCTCTGCGCCTTCCTGGACCTCGACTTCGAGCCGGCGATGCTCGACTACGGCAGCCGCGACGCCTCCCAGCTGGTCAAGGGCCTCGGTGACTGGCGGGACAAGATCCGCAGCGGCAGCGTGCAGTCCGGGCGCGCGCTGCCCGCCGAGGAGGAGATACCCCCGCTGCTGCGGCCGATGTGCCGGGCCTGGGGCTACAGCTCGTGAAACCGCACGCCGAGATAGCGGAGGTCTGGCCGCGCGACGGCTGCATACGTCTGGTCGGACACCTCCACGGACGGTCCGTGCGGGACACGGACGACTGGCAGCTGCTGCTCGTGCGCCGGGCCCGCACCGACCGGTGTCTGCGCTACAAGGTGCGACTGACGGGCGACCGGTTCGAGAGCGAGCTGCCCCTCGCCGACCTGTCGACCGACGACCAGGCCGAGGCCGGGGAGTGGGACATCCATCTCACCGACGGTGAGGCGCAGTTGCGCGCCGGCCGGCAGCTCGACGACATCCGCGACAAAAAGAAGATCATGGTGTTTCCGGAGCAGTGCGTGGGCCGTCTACGGGTCCGTCCGTACTACACCGTCAAGAACAACCTGTCGCTGAAGTGCCGTACGGGAGGCGACGCATGACGGGACGTCAGTCACTCCCCCGCGTCCGCTATCTGCTGCTGCACGCGTACGGCCGCGGCGGCACCATCCGTACGGTGATGAACCAGGCCAACTCCCTTGCGGCGGCGGGCTGGCAGGTCGAACTGGTCAGCGCGGTGCGTCGCCGGGACGACCTCCAGTTCCCGCTGGATCCCCGGGTGCGCGTCTCCACCGTCGTCGATCTGCGCGAGGAGGCCCACACCCCGGCCACCGGGCTCGTCGGGCGCTGGCGCGAGTGGCACCGGGGCCGGCTGCTCGACCGGCCGGCGAGGCACATCCCCGCGGGCGAGTTCGGCTACCGGTACTTCAACCAGTACGTCGAGCGGCGACTCATCGCGTATCTGCGCACGCTGACCGACGGCGTCCTGGTGACCACGCGGCCCGCGCTCAACTTCCTCGCCGCCGGGCACGCCACCGGCGGGGTGGTCCGGGTCGCGCAGGAGCACATGAACCACGGGACGCACAGACGCGATGTGCAGCGGCGCATCCGGGAGACCTATCCGCACTTCGACACGGTCGCCGTCCTGACGGAACGCGACCGCGAGGAGTACGCACGACTGCTCCCCGGCACCCGGGTGGTCCGCATCCCCAACGCCGTGCACTCGCTCGACCAGGTGCCCTCCCGCCACCAGTCGAAGATCGCGGTCGCGGCCGGCCGGCTCTTCCCGCAGAAGGGCTTCGACCTGCTGATCCCGGCCTGGGCGAAGCTCGTGGAGACGCACCCCGACTGGCAGTTGCGGATCTACGGCAGCGGCGAGAAGAAGACCGAGCTGCGTGCTCTCGTCGAGGAGCACCACCTCTACAACCACGTCTTCCTGATGGGTCACACCGACCGCCTCGACGACGAGCTCGCCAAGGCGTCCTTCTACGTGCTCAGTTCGCGCTTCGAGGGACTGCCCATGGTGATGATCGAGGCGATGAGCCACTCGCTGCCGGTGGTGAGCTTCGACTGTCCGACCGGCCCGGCGGACGTGCTCACCCACGGAGTCGACGGCCTGCTCGTTCCACCGGAGGACCCGGACGCGCTCGCCGACGCCATGAGCCGGCTGATGGCCGACCGACGACTGCGGGCGGACATGGGCGTCGCCGCGGTCCTGACGGCCTCCTCGTACGGCCCCGACGCCGTGCACCCCCGGTGGGAGGCGCTCTTCCGTGAACTCCACGCACAACGACGCCCGGGCGGCGCCGTGAAAGGACAGCGCGCATGACCACCACGTCCAGGGCGCAGGGAGCCACGGTCTGGCTCACCGGGCTGCCGAGCGCGGGCAAGACCACCATCGCCCGTGTCCTCGCCGGCCGGCTGAGGTCCGAGGGACACCGGGTCGAGGTCCTCGACGGCGACGAAATCCGCCGGTTCCTCTCCGCCGGTCTCGGCTTCTCCCGCGCGGACCGCCACACGAACGTGCAGCGCATCGGCCTGGTCGCCGAGGTGCTCGCCCGCAACGGCGTGCTGGCCGTGGTGCCCGTCATCGCGCCGTACGCCGACAGCCGCGAGGCGGTGCGCAAGCGCCACGAGGCGAGCGGCACCCCGTACCTCGAAGTGCATGTGGCGACCCCCGTCGAGGTGTGCAGCCGGCGGGACGTGAAGGGCCTGTACGCACGCCAGGCAGCGGGCATGCTGACCGGGCTGACCGGAGTGGACGACCCTTACGAGCCGCCGCTCGACCCCGCGCTCAGCCTGGAGACGCAGCTGCAGACACCCAAGGAGTCGGCGGACGCGGTCCACGCCCTGCTGGCGACGAGGGGGCTCGTGTGACAGACCTCCTCTGCACCCCCGGCGCCCTCAAGTCCCCAGCGTGAGCCGGGGTTTGGGGGCGTCCGTGCGGCCGGTCCGCGGGGGCCGGCTGCCGGCGCGGTACGGCAGCGGCCAGGCGACGCCCGGGCCGGTGTACTCCTGCTCGGCGGCCGCGTGCAGCGTCCAGTGCGGGTCGTAGAGATGGGGCCGGGCGAGCGCGCACAGGTCCGTACGCCCGGCCAGGATCAGGGAGTTGACGTCGTCCCAGGAGGAGATCGCGCCGACGGCGATCACCGGGATCCCGGTCTCGTTGCGGATCCGGTCGGCGAACGGCGTCTGGTACGAGCGCCCGTAGTCGGGGCGTTCGTCCGCGACGACCTGCCCGGTCGACACGTCGACGGCGTCGGCACCGTGCGCGGCGAAGGCGCGGGCGATCCCGACCGCCTCGTCCGCGCCGTTGCCGCCCTCGGCCCAGTCGGTCGCCGAGATCCGTACGGTCATCGGGCGCTCCTTGGGCCACACGGCCCGTACCGCGTCGAAGACTTCGAGCGGGAAGCGCAGCCGGCCGGCGAGTGAGCCGCCGTACGCGTCGGTCCTGCGGTTGGTGAGCGGCGAGAGGAAGCCGGAGAGCAGATAGCCGTGCGCGCAGTGCAGTTCGAGCAGGTCGAAGCCGCAGTGTGCGGCCCGTCGCGCAGCGGCGGTGAACTGCTCGCGCAGCTCGTCGAGTTGGGCACGGTCGAGCTCGCCGGGTGTCTGGTTGTCCGCCGTGTACGGGATCGGGGAGGCGGCCACCACGGGCCAGTTGCCGTCCTCCAGGGGCTCGTCGATGCCTTCCCACATCAGCTTGGTGGAGCCCTTGCGCCCGGAGTGGCCGAGCTGCACGCCGATCGCCGTACCCGGTGCCTGGGCGTGCACGAAGTCGGTGATCCGCCGCCACGCGTCGGCCTGAGGGGACGTGTAGAGGCCGGCGCAGCCCGGGGTGATACGGCCCTCGGCGCTGACGCACACCATCTCCGTCATCACCAGGCCGGCGCCGCCCAGCGCCCGGGCGCCGAGGTGCACGAGGTGGAAGTCGCCGGGGACGCCGTCCGCCGCCGAGTACATGTCCATGGGCGAGACGACGACCCGGTTGCGCAGGGTCAGTCCGCGCAGCCGGAACGGCGTGAACATCGGTGGCGTGCCGGCCGGGCAGCCGAACTCGCGCTCCACGGTCTCGGCGAAGTGCGGGTCGCGCAGCCGCAGGTTGTCGTGGGTGACCCGGCGGCTGCGGGTGAGGAGGTTGAAGGCGAACTGGCGTGCCGGCTGGTCGAGATAGAGCCCGATGTTCTCGAACCACTCCAGGCTGGCGCGGGCGGCCCGCTGCGTGGACGCGACGACCGGCCGCCGCTCCGCCTCGTACGCGAGCAACGCCTCCTTGAGCGTCGGCTGTTCCTCCAGACAGGCGGCCAGCGCGAGGGCGTCCTCCACCGCCAGCTTCGTCCCGGACCCGATGGAGAAGTGCGCGGTGTGGGCGGCGTCGCCGAGGAGCACCAGATTCCCGTGCGACCAGCGGTCGTTGACGACCGTACGGAAGGTGGTCCAGGCGGACCGGTGGGAGCGCAGGGCACGGCCGCCGAGCGCGTCCGTGAAGATCTTGGCGCAGCGCTCGACGGACGCCTGCTCGTCCAGCTCCGCGAAGCCGGCCGCCCGCCAGACCTCTTCGCGCATCTCGACGATGACGGTCGACGCGCCGGGCTGATTCTGTGGCCCAGCAGGCCTCGTCGAGGTGGGGTGGTCGGGCGACGGGCGGGAGAAGGGGTAGCCGTGGAGTTGCATCACGCCGTGCTCGGTCTCCGCGATCTCGAAGCGGAAGGCCTCGAAGGCGAAGTCGGCGGCGAGCCAGATGTAGCGGCAGCGGTGCTCCTCGATGGACGGTCCGAACACCTCGGCGTGCGCGCCGCGGGCGAGGCTGTGCACTCCGTCGGCGGCCACCACGAGGTCGTACTCCGCGGTCAGCCGGGCGGTGGACGGGGCCTCGGTCCGGAAGCGCAGGTCGACGCCGAGCGAGCGACAGCGCTCGTGCAGGATTTCCAGCAGCCGGCGCCGGCCGAGCGCGGCGAAGCCGTGGCCGCCGGAGGTGTGGCGCACTCCGCGGTGCACGATGTCGATGTCGTCCCAGCGGACGAACTCGTCGCACAGCGCCGCGTACACGACGGGGTCGGCGTGCTCGATCCCGCCGAGGGTCTCGTCGGAGAGGACCACGCCGAAGCCGAAGGTGTCGTCGGGCGCGTTGCGCTCCCAGACGGTGATCTCCCGTTCCGGATCGAGACGCTTGAGCAGGGCGGCGGTGTAGAGGCCGCCGGGTCCGCCGCCGATGACGGCCACACGCAGGGCCACGGTCACCGCCCCCGCCACTTCGGCGGCCGCTTCTCCGTGAACGCCGCGTGGAACTCCGCGTAGTCCTCGCCGTTCATGAGCAGCGCCTGGGTGGCCGCGTCCAGCTCCACCGCCGCGGCGAGCGGCATGTCCAGTTCGGCGGTGAGCAGGGCCTTGGTCTGGGCGTACGCGAGCGCCGGGCCCTCGGCGAGCCGGCGGGCCAGCGCCTGGGCGGCCTGGTCGGAGCGGCCCTCGTCCGCCAGTTCGCTGATCAGGCCGATCCGCTCCGCCTCGGGCGCCCGGACGGGTTCGCCGAGCATCAGCAGCCGGGTGGCGTGCCCGAGCCCGACCACCCGGGGCAGCAGATACGCGGCGCCCATGTCGCCGCCGGACAGTCCGACGCGGGTGAAGAGGAAGGCGAACCGGGCCGAGGGATCGGCGACCCGGAAGTCGGCAGCCAGGGCGAGCACGGCCCCGGCGCCCGCGGCCACCCCGTGCACGGCGGCGATCACCGGGAACGGGCACTCCCGTACGGCCCGCACGACCTGCCCGGTCATCCGGTTGAAGTCGAGGAGCTGGGCGGTGTCCATCGCCAGGGTGGCGCCGATGATCTCGTCGACGTCACCGCCGGAGCAGAAGCCGCGCCCCTCTCCCGCCAGCACCAGGGCGCGGACGGATTTCTCGCGGGACAGCTCGGCGAGCAGATCGCGCAGGTCGGCGTAGGCGCCGAAGGTGAGCGCGTTGAGCTTCTCGGGGCGGGCGAGGGTGACCGTCGCGACCCCGTCGCTGACCCGGCACCTCACGTGCTGCCAGTCGGGGGTGCGGGCGGCGGAGCCGGTGAAGGGACTCATGACGTGCGGCCTCCTCGGGCACGGTCCCCCGAATTTATCACTCATCCGTGACTGTCGTCACGAGTACGCAATAGACCTGCCCGGAAGGCGACGGTCCCGTCATCGAGTCACGGATCCTCGATAGCCCCGTAACGACCGGATCACCCGTGCGAGGCGGGCCGTTCCCGTGGGTACGACGGCCGGTACCCGGGACGAACGTCCCGGCAGGCGCCCGCCGGGCGCCTCTGTTCCGGAACGCCGTACCCTTCCTATGTTGAAAGCAGGACAGCCTGCTGATGAACGGACCCACGTTGCACGAGCCCCCCGCTCCCGCCTCCTGGCGCATCGCGCTGCCGCACACCGCCGCGGCCGTGCCGGTCGCCCGCGCGCTGGTCCGTACGGCGCTGGCCGAGCTGAAGCACTCGGCCGACAGCGACACGGCCGAGCTGCTGACGGCGGAGCTGGTCGCGAACGCCGTGGAGCACACCGCGGGGACCGGTCCGATAGAGCTCGTGGTGGAGCTGCTGCCGTCGGGCTGTCAGGTCGAGGTCCACGACCCCGACCCCGCGCCGCCCGGCGACCTCACCGTCCCGCACCCGCTCGGCCCGCCCGACCCCTGGCAGGAGCACGGACGCGGCCTGCTGCTGATCCGCACCCTCAGCTCGTCCTGCGGACACCGCCCCACCGAGTCCGGCAAGGCGGTCTGGTTCAGACTGCCTGTCGTGCCGCCACAGCGCCGGTACGTGTAGGTTCCGCAGCGGCTTCCGCATCCGGCGCCGCGAGCCGCGAATGGCGAATGGCGGCGGGTTCCTGGCCTCCCCCGCCGGCCGTGGTGATCGCGTCGAACCCGATGTACGAGAAGAACGCGGCCGTCGCGCCGGCCCCGATGCCGCCAAGCCCGGCCCCCGCGTGCGGGAGGCCCGGGCCGGTCAGGCCATCGTCGCCACCAGGACGGCCTTGATGGTGTGCAGCCGGTTCTCGGCCTCGTCGAAGACGACCGAGTACGCCGACTCGAAGACCTCGTCGGTGACCTCGAGCGACTCCAGGCCGTGGCTCTCGTGGATCTCCCGCCCGACCTTGGAACCCAGGTCGTGGAAGGCCGGCAGACAGTGCAGGAACCTGACGTCCGGGTTGCCGGTGGCCCGCAGGACGTCCATCGTCACGGCGTACGGGGACAGGGCACCGATGCGCTCGTCCCAGACCTCCTTGGGCTCGCCCATCGAGACCCAGACGTCGGTGGCGACGAAGTCGGCGCCGCGGACGCCCTCGGCGACCTCCTCCGTGAGCGTGACCCGGGCCCCGCTGTGCTCGGCCAGCTCGCGGGCCCGGGCGACGATCTCGTCAGCAGGCCAGTACGCCTTCGGGGCGACGATCCGGACGTCCATCCCGAGCAGCGCGCCGGTGATCAGATACGAGTTGCCCATGTTGAAGCGGGCGTCGCCGAGGTAGGCGAAGCCGATCGAACCGAGCGGCTTGTCGCTGTGCTCGGTCATCGTGAGGACGTCGGCGAGCATCTGGGTGGGGTGCCAGTCGTCGGTCAGCCCGTTGTACACGGGCACTCCGGCGTACGCGGCGAGCTCCTCGACGCCGGCCTGGCTGTCGCCCCGGTACTCGATCGCGTCGAACATCCGCCCGAGCACACGCGCGGTGTCCTTCACGGACTCCTTGTGGCCTATCTGCGAACCGGACGGGTCGAGGTACGTGGTCGACGCGCCCTGGTCCGCGGCGGCGACCTCGAACGCGCAGCGGGTCCGCGTCGAGGTCTTCTCGAAGATCAGCGCGATGTTCCGGCCCCGCAGGTACTGCGTCTCGGACCCCGCCTTCTTGGCCGCCTTCAGCTCCGCGGCCAGCTCGAGCAGACCGCGGAACTCCTCGGCGGTGAAATCCAGCTCCTTGAGGAAGTGGCGTCCGGCGAGGGCGGTCGGGACTGTCGCCATGAGGGCGCTCCAGGGTGACGAAGACGGGGACCCTTGGAAT
Source organism: Streptomyces sp. NPDC058274 (assembly GCF_042881375.1). Lineage (NCBI taxonomy): Bacteria > Bacillati > Actinomycetota > Actinomycetes > Kitasatosporales > Streptomycetaceae > Streptomyces > Streptomyces sp. NPDC058274. The sequence goes on from NZ_JBHVXW010000012.1 coordinate 149,807, forward strand.
TCTATACGACGCTCAACATTTCTATACGAAGACCTGCGCTGACCCCGTACGACCGTACGACCGTACGACCGTACGACGCGTCGGGCGCCCCGCTCCCCACGAGGGTCCGCCCGCGCGGTCCCTCCTACACGGCGTCCCGCTGGACGGGACAGCTCATACACCGGGGCCCGCCCCTCCCCCGGCCCAGCTCACTGCCCGGGATCTCTATGACCTCGATGCCCTGCTTGCGCAGATGGGTGTTGGTGGTCGAGTTCCGCTCGTAGGCGACGACGACACCCGGCTCGACCGCGAGGACGTTGCAGCCGTCGTCCCACTGCTCGCGCTCGGCCGCGTGCACATCCTGGGTGGCCGTCAGCACGCGGATCTCGTTGAGCCCCAGCGCGGCGGCGATCGCGCGGTGCATGTGCTCCGGCGGATGGTCGGTGACCTTCAGCTCCTTCTCCCCCACGCCCTGCTCGATCGTGTACGAGCGGAGCATGCCGAGCCCCGCGTACTGCGTGAAGATGTCGCCGTCGACCATCGTCATCACGGTGTCGAGGTGCATGAAGGCCCGCCGCTTGGGCATGTCGAGCGCCACGATCGTGGTCGCCGAGCCGGCCTCGAACAGCTTGTGCGCGAGCATCTCGACGGCCTGGGGCGTCGTCCGCTCGCTCATGCCGATGAGTACCGCGCCGTTGCCGATGACCAGCACGTCACCACCCTCGATGGTGGAGGGATAGTCCGCCTGCCCTTCCGACCAGAGATGGAAGGTCTCGTCGCGGAAGAGCGGGTGATGGCGGTAGATCGCCTCGAAGTGCACCGTCTCCCGCTGCCGCGCCGGCCAGCGCATGGCGTTGATGGAGACCCCGTCGTAGATCCAGGCGGAGGTGTCCCGGGTGAAGAGGTGGTTGGGCAGCGGACCGAGCAGGAAGTCGTCGAGGTCCATGACATGGAAACGCACGGAGGTCGGCTCCGGGTGGGCGTCCAGGAACTCCCGCTTGGTCATGCCGCCGACCAGAGCGGCGGCCAGCTCCGGGGCGGACATGGTCTCGAAGGCGTCGCGGAGATGGTCGGTGGCGAGCGGCCCGTACTCCTTCTCGTCGAACACCCGGTCAAGGACGAGCGATCTGGCCGCCGGGATCTCCAGGGCCTCGGTGAGCAGGTCGCCGAAGAGATGGACGGCGACACCGCGGTCGCGCAGGACGTCCGCGAAGCCGTCGTGCTCCGCACGCGCCCGGCGCACCCACAGCACATCGTCGAAGAGCAGAGCGTCCTTGTTGCTGGGCGTGAGCCTTTTGAGCTCTAGGTCCGGCCGGTGCAGGATGACGCGGCGCAGCCGCCCGGCCTCGGAGTCGACATGGAATCCCATGTCTCCATCCTGACCATCGGGACGCGCGTTCACCCGCCGATCGACGGGACCGGCCCTCGCGGATCCGCCCCACGGGCACCCGACGGCCGCCACCCAGGCCCTGACCCATCGATTTCGTCCCCTTGACGATAACGAGGTCGACCGATTATCGTCGCACTGACGACAATGAGCGAGGGGGCCGCTGAGTCCGCTCAGTGGCAAGGGGGTTGTTCCATGGCCGACATCACCAGGCGTTTCGGCTGGCGCCATCTGCGCGGTGCGCCGACCGCCCATGTACGGCACCACCGGTCGGGCCGGCTGCTGCACGACGGACCGGGGCTCAGCTTCTGGTACCGCGCGCTGAGCGCCGCGCTCTCCGAAGTCCCGGTCGACGACCGCGAACTGGCCATGACCTTCCACGCCCGCACCTCCGACTTCCAGGACGTGGCGGTGCAGGCGACCGTCACCTACCGGATCAGCGACCCCGCTCTCGCGGCCGGCCGCCTCGACTTCTCCATCGACCCCGACACCGGCGTCTGGCGCGGGGCACCCCTCGAACAGCTCGGGACCCTGCTGACCGAGACCGCTCAGCAGCACGCGCTGGACGTCCTGGCCCGTACGTCGCTCGCGGCGGCCCTGGTGGACGGGGTCGCGGCGGTGCGCGAACGGATCGCGGGCGGGCTCGCGGCGGAGCCGCGGCTGCCGGCGACGGGCATCGAGGTGGTCGCCGCCCGCGTAGTGGCGCTGCGCCCCGAGCCCGAGGTGGAGCGGGCGCTGCGCACCCCGGCGCGGGAGCAGATCCAGCAGGACGCGGACAAGGCGACGTACGAGCGGCGCGCCGTGGCCGTCGAACGGGAACGCGCGATCGCCGAGAACGAACTCGCCAGCCAGATCGAACTCGCCCGGCGCGAGGAGCAGTTGGTCGACCAGCGCGGTACGAACGCGCGCCGGGAGGCGGAGGAGCGTGCCGCGGCGGACGCGGTGCGGGCCGGCGCCGAGGCGGCGCGGACGGTCCGCCTCGCCGACGCCGAGGCGGCCCGCACCGTGCGCCTCGCCGGGGCCGAGGCGCAGGCCGCACGGGAGGTCGGCGAGGCGCGGGCCGCGGCCCAGGACGCCTGGCTGCGGGTGCACGCGGAGGTGCCGGTCGGCACCCTGCACGCCCTGACGGGCACCCGGCTCGCGGAGAACCTGCCGCGGATCGGAAGCGTCACGGTCTCGCCGGACGTCCTGACCGGGCTGCTCGCCCACCTGGGCGCGGGCTCCGCCGCTTCGGCGCTCGACGGACCCTCGGGGGAGTCCGCGTGAGTCTCGCGCCCCGGGTCGTGCTGGTCCACCGCACCACGGAGTACGAGGAGTTGGTGGCCCGGCACGGCACGCACGGGCAGGCGGCGTTCTTCCTGTCGTCCCGGGGGCGGGACATCGAGGAGGTCGCGGAGCGCTCCCGCAGAACCCGGCGGGCGCTCTCCGACATCGCCGCCGCCGTTCCCCTGACCTGGCGTCAGGCCCGGGTCGAGCGCGGGGACTTGGACCGCTTCCTCTTCGCCCCCGAGGACGTGGTGGTGGTCGTGGGACAGGACGGTCTGGTCGCCAACGTGGCGAAGTACCTGGCCGGGCAGCCCGTGGTCGGCATCGACACCGACCCGGGCCGCAATCCCGGCGTGCTGGTGCGCCATCGGGCCGGTGACGCCGGCGCGTTGATCGCCTCCGCGGTGGCCCGGGGCGGGCAGGCCGAGGAACTCACCATGGTCGAGGCGGTCGCGGACGACACCCAGCGGCTGCTCGCGCTCAACGAGATCTATCTGGGTGCGGCGGGGCACCAGACGGCCCGGTACCGGCTGGGGCTCGACGACGACAGGGGTGTCGTCGAGCCCCAAGCCTCCTCCGGGGTCCTCGTGGGCACGGGGACCGGGGCGAGCGGGTGGCTCCGGTCGGTGTGGCAGGAGCGGGGCGAGCCGTTCACCCTGCCGGGGCCCACCGAGGACCGGCTGCTGTGGTTCGTCCGCGAGGCCTGGCCGTCGCCGGCCACGGGCACCTCGCTGGTCGGCGGCGGCCTCACGCGCGCCGCGCACCTGCGGCTCACCGTCGAGTCCGACCGCCTCATCGCCTTCGGCGACGGAATGGAGAAGGACGCGGTGGAGCTGGTGTGGGGACAGTCGGTGCGGGTGGGGGTGGCGGACGTACGCCTGCGCTTGGTCGGGTGAGGGGCGCGCGGCCCCTCACCCATGCCGCACGCAGCCGACATCCAGCGCGCCGGCGGTGCCACGTCCGGGCCGCACATCAGCGCGCTGCGGGCCGGGGGTCACCCCCGGCCGCGCTGTGGGCCGGGGGTCACCCCCGGCCCACACCTCACAGCCGCGGGTCCACCGGCTCCGACTCCAGGGCCAGTACGCCGAACACGGCCTCGTGCACCCGCCACAGCGGCTCGCCCTCGGCCAGCCGGTCGAGAGCCTCCAGGCCCAGGGCGTACTCGCGGATCGCCAGCGACCGCTTGTGGTTGAGGAAACGGCCGCGCAGCCGCGCGAGGTTCTCCGGCCGCGTGTACTCGGCGCCGTAGATGATCCGCAGGTACTCGCGTCCCCGGCACTTGATGCCCGGCTGCACGAGCCGTCCCTTCTCGCTCCGCACCACCGGGCCGACCGGCTTGACGACCATGCCCTCGCCGCCGCGTCCGGTCATCTCCAGCCACCAGTCGACACCGGCCTGCACGGACTCCGCGTCCCCGGTGTCCACGAACAACCGCCGGGTCGTCTGCAGCAGCCCGCTCCCGTCGTGCTCCACGAGCCGGTCGATCAGCGCGAGCTGTTCGTCGTGCGGGAGGGCGGCGAGACTGCGGCCCTGGACGGCGAGGATCTGGAAGGGCGCCAGCCGGACCCCGTCCAGCCCGTCCGTCGTCCAGCAGTACCTGCGGTACGCGTCCGTGAACGCGGCCGCGTCGGCCGCCCGTTCGCGCTGCTTGGCCAGCAGGTCCTGGACGTCGACACCGCGCGCCGCCGCTCCTTCGAGCGCGGCGAGCGCACCCGGGAACACGGCCCCCGAGGCGGCGCCGACCGCCGCGTACTGCGAGCGCAGCAGCCCGGACGCCTTCAGCGACCACGGCATCAACTCGGCGTCGAGCAGCAGCCAGTCGACCATGCCGGAAGCGCTGTCGGAGGCGGCCAGGTCCGTCCACAGTCCCGCCTCGGTGGCGGCGTCCCGCAGCCGGCCGAGGATCTCCTCGGTCACCGCGGGGTCGTCGAAGAAGGGACGGCCGGTGCGCGTGTACAGCGCGCCGGTGGGCCCGCCCTCGACGCCGAAGCGCTCACGCGCGGCGTCCGCGTCCCGGCAGACCAGCGCCACCGCCCGCGAGCCCATGTGCTTCTCCTCGCACACCACCCGCGCGACCCCGTCCTCCCGGTACTGCGCGAAGGCCTCGACCGGGTGCTCCAGATAGCCGTCGAGGTGCGAGGTCGCGGTCGGCGCCATGGTCGGCGGCAGATACGGCAGCAGCCGCGGGTCCACGGCGAAACGGCTCATGACCTCAAGCGCCGCGGCCGCGTTCTCCTCACGGACGGACACCCGTCCCGCGTGCCGGGTCTCGACGACCCGCCGCCCGTGCACGTCCGCGAGGTCGAGCGGCCGCCCCTCGTGTCCGCCGGGCGCCTCGGAGGCGAGCGGCCGGGCCGGCTCGTACCAGACCTGTTCGGCCGGTACGTCGACCAGTTCGCGCTCCGGCCAGCGCAGCGCGGTGAGCTTGCCGCCGAAGACGGCACCCGTGTCGAGGCAGATGGTGTTGTTCAACCACGTGGCCTGCGGCACCGGAGTGTGCCCGTAGACGACCGCCGCGCGGCCCCGGTAGTCCTCCGCCCACGGATAGCGCACCGGCAGGCCGAACTCGTCGGTCTCCCCGGTCGTGTCGCCGTACAGCGCGTGCGAGCGCACCCGGCCCGACGTACGGCCGTGGTACTTCTCCGGCAGCCCCGCGTGGCAGACGACGAGCCGTCCGCCGTCGAGGACGTAGTGACTGACGAGCCCGTCGACGAACTCCCGTACCCGCGCCCGGAATTCGTCGCTCTCCCCCGCCAGCTGCTCGATGGTCTCGGCGAGACCGTGGGTGTGCTGGACCTGGCGGCCCTTGAGGTGGCGGCCGAGCTTGTTCTCGTGGTTGCCGGGCACGCACAGGGCGTCGCCGGACGCGACCATGGACATCACGCGGCGCAGGACGCCCGGGGTGTCCGGGCCGCGGTCGACGAGGTCGCCGACGAAGACGGCCGTACGGCCTTCCGGATGCACCCCGTCCACGTAACCGAGCTTGCCGAGCAGGGACTCCAGCTCCGCGGCGCAGCCGTGGATGTCGCCGACGATGTCGAAGGGGCCGGTGAGGTGGGTCAGGTCGTTGAACCGCTTCTCGGTGCGGACCTCGGCGCCCTCGATCTCCGCGACGCCCCGCAGGACGTGCACCTTCCGGAAGCCCTCGCGCTCCAAGTGGCGCAGGGAACGCCGGAGTTCGCGGGTGTGGCGCTGGATGACGCGGCGCGGCATGTCGGCGCGGTCGGTACGCGAGGCGTTGCGCTCGGCGCAGACCTCCTCCGGCACGTCCAGGACGATGGCGATGGGCAGGACGTCGTACTGCTTCGCCAGGTCGATCAGCTGACGGCGGCTCTCCTGCTGCACGCTGGTCGCGTCGACGACGGTGCGCCGGCCGGCCGCGAGGCGCTTGCCCGCGATGTAGTGCAGCACGTCGAAGGCGTCGCCACTGGCGCTCTGGTCGTTCTCGTCGTCGGCGACCAGGCCCCGGCAGAAGTCACTGGAGATGATCTCGGTCGGCTTGAAGTGCCTGTGGGCGAAGGTGGACTTGCCCGAGCCCGAAGCACCGATCAGGACCACGAGGGAGAGGTCGGTCACGGGCAGGGTGCGGGTCTTCGCGTGCGTCTCGTTCGTCATGCGGCCTTCTCCTCCTTCGGGGCGGTCAGCGTGAACACGGCCATCTGCGTGGGCGGGCCCACCTCGGGGTCGTCGGGTCCGACGGGCGTGAACCGCACGTCGTAGCCGTGCCGTCGGGCGACCTCGTGGGACCAGGTACGGAATTCCTCGCGCGTCCATTCAAAGCGGTGGTCGCCGTGCCGGGAGTGACCCGCCGGGAGCGTCTCCCAGCGGACGTTGTACTCGACGTTCGGCGTCGTCACGAGCACGGTCTTCGGGCGGGCCGAGCCGAACACCGCGTACTCCAGGGCCGGCAGCCGGGGCAGGTCGAGGTGCTCGATGACCTCGCTCAGCACGGCCGCGTCGTACCCCTTGAGCCGCTTGTCGGTGTACGCGAGTGAGCCCTGGAAGAGCTTGACGCGCGCGGCCTGCCGCTCGCCCATGCGGTCCAGCTTCAGCCGGCGCGAGGCGATGGTCAGCGCGCGCATCGACACGTCGACCCCGGCGATCTCGGTGTACCGGGGGTCCTTGAGCAGCGCCTGCACCAACTGCCCCTGGCCGCAGCCGAGGTCGAGGACGCGCGCCGCACCGGCGGCGTCCAGCGCGGCGAGGATCGCGTCCCGGCGGCGGACGGCGAGCGAGACGTGCTTGCCTTCGGGGTCGGGGGAAGCGAGGGCGTCGGCACCCTCGGAGGGGCCGGTGCCTTCGGGGACGTCCGCGTGACCGGTGTCCTCGGCGCGGGCGGTGCCTTCGGTTTCCGCGGATTCCTCGGGCAGGCCGGTGTACGGCACGTCCTCCACCGCGTTGTCGATCTGCTCGACCTCGCTGTCGTCGGCCTCGGCCAGCCGTACGAGCTCCAGCCGCTGCATCGCCTCACGCGTCAGCGACCAGCGGCGCGCGAGGTACCGGCTGGTGATCAGCGTCTGCTCGGGGTGGTCCGGCAGCCAGCCCTCGCCGGCCCGCAGCAGCTTGTCGACCTCGTCGGAGGCCACCCAGTAGTGCTTGGTGTCGTCGAGCACCGGGAGCAGGACATAGAGGTGCCGCAGCGCCTCGGCCAGCGTCAGCTCCCCGGCCGACTCCAGAACCAGGCGTACGTAGCGGGAGTCGCCCCACGCGGGGAACTCGGTGTCCAGCGCCACCGCCTCGGCGCTCACCGTCCAGCCGAGCGGCTCGAACAGCTTGCGTACCAGGTCGGCGCCCCCGCGGGCGGGCAGGGCCGGCACCTCGATCCGCAGGGGCAGCGGCTGCCCCGGCAGATCGGGCTTCGCGTTGCACTGGCCCTTCATCGCGCTGGAGAACACGGCGCTCAGCGCCACCGCGAGCAGCGACGACGCCGCGTACGGACGGTCGTTGACGTACTGGGCGAGCGCCGCGTCGGGGGCGCCGCCACGGCCCTTGCCCTTGCCGCGCCGGACCAGCGCCACCGTATCCACCTCGAGCAACAGCGCGGCCGTGCACCGCTCGACGGACGCCTCGGGATACAGGACGTGCGCCGTGCCGTAGGAGGTGGAGAACGCCTGCGCGTTGTCGGGATGCTTGTGCAGCAGAAACCCGAGGTCGGTCGCGGGGCGCTCTGGGGTGCCGGTGGTGCTGATCGTCAGGAACACGTGTCCGAGTATGTGCGGTCCGCCAGGCCCCCACCAGGGAATTTCCGTCTCTCCCGGAGGCCTGGGACGAACCTGCGACACATCGCCGAGGCGGTTACACCAGCTGCGACTGGACCTGGGCCGAGATCAGGTCGAGGTGGTCCAGGTCGTCGAGGTCGAGGATCTGGAGGTAGACGCGCCGGGAGCCGATCTCCGCGTACCGGCCGATCTTGTCGACGACCTCAGCCGGCGAGCCGGCCAGGCCGTTGGCCTTCAGCTCGTCGACCTCGCGGCCGATCGCCGCGGCACGGCGGGCCACCTCGTGGTCGTCCTTGCCGACACAGGCCACCAGCGCGTTGGAGTACACCAGGTCCTCGCCCTTGCGCCCGGTCTCCTCGGCCGCGGCGCGGACCCGGCCGAACTGGCGCTCGCTGTCCTCGATCGAGGCGAACGGCATGTTGAACTCATCGGCGTACCGGCCCGCGAGCCGCGGCGTGCGGGTCGCGCCGTGGCCGCCGATGAGGACCGGGATCTTCGCCTGCGCCGGCTTGGGCAGTGCGGGCGAGTCGGTCAGGTCGTAATGCGTGCCGTGGTGACTGAAGGTCTCGCCGGCCTCGGTCGCCCACAGACCCGTGACGATGGCCAGCTGCTCCTCCAGACGCGCGAACTTCTCCTTCGGGAACGGAATGCCGTACGCCTTGTGCTCCTCCTCGAACCAGCCCGCGCCCAGGCCCAGTTCGACCCGGCCGCCCGACATCTGGTCGACCTGCGCGACCTGGATGGCGAGCACACCGGGCAGCCGGAAGGTGCCGGCGGTCATCAGCGTGCCGAGCCGGATGCGCCGGGTCTCACGGGCCAGCCCGGCGAGGGTGATCCAGGCGTCCGTGGGGCCGGGGAGGCCGTCGGCCGAGCCCATGCGGAGGTAGTGATCGGAGCGGAAGAAGGCGTCGAAGCCGAGGTCTTCGGTGGCCTTGGCGACCGTGAGAAGGGTGTCGTAGGTGGCGCCCTGCTGGGGCTCGGTGAAGATGCGAAGATCCATACCTCCATCCTGCACGGTCGAACGCCGGTCAACCCCGTCGGTCCCGCCGGTCGCCGCCTGCCACGGTCGGGTGAATATCCGTCCACCCCGGGTGGGGTGCGGGGCCGTGCCAGTGACCCGGCTCAGCGGTGATCGTTGGCTCGGGCGGAGCCGGGCCGCCCGGCACTCGTCGCCGGCGTCGCCGGGGCGTCACCCGTGCCGGTCCCCTTGCGGGGCCGAGGCCGAGGAGGCCGTCATGTCCCAGGAAGCCGTGCCGCAGCAGGGGGTTCCTGAACAGCCCGGTGCTGAGCAGCCGAAGGGGCTGTTGCAGCAGATGGAGGAGCTGATGGCGGCGCTCAATGCGGATCTGTCCCAGCTGGACGCGCACTTTCAGTCTTCCGGGGCTCGGGGTGTGGCGGTGGCCGCGGAGGACTCCGAGTCCGCCTGACGTCACGGCCTACCGGCCTATGGGTTGCCTCCGGCGGACGGGTCGCCTCCGGCGGACGGGTCGCACCCCGGCCGACGGGTCGCATCCACCCCGGCTGACGGGCGCGCCTGCGGCGGGCTTCTCGCCCCCTCCGCCCCTTCCCGTCCCGTCCCGTACCTGGGGCTCCGCCCCAATCCCCGCTCCTCAAACGCCGGAGGGGCTGAGACTTGCCCCGGCGACACTGATGTTTGTCCGGGCTGCAGTTGAGGCCGCCGCGCCAGGGCCGGGCGGTGGGAGCTTGCCCGGTCCTCAACCCGGCGCCGGGTCCCGTTCCGCCACCCCCTGGTTCTGGTCTCGGGCCGCCAGGCGGCGGAGCATTTCGAGGACGCGGTCGCGGGACTCGTCCGCGGCGTCGATGGCCTCCATGCACTGCCAGTACGTGCTCTCGTCGTCCGCCGCGCAGGCGACGCCGACGAGGGCGATGCCGACCTCACCGAGGAGGCCGCCGAGGTCGAGGAGGGTCCGGCGGGCGTCGCCGAGGTCGGTGAGCTGGGCGGCGCGCAAATCGGCGACGTCGATGGACGGAACGTCCAGGACGCCACAGCCTCGGCCGGCCAGCTCGGTCAAACCCAGTGCCTCGCCCCGTAATTCGGGTGGCCCCGACACTGCCAGGCGGCTGCCGATCGCCTGCGCCAGAGCCTGTGCCTGCCACACCTCCGTCATGGTTTCCGGTATCTCGCCGCTCCTCGCCAGCGCACGTCTGCTCGCCGCGATGAGCCGCACAGCGTCCATGCGCTGCCCCCGTCTGTCCGACGCGCTGATTTCGCACGTCCGCCCGAACTCCGTTGTCCACTACCCAGAGTGAGGGTCGACGGGACGAAAAGCCAGAGGAAGCCCGAAATCTGTGGACACGGAGTTGGTTGTGGACAACTCAACGACTCCGGAGAGTGACATACGGACGCTCCCGCTCAGGGCCCCTCCGGAGCCGGAAATCTCCGTTCGTTGCGGTCGATCTTCGCGTCCAGTGCCGCGAGCGGGTCGATGCCGAGCACCTCGCACAGCTGGAGCAAATAGGCGAGCACGTCCGCGACTTCGTCGGTCACCCGATGCGCCGTTTCGGGGTTCTCCATCACCCGCGCCGATTGCTCCGGGGTCAACCACTGGAAGATCTCGACGAGTTCAGACGCCTCCACGCTGAGCGCGGCGACCAGGTTCTTGGGGGTGTGGTACGGCCCCCAGTTCCGCGCGGCCGCGAACTCGGCCAGGCGGCGCTGCAGATGCGCTACGTCCAGTTCCTTCACGTTCCCAGATCTACCATCCGTGGCGTTCCTCGTGGCCCCGGGCGCCCCGGTCAGGTCCGCGAAGTCAGCGTCCGCGCCGCCGGCCCGGCTTCCGGCACCCCCACCCGAGGGCACGGTGTCACCGCCCCCACGGCCCCCGCCGCCTCCTCAGCCTTCCCCCACTCCGTCCGCCGGCCCCAGATCCACCACCGTCGCCCCCTCGGCCCCCGCCACGTCGCTCACCGCGGCCACCAGGCGGATGTGTCCCTGTTCGCACATCCGGGCCGCCAGCCGCAGCAGTTCTCCGCTCTGGCGTGGGTCCATGCGGCGGTCGAAGCCGTCGGCCAGGACCGTCAGGGTCTGGAGCGCCTCCGGGACTTCCCCGGCGGGGTCCACCTCCAGCACTCCGGGTCCGGTGAGCAGCACCAGGGCCAGGGCGAGGTACCGCAACTCGCCGTCCCCCAGCAGCCGTAGATCCGTACGGCGGCCGTCGCCGCGGTCGAGCAGTCCGCGGACCCGGCCGTCGAGGCCTGGCTCGGACAGCAGATCGGCGACCGGGCCGGTGCAGCCGGCGCGGACCGCCGCGACCAGCTGCCCGTGCCGCCGTCCGCACTCGGAGCGGGTGCGCCACAGCACGTCGGCCAGGTTGTCGCAGCCGCGCAGCAGCCGTCCGCCGCCGGCGGACACGGGCGCACGCATGCGGCGGGGCCGGGGGTCGCAGGCGAAGACGGACCGCAGTGCGATCACCATCTGCTCGGCGGCGGCCAGCACTTGGCGCTGGCCGTCCGTCTTGCCCGCGACGCGCAGCGGCAGCAGCGCGGTGCCGAGGCGGTCGTCGGGGAGGGGACCGCGGGTCACCGGGGAGGCGCCGCCGGTGTACCAGGCGGCCTGGACGGCGGGACGGCTCGGATCCCGCAGCGCCGTCTCGAGCAGGACGAGCCCGCCCGCGGTCAGCCGCTCCCCCACGATGCGCAGTTCGGGCTCGGCCTGTACGGCGAGGTCGAGCCGTACGGGTCCCAGGGGCCCGTCGGCCGTACAGCCGAGGCGGAAGCCGCGTCGGCTCTGGGCGTCCGGGCGGGCCCGTTCGGGTACGCAGGCGGCCGGATCCGGGAACACCTCGGCGAGTTCGGCTCCGCCGCCGAGCCGGGCGAGCGCCTCGTACGCCCGTAGTGCCGTGGATTTTCCGCTGCCGCTGGGTCCCGTGAAGAGAGTCAGCGGCCCCAGCCCGAATCCGGCCCCGCGGTGCCCGGCGAACGCGGAGAGCCGCAGGTGCGTGACGCTCGGCCGCCCCGGTGGCGGCCCGGCGGCCTCCGGCCCGTCCGGTCCGGCATCAGGGGCAACTGTCGGATACGGCACAAAGGATGACGCGGTCATATCCGGACGGTAGGGCTCCGTCGGCAGGCGAACCGTTCCGCCCGGGCCACCTTCCTACGATCGAGGGATGGGGCCCGGCCGGCGGGGCCCCGCGGGACCGCCTCACATCACGTGCCCGGAAGCCCCGCGCCCTCCATCAGCCCGCTCACCTCGGTGCCCGGCGGTGTCAGCAGAAACACGTTCCGGTCGACCCGGTGCATCCCGCTCGCCAGGCCGAATACGACGCCCGTGCTGAAGTCCAGCACCCGCTTGGCGACATCGCTCTCCGCGCTCGTCAGGTCCAGCAGGACCGGGATGCCCGCCATCAGTGTCTCGGCGACCTCGCGGGCGTCCGCGAACACATTGACCCGCAGGACGACGAAGCGGCGGCGCGCCTCGGTCGGCGCCTCGGGTATCGACCGGTGGTCGACGGACGAGGGCCAGGCGTCCCGGCCGCGCAACGGAACGACCTGGGCGAGCCCTTCCCACTGTTCATCGGTGACGTCGTGGCTGTTCACTGGCCATCCCCGTCCTGGCTCGCACTGATTGTCTGCACGGCTCAATTCTTACGCATGGTCACCCGTTCGGCCCAACAGCGACACGGTCCGCGACAGCCCCGTTGTCAGTTCGGCCGGCCCGCGCGGCGGACCGCGTCCAGCGCGGCGACGGGCGGTCCGTCCCGCCGGCGGGAGCAGCGCCGGCGGGACGGCACTGGGCTACGCGGAGCGGGCGGACCGGCCGCGGGCCAGGGCGAATCCGGCCGCGATCAGGCCGAGGACGCCGACGACGAGGCCGGCGATGCCGAGGCCCCGGGCCGTCGAATCGCTCGACGACGCCTCGGACTTGGAGCTCGGCTTGTCCGCCGGCGAGGAGGCCGCGGTGCCGCCCTCGCCCGCCGACTTGGCCGTGAGGGTGAGGACCGGGGCGGGGTTCTCCGGCTCCGCGCCGCCCTCGGGCGCCTCCTCGATCCAGCGGGCGACCTTTCCGTCGGAGTAGGTCTGCAGCGTCTTGAAGGTCAACTGTGCGGTGTTGTCGGGCAGTTGGCCGAAGGCGACATTGAAGTCCTGGTACTGGCCGTGCCTGATCCGGCCGCCGGTCCAGGTGATCTCGGAGACGGCGTCCGTGATGGTGCCGTCGTCCGTCTTGACCGGCGTCTTGAGCTTCGTGGTCGTCACCTTCGCGGTCCAGCCGTCCTGGGGGGTGACGAGCACCCCGAGGACCGGGTGGTCGGTGGGCAGGAAGACCTGCACCTTGGTGGTGCTGGCGGTGTCCTCCTCGTTGGGGACACGGAAGGTCAGGACGCCGTCCGTGGCGCCCTTCGGGTAGCTCTCCGGGTGGACGGTGACGTGGGCGAAGGCGGCGCCCGCGGCGGTCAGGACACCGGCGGTGGTGAGCGCGGCGAGCGTGGCCGCGCGGCGCAGGGTGGTGCGGGCCGGGGCGGTGCGGGCGGGGGCGGTTCGTGTCGGGGACATGGCTGGGGAATCTCCGTACTGGTGGATGAGGGGGGTCAGTTCGCGTACGGGATTCGGGCGGGCGGGCCGCGGCGGGACAGGGCGTGCCGCAGCAGCAGGCGGCACGCGGGGAGCGGCGGGGGTGCGTAGGTGCGGGGCGCGGCGGGGCGGACGGGCAGCGCCCGTGGCCGCCACCAGGCGACCAGGCCCGGCACCAGCGCCCCCGCCCGGCGCAGCAGCGACCAGAGGGCGGCCTCGCCGCGCCGCAGACACCAGGACGCGAGCAGGGCGGCCACGAGGTGCGCGGCGACCGCGTGGGAGGTCACGGCGTGCGGTGCGTGCGCCATCGCCATCCGCATGCCGTGCCCTTGGGACATGCCTGCCCCGTGGGCCATCCCGTGCCCCATGCCGGGCGCCATGTCGTAACCCGTGCCGGGCAGGCCGGCCGAGCCCGGGCCGCCGTCGTACGACCCCGGAGACGCGATCGCCCGCGACTGGACGGCGTCGAAGGCGAGATGCAGCCCGCTCTGCGCGGCGAGCATCGCCGCGCCTATCGCGGCGAGGGAGCGTTCGCGGCCGGCCAGCGCACAGCCGGCGGCGAAGAGCGGCAGGACTCCGGCCGCGTCCACCCAGACCGGTGGCAGACCGCCCGTGGCCAGCGCGTGTCCCCCGACGGCGAGCAGCACGCACACCACGGCGAACACCGCTGCGCGCACGCTCCGCACCGCCAGGGACACACTCATGGCGACGGATCCTGCCATGCGCCCGTGAGCACCACGCACCTTTCCCCCCATCCCCTGGAAGGACGGGAACACAGGGAGAACGGACGAGCACGGAGAGCCAGAACCGGACACCGTCGTGGCACTGAGTTCCCTGCTCATGGCGCACTGAGTGTCATATGCGGGGTTCGGTGCTAGTTTCCCCGCATGAGCGAGACATCCCGCCGGGACCCGTCGGCCGGGGCGGCGCCGCCGAAGCCGCCGATGCGCGACGCGCTGGTCGCGGCCGCGTTCCGGCTGTTCCTGGAGCGGGGGTACGAACAGACCACGGTCGACGACATCGTGGCACTGGCCGGAGTGGGACGGCGGTCCTTCTTCCGGTACTTCCCGTCGAAGGAGGACGTGGTCTTCCCCGACCACGAGCGCTGTCTCGCCGACATGACCGCGTTCCTGAACTCCGCCTCCGACCAGGGCGATCCGATCGAACGGGTCTGCGACGCGGCCCGGCTCGTGCTGCGGATGTACGCCGAGAACCCGACGTTCTCCGTGCAGCGCTACCGCCTCACCAAGCAGGTCCCGGGCCTGCGTGCCTACGAGCTCTCCGTGGTCTGGCGGTACGAACGCGCCCTCGCCGCCCATCTGCGCGCCCGCTTCTCGGGCCGGCGCGGCGGCACCCTGCACGCCGACGTGATCGCCGCCGCCGTGGTCGCGGCGCACAACAACGCCCTGCGTTCCTGGCTGCGTTCGGACGGCCAGGGCGACGCGGAAGCCACAGTCGACCAGGCGCTTCGCTACGTACGGCACACCTTCGGTACGGACGGTCCGGGCGGCGCGCCCCAGGAGCCGGCGGACGGGGAGGACGTGGTCGTCGTCATCTCCCGGCGCGGGGCTCCGATGTGGCGGGTGGTCCAGGAGATCGAGTCCGCCTGGGCCGGCGACTGATCTCTGCCGCCCGGTGACGGCCCATCGAGGGTACCGAGTGTCTTTACGCCTGGCACTGAGTGCCATAACCTGACGCTTGTGCACGGCGATCCGGGCACCTCAGATTCCGGCCGAGTGCAGGGAGATGACATCGTGTTCCACCCCGGAACAGGGATCACGGCGGACGTGCTGGACGCCGTCGTGCCCGAGGGCAACGCCCCCGGCACCGTCGAGAACAGCGCCTTCGGGCGGACCGGTGCGCGGCACGAGGAGACCCTCGCCTTTCAGCGGTGCCGCTGGTGCGGCACCACCATGTTCCACCGCCTGCTCTGCCCGGTCTGCGCGTCGAGCGACCTGCGCACCGAGCAGAGTGGCGGCGCGGGCATCGTCCGCAGCACCTCGGTGGCCCGCCGCAACACCCCGGCCGCCCGCAACGTCTCCCTCATCGAGATGGCCGAGGGCTTCACCGTCCGCGGCCGCGTGAAGGGCCCGTTCATCGCCATCCACCCCGGCGGCCGCGTCCGCCTCACCGTCGCCGAGGACCCCGTACGCGGCGAGCCGGTCTTCGAACTGACCGAGGACCCCTACGGCCTCGGACACTGACCCGGCCCACCCCGCGCCGAGCGCGGTATAAAGGGGCCGGTCGCCGCACCAAGCGGCGGCCGGCCCCTTTACCCTTTCCGGCACGGGCCGGCCGCCCCGAGAACCACCCGCTCCCTCACACGCGTCCTGCTCTACGGCGATCAATAATCTGCGACCAGGGGGGAACCGTGCAGCATTCGAAACCGGCACTTGCCGAGCGCATCGCCGAGCGGAGAACGGGAGGCGACGACCCCCGGGCCCTGGTCGGCGAGATGCGGCGCTCGGTCCTTCTGGTGCCGGTGGCCGACGGGGGTCTCTGGTCGGTTCGTTCGGGCGGGGTGCGGTGGATCTGCGGGTTCACCGACGAGACCGCGCTGTCCCGGTTCGCCCTGCACCACGCGCCCGGGGATCAGCCCATGGACTACGCGGCGCTGCTGGGCGCGCGCATCGTCGACGAGATCGTGCCCGCCCTGGGCGAGCCCGCCGGTCTCGCCGTCGACATCGCCACCGAGGACGGGTCGATGTTCTTCCCGCCGGTCGTCGGCATCGTTCCGGACGCGGTCGCCGTCGACGCGGGAGAGGCGGGAGAGGTGAGCGGTCATGGGCGCTGACGGAGCGGACCTGAATCTCGACCCGGCATCCGTCGCCAAGTTCGTCCAGGGCGTGGGTGCCACCATCGGCCAGCTCGGTGAACTGGACGGCACCACCGGTTCGATCATGGGAAAGGGCACCTCGGAGCTGGCGATGACCGGGATGGAGGCCGGGCACCACGGCCTCGCAACCGACTTCGAGGACTTCTGCGAACGCTGGGAGTGGGGCGTACGCACCCTGGTGCACGATGCCAGCGAGCTCGCGAACCGCCTCGGCCTGGGAGCGGGCACGCAGTGGGAGCACGACCAGTACGTCGCGGGCGCGCTCAAGGTGGGCGTCAACTCCGTGTTCGGCGGGGACCCGCACGCCAGTGAGGAGGAGATCGCCCGGCAGAACTGGGGCGACGTCTTCACGCCGGACTCCCTGAACCCGGACTGGAGCGCGGAGTCGTTCGACAAGGCCGGCCAGGACATGGCGCAGACCTGGAAGGACACCGGCCGCACCGTCCTCACCGAGGGCCAGGGCGGCCGTCAGTCGGAGCTGCTCAACGGCGCGTTCGGGGTCTCCGACGACCAGTGGAACCAGGCGCTGGACGACACCTTCGGCCCTTCGCCGGAGGAACGCGCCCAGCAGGAACAGCCGCAGGGTGAGTCCGGGGGGAACTGACGGTGGGCATCGGCGACTTCATCAGTGACATCACGCCCGACGTGGTCGAGGACGCGGTCGAGGACGGCGTCGAGTGGGCGGGCAACCGGGTCGAGGACGCGGGCAACTGGACCGCCGACCGGCTGGCGGACGCCGGCTGGGAGTCCGGCGCGGACTGGGTGCGGGAACAGTCCCGTTCGGTCGCCAACCGGATGGGCGCCGAAGTCGACGAGATGGACCTCGGGCAGACCGAGGACAAGACCAAGCTGATCTACGGCAGTCCGGGCAAGATCGACTCCACCGCCGCGAAGCTCCGCGCCTTCCAGTCGGCCTTCGACGACACCGGCGACGGTCTCAAGGGCCTCGACTCCTCCCGGCTCAAGGGCGAGATGGCCGACGCGCTGCGCACCGCGGTGAGCACACAGCCGCCCAAGTGGTACAACGCCGCGGATTCCTACGCGAAGGCGGTCGGCGCGCTGGAGGCGTTCGCCGACACCGTCACCTGGGCGCAGGGACAGGCCCAGACAGCGATCGACAAGTGGAAGGAAGGCGTCAAGGCTTCCGAGAGCGCCGCCGACGCCCACCGCAAGAAAATCGACGACTACAACGGCGCGGTCGACCGCTACAACGCCCAGCCCGCGGACAAACGCGACCCGGCCTCGCTCCCGCCCAAGCCCGCGGCGACGTTCGACGACCCCGGCAAGAAGCTGATGCAGGATGCGCAGGACATCCTCGCCGAGGCCCGCAAGCAGCGGAACTCGGCGGCGGAGACCGCACGCACCGCGGTCCGCGCCGCCCGCGACATGGCCCCGGAGAAGCCGTCCTACGCCGACCAGCTGGGCGACGGCTTCCAGGAACTGCAGCTCATGGGCGACCACTTCACTGGCGGCATCATCAAGGGCACGGCCGGGCTGCTCAACTTCGTCCGCGGTATCAACCCCATGGACCCGTACAACATCACGCACCCCGCCGAGTACGCCACGTCGCTCAACAGCCTGGCCGCGGGTCTCGTGGTGGCCGCGAACGACCCGGTCGGCACCGGCACCCAGATGGTCAAAGACTTCATGAAGGACCCGGCCGAGGGTCTCGGCCGGCTGGTGCCCGACCTCGCGCTGACCGCGGCCACCGCCGGCGGCGGCGCCGCGGTGAAGGGCGTACGCGTCGCCGAGGACGCCGCCGAAGCCGCGCGGCTGCGCCGGCTGGTCGACGACGCCGAGGACGGGACCCATCGCCGTCCGGACGGCGAGCGCACCACCGACGGCAGCGACCCGGTGGACCTCGCCACGGGCCGGATGTTCCTGCCCCAGAGCGACCTCGAGATCGCCGGCATCCTGCCGCTGGTCTTCACCCGCCGTACCGAGTCCGGCAGTTCGACCGGCCGCTTCCTGGGCCCCGCCTGGTCGTCCACTGTCGACGAGCGCCTGGAGATCGACGCCGTCGGCGTCCTGCACGTCACCGCCGACGGCCTCCTGATCCCGTATCCGCATCCGGTCCCCGGTGTGCCCACCCGGCCGCGGCCGGGCCGGTCCCGCGCGCTTCTCGCCCGCGACGCCGACGGCGACTACTCCCTGACCGACCCCGGCACCGGCCTGACCCGTCACTTCACCGCCCCGCCAGGCGGCGAGCCGGGCGGCGACGGCACGGCCTGGCTGTCCGCCATCGCCGACCGGGGCGGCCACACCGTCACCGTCGACCGCGCCGAGACCGGTCTGCCGCTGGCCCTGGTCCACTCGGCCGGCCACCACCTGAAACTGTCCGCCGCTGACGGCCTGGTCACCGCCCTGTCCCTGGCCGGCGCGGGCGAGAACGGCGCGGACCTGCCGGTGCTGGGCTACGGCTACGAGGACGGCAACCTCACCACCGTCACCAGGCCTTCCGGCGCCGTCACCACGTTCCTCTACGACGAACACCGCCGGGTCATCGCCTGGACCGACTCCAACGGACGCCGCTACGACTACGTCTACGACGACCGCGACCGCGTCGTCGCCGAGGGCGGAGAAGCCGGCCACGTCCAGATCACCCTGGCCTACACCGAACCGGACGCCGAGTCCGGCCACCGTACGACGGTCCTGACCACCGCCGACGGCCGGGCCACCCGCCACCTGATCGGCCGCGGCTGCCACGTCCTGGCCACCACCGACCCGCTCGGCCACACCACCCGGTTCCGCTACAGCCCGAGCGGCGACCTGCTGTCCCGCACGGATCCGCTGGGCGCCACGACCACGTTCGTGTACGACGAGGACGGCGGCCTGCTCGCGGCCACCCGGCCGGACGGCAGCGAACTGCGCATCGTGCGCGGCCCGTTCGGTCTGCCGGTGGAGGTCGTGGGTCCGGACGGCTCCCGCACCACGTACGAGTACGACGAGCTCGGCAACCGCACGGCGGTCACCGACCCGGCCGGCCTCACCACCCGCTGCACCTACGACCACGGCGGCCGTCTCACCTCGGTCACCGACGCCCTCGGGGCCACAACACAGGTGCGGTGCAACGCGGCGGGGCTGCCCGTGGAGGTGACCGAACCGGGCGGGTCCATCACCCGCACCGAGCGGGACGCACTCGGCCGGCCGATCCGCGTCACCGACCTGTCAGGAGGGGTCACCCGCCGGGAGTGGAACGAGGACGGATGGCTCGCCCGCCGTACAGGCCCCGGTGGTGCCACGGAGTCGTGGACCTACGACGGCGAGGGCAACTGCCTCACCCACACCGACGCGTCCGGCGGGCTCTCCCGCTACGAGTACACCCACTTCGACCTCCCGCTCGCCCACACCCGGCCCGACGGCGCACGCTACGAGTTCGAGCACGACACCGACCTGCGCCTCACCGGCGTCACCGGCCCCCAGGGGCTGACCTGGCGCTACGAGTACGACGCGGTCGGCAACATCGTCTCCGAGACCGACTTCGACGGACGCACCCTGACCTACCGGGTGGACGCAGCGGGCCGGCTCGCCGAGCGGACCGACGCGCTCGGCGGCACCATCTCGTTCGTCCGTGACCAGCTCGGCCAGGTGGTCCGCAAGGACGTCGACGGCCGGGAGACGGCCTACGCCTACGACAGGGCCGGACGCCTGCTGGAGGCAGTGGGACCGGACGGCGAACTCCGGTACCAGTACGACCGCCGCGGACAGGTCAAGGCCGAGCTGGTGGACGGCCGTCCCCTCGTCTACGCCTACGACGACCTGGGCCGCCGCAAGCGCCGCACCACACCGACCGGTCATGTCACCTCGTATTCCTACGGCGCCGACGGGCAACCCCGCCGGCTCACCACCGGTGGCCGGCACGTCGACTTCACCCACGACGACGCCGGCCGCGAGCTCGCCCGCGCCTTCGGCGACGCGATCACCGTGACGTCCGCCTGGGACGAGGCCGGACGGCTCGCCGCGCAGCACATCACCGCCGGAGCGCGCGCCGTGAACAGCCGCGCCTACGCCTACCGCGCCGACGGTCACCTGATCTCCGTCGCGGACCAGCTGTCGGGCTCCCGTACCTTCGATCTCGACCGGATCGGCCGGGTCACCGCCGTGCACGCCCACGGCTGGACGGAGCGGTACGCCTACGACGACAGCGGCAACCAGACCTCGGCGTCCTGGCCGGCCCGCCACCCCGGCAGCGAGGCCACCGGATCGCGCACCTACACCGGCACCACCATCACCCGGGCCGGAGACGTCCGCTTCGAGCACGACGCGCTCGGCCGGGTCACCCTGCGGCAGAAGACCCGCCTCTCGCACAAGCCCGACACCTGGCGCTACGCCTGGGACACGGAGAACCGCCTCACGTCCGTCACCACTCCCGACGGGACACGCTGGAGGTATCGCTACGACCCCCTGGGCCGGCGCAGTGCCAAGCAGCGCCTGGCCGCCGACGGCGAGAGCGTGGTGGAGGAGGTCCGCTTCACCTGGGACGGCCTCACCCTGTGCGAACAGACCAGCAGCCGGCCGGACGTCCCGAACACGGTCGCCCTCACCTGGGACCACCGGGACGTCGTCCCGCTCGCCCAGACCGAGCGCATCCTCACGGCCGACGACCGCCAGGAGGAGATCGACCGGCGGTTCTTCGCCATCGCCACCGACGTCGTCGGCACCCCCACCGAACTGATCGACGAGTCCGGCGACATCGCATGGCGCAGCCGCAGCACACTCTGGGGCACCACCGCCTGGGCCCGCGACAGCAGCAGCTACACACCCCTTCGTTTCCCCGGCCAGTACTACGACCCCGAGACCGGCCTCCACTACAACTACTTCCGCCACTACGACCCGGAGACCGGCCGCTACACCTCCCCGGACCCCTTGGGCCTGGCTCCCGCGCCGAATCCCGTCGGTTACGTGGACAACCCGTACACCGGGTGCGACCCGCTGGGTCTCATGCCCAAGTACACGAAGGAGCAGAGGGCCCAGCAGGCCCGGGCAAAGGCCGAACAGACCGCGGACGACGTCATCGAGAGGGCTCAGGGCGGCCGGATGAGGAAGGACGGCGGCTACCACGGAGACACCAAGCACGGGTTCAGCGACGAACGGGTCCTGGAGATCCTCAAGAACCCGGACGCGGTGTACCACTCGACGGCGGGCAGCGGAAACCTGATCTTCCGGCAGGGCGAGGACGTCGTGGTGACCAGGGGTGGCGGTTCCGGGCCGGGCAACGCCGTGACGGCATACGGTCCTTCGGGCATCAAGGGTGAATCCGGGGCGCAGGCGCTGGGTGGCCTGCCCACCGACGCCGGCGGGCCGATTACCCACGCCGACATCCTGGAGGGCAGGATTCCGGCCAAGAACGGCTTTATGGCTCCGGCCGAACAGATCCGATGAGGAACCCACCATGAAACTCACCTTCGACGGCGACTGGAACGCGACGGTGACGGACGAACCGCTGCGCATCACCCCGCGCTTCGGTGACTCGAGCGCGCGCGTGCTCATCGCGGAGTACCAGGACGCAACGGAGCGCGAGCGGTTCCTGGCGGACACGTTCGGCAGCACGGACTGGCTGTGGGACACCCCCGACGAACTCCGGTTCGACCCGGCCGACCGGGAACTGGTCGGCGCCAGGTTCCAGTTGCCCGACGAGTTCGCTGATGCCGAGGACTGCGCCCGCATTCCCGGCTCGCCCCCCGTCCACCCGGGCGGGCTGCGCGCGGACGAGGCCCGGGACTTCCGTCTGGAGGTGACCTCGGTGCTCTGCTGCGCGCCCGGAGCGGCGGTACTGACCTGCCTGCGCGACCTGGACGTCCTCGACGAACCACTGGAGGCCCGCATCGGCATCGCCCCCGACGTGGCACTCCTCGTCCAGGCCGGCACCGTCGTCGGCTGGAGCCTGACCGACCCGGCCCGCTATCTGTCCACCGGGTTCGCCGCCCCCGACCCCGCCCCGCCGTCCCCCGCCACCCGGGCCCTGCTCACCGAATGCCTGCAGCTGATCACCGTGCCGCTGCGCTACGAGATCATGGACCGCGAGCCGGCCGCCCTGGCCCGCCTCCGCGCAGCCGACGAAGCCCTCCGCAACCAGCCCGACGACCGATCCCGCGCCGACGCCCTCCTCTCCCTCATCGCCAATCTGGTCGAGGACTACGGGAGTTGAGGGTCATGCCGCGTTCGGCACGGTGAAGCAGGTCAGCTCACTACGATCATGGGATGTTTGAGTACCACGGTTGGGTCACGGTCAGGGAGACCGCAGCTGATGACGACGATGAGGCCCGTCTGCCGCAGATCGTCGATGAGCTGCGGCTTCGCATCGCCCGGATGGACAGCCCGTACCTGCTTGACCTCAGGTGGATGAACGGCGAGCCCTTCATCCACCTCGGCGGCTACTCCAACCACCGCTCGTCGCCTGATGTCGTCGAACTGTTCGAGCATGTGGCCGTCGTCGCCCCCGGTTCCTACGGGCTCCTCCACGTTCGCGACGACGAGGAACCGGACCACGAAAACGAGGTGCGCGTGCTCAGACTCGTGCGGGGCGTCATCACGCAGCACACGGAGGCGCTGCTGTCTCCGTGCGTCCCGACCGTGGAGGACCCCTTCCCGGGCTGAGGCGTCTCCGGCGCATCACGCGAGGAGCACGCCGCCATGTCCCGCTCAGGGCTCCCGGCCGGGCCCCCGGGCCCCCGGCCCCGCAAGCCGAAACACTCACGATCCACCGGACCGGCCTCAGTAACGCAACGCCGAAAAGAGCACCCGGGAGCACGCTCGCGCTTCCCGGGCCGGCCCTCTCAACAAACCCGAGGTCAGGCGCCTTTGGCCACGGGCTCAAGGATCGCGACGCACTCCACGTGATGCGTCATAGGAAAGCGATCAGCATCAGCGCCGTGGCATTGAAGGCCAGGTCAGGGCGGTTTCCGCGGCAGTTTGGCAGCTGTCAGGAGCCCGAGTGGGGGTCAAACCTCTGCAGCCGCTGGCCGGAATTCGTCGGCGTGAGCGCATAAATGGCCGTCACCTGACCGAGGTATCGCCCTATCCCCCTGCGTCGCCTGCACCAGGACCGATAGTCTGCCCCTGGTCACGGGGGTCGAGTCCGGCGAGTTGCTCATCAGCACCCGGCGAAGCTCTTCACAACAATGGGGGAAGGGGCCATCGGAATGCCCTACACAGCCGAGATCAGCCGCACCAGTCCGACCTGCTTCATCTTCTTGGTCGACCAATCCACTTCTATGACCGATCCGATCGGTGGCGAGGACCCCAAGAAGAAGGCCGACGTGGTGGCCGATGCCATCAACCGGCTGCTGACCGAACTGTCGGTCAAGTGCGCCAAAGAGGAAGGCGTACGCGACTATTTCCATATCGCGGTGATTGGTTACGGGGCGGCAGTGGGCTCCGCTTTCCAAGGAGAACTCACCGGCCGCGACCTGGTGCCTCTGAGTGAGGTCGCCGACGCCCCCGCGAGAATCGAGACTCGGGCGAAGAAGGTTCCAGACGGCGCCGGCGGGCTGGTAGAAACCACGGTGCAGTTCCCGCTCTGGATGGACCCTGTCGCGCAGGGCGGCACCCCGATGAATCGTGCGCTGAAGTACGCCGAAACTCTGGTGGCCGGCTGGACCGAGCGCTATCCCGGCAGCTTTCCGCCCATCGTCCTCAACCTGACCGACGGAGAGTCGACCGACGGCGATCCGGCCGCGTCGGCGGCTGCGATCACCGCGCATGCGACGGCTGACGGCGCCGTGCTCCTGTTCAACCTGCACGTCTCCGCGGCCGGCGGTGCTCCCAGCGCGTTCCCCGACTCGGACACCGATCTGCCGGACGACTACGCCCGCGCGCTGTTCGCCATGTCCAGTCCCCTGCCCACACACATGCGTTCCTACGCCGCGTCCCAGGGGCAGCGCGTGAGCGAGAACACCCGCGGCTTCGTCTACAACGCCGACGTCACGTCGGTGGTCCAGTTCCTCGACATCGGCACCCGCGCCACCGAACTCCGGTGACGTCTAGCGGCCTTTACGTCACTCGGCTTCTCGCACCCAAGAACGGCAGCA
This sequence comes from Streptomyces sp. NPDC058274, assembly GCF_042881375.1. Taxonomy (NCBI): domain Bacteria; kingdom Bacillati; phylum Actinomycetota; class Actinomycetes; order Kitasatosporales; family Streptomycetaceae; genus Streptomyces; species Streptomyces sp. NPDC058274. The sequence goes on from NZ_JBHVXW010000012.1 coordinate 174,053, forward strand.
CGGAAGCCGAGTGCGAGGATGCCGCCCACGTCGTCCCCGCTCTATCCTTCGACGAACTGGTGGTTTACCCGCTGGCCGTGGGCATGTCCGACGGGGCGACGGAAAGCGTTCTGGCCAAGGACTGGGCTCACTTGTTGGCCCAGTCCGCCGCCCAGGACGCCTGGGAGAACGAACAGGTCTTCCGCGGTGGAACTTCTTTTGAATCGTTCGCTCAAACCACGGTCTCGCACTGGGAACCGTGGCTGGAGGAGTACACCGCGGCACGCGCGGCGCAAGGCAATCCTCTGAAGTGGTACGAACAGGCGAAGCTGACAGACGGAGCGTCTGCCACCTTGCTGATGTTGCGTATGGACCCGAAACCGGGTGGCGACTGGCGTTGGCGATGTGCCGCGTTGGGTGACAGCTGCCTCTTTCACGTTCGTGACGGAAAGGTGCTCCGGTCCTTCCCCGTGGAAAACCCGGACGAGTTCGGCCTCACTCCGAATCTGTTCAACAGCCTCAACCGGGACAGCGCGCTGATCGCGGCCCGGACCCTGTTCGCCGAAGGCAGTTGTGAAGCCGGTGACCGCCTGCTGCTCATGACCGACGCGCTCGCCCACTGGTTCCTTTCCGCCACGGATCACGCGCGGGTTCTGGGTGAGCTGTCAGATTTCGCGGGTCCTCACGACGGTCCTCGTTTCTCGGAGTGGCTTCGGGGACTTCGCGCAGAGGGTGCACTCCACAACGACGACGTGGCTGTCGTGCGCATTGATGTTGAGGGGCAGTGAGGCATGAGTACCGCGCAGGGGCCGCTGGCCTTTCCTTCGGGGCGGGAGTATCAGGAAGCTCTGCAGAACACCGCGGTGTGCTTTCTGGATCGCGACCTCCGCGGAGCCCTGCCCCAGACCAATAAGCTCGGCCTCCCCCGCCCCATATCCGGGCAGTTCGCGAGCGTCTTCTCCCTGACGAACACCGCCGGCCGCCGTTTTGCCCTGAAGTGTTTCACCTCCCACGTACGCGATCAGCAGGATCGTTACGAGGCGATCAGCGACAAACTGTCCGTCATCGCTCCGCATTCGCTCTCGCAGCCATGGCGGATCGGATTCGATTACGTTCCGGCCGGCATCCTCGTCAACGGATCGCGTTTTCCGGTCCTGAAGATGGACTGGGTGGAGGCCGTGACACTCTCCAACTGGCTCGACCATCACTACGCGGACACCGCGGCGGTGCGGGAGCTCGCCGAGCGGTTCGCCGAACTCACCGCGGATCTCGCCACGCACGACATCGCGCACGGCGATCTGCAGCACGGAAATCTGTTGGTCGCCCAGGACGGTACCTTCCGGCTGGTCGACTACGACGGAATGTTCGTACCGGCCCTGCGCGGGCGTCACAGCACAGAACGCGGACACCGCAACTACCAGTCCCCGGCCCGGGGCGACGACGACTTCGACGGCACACTCGACCACTTCTCGAACTGGGTCATCTATATGGCGCTGCGTGCCGTCGCCGCCGACCCCTCCTTGTGGACACGCCTCCACGAGCCGGACGGCGAATACCTCCTGCTGGCTGAGGACGACTTCAAGAACCCTGCCGGGTCCGTCCGCCTCAGCACTCTGCTCAGCCACACCGACCGTACTGTGCGTGACCTGGCAGAACAGATCAAAGTTCTGGCCTGGCAGCCATTGCCGCTCGTCCCGCGCCTCTCGATGACGGTGGCCGCCACAACCGGACCGCACATCCCAGGCCCCCGGACGGCTGGTGCGGGACGCAGGCCCGACTGGCTCGACGACCATGTCACCGCCCCCGCCACGCCGGACCCGGTCGCGTCCGCGCCGTCCTCCGGCCCGCTTCCGGGCAAGTACACCCACCGCCGTACAGCGGACGTACTACTCGGGCTCCTGCTTCCGTTGGCTGTGCTTGCGCCGGCCGTCCTCACTCTGGCCGAGCTCGTTTCGCCGCTCGTTACAGCACTGTCCTACGGCGGAACACTGGGCGTCACAGCGCTCACCACCCGCACGACCCGTGGCACACGTCCGGAGACCAGGGCCGTGCGCGCCCACCTGAGTCAGCTCCGGGAAAAGCGGCGCGCCACGCTCGGTCCCGTCCGGGCCGCTGATCAACTCCGGCGGGAGCAGCAGGGGTTCGATGCTTCGGAGGCCGACAGGAAGAGTCAGCTCACGGCCGCTCAGACGAAACTGGAGCGCGCCCATCAGAAGGCTGTCAAAACGGCGGAGAAGAAGAAGGTCCAGGATCAGCAAGCCATCGACAAAGCCATCGCTTCCCTCGCAGTGCAGCGCCGGACTGCTCTGGACCAGGCGATGACGAGTCACCGCAAGGGCTTCATCGACGGCGAGCTGCGCAAGGCCCGCCTGCACGAGAAGGAGTTGACCGGTATCGGACGGTCACTCGTCCAGGCCCTCGCCGCGCAGGGAGTCCGGACAGCGGCCGACTTCACCGGCATCACCCTTGTCAGCGCCGGTGGCCGGTACAACAGCGTCACGGGGCTGATCAATACGGCCGATGGACGCAGCCTCGACATCAAGGGCATCGGTGAGAACCGCGCCAGAACTCTGGAGGCATGGCGAGTACGGCAGCACGCCCGCGCCTCCTCCCGCGCACCGTCGAGCCTGCCCGAAGCCAGGCGCCAGTCGATCGAAGCCGACTACGCGCGGCGGCAGACAGACCTGTCCAACCGCCGCCTTGAGACGGAGACGACCACCCGGACAGCGTGCGAGGACGCGGGAAAGAAGCTGCGGTCGGGACTGGCCCGGCTCACCAGCGAAGACCGGCTCGCAGCCAACCACGCCTCCCAGCAGCGTCAGCAATTCGCCCAACGAGCCAGGCAACTCGGCGATCCACACGGCCGGTTGGCCGCTGTGGAGTCCGAGATCGCGGCGGCCAGGCGGTCAGCACGGGCGCTGTCCTCGCTCCGGTATCTGCGCTTCGCCCTCATCGGCCGCTGAGCCGCCCCGTCACTCGCTCCGCCCGACCGGCCCATGCATGCCAGGCGGGCAGTCGCACACCGTTCGGCAGCAGGGCCGCCTGACTGAGAGCGAGCCTCAGGTGGCGCGCGTCCTCCATGCCGGTGGACGCCCCGTGGTCGATCCGGACCTGGGCCGCGCTCGTACCCCGGCGGACGTCGAAGTCGTAGGGACAGCCGTCGACCGTGACGTTCCTGTCGAGCAGGACTCCGGAGATCTCGCCAGTCAGCAGGAGTTGAAGCCGGTCGCCGACAAGCTCATGCTGCTGTCCGGATTCCGTGCCGGGCGAAGCCGACGTGGTTTTGGCCTCAGCCGCGTCCAGCAGCGCATGCGGCATCCCCGCACGGACCGACCAGAAGTCACGGTCGCCGAACACGATGAGATGCGAACGCGCGCGGGTGATGGCCACGTTCCACAGGTTCACCTCGCGGCAGAGCCAGTTGACCGCGCTGGGGCGCATCCTCGCGCCCGCGACGAGTGACAACAGGATCACGTCCTGCTGTCCTCCCTGGAAGGTGTGCACCGTACCGACCCGTACGCGCGACTCGTGCTCCCAGCGCTTGGCGATCAGGTCCTTCTGGGCCCGGAAGGGGGTGACGACCCCTATGGTCGAGTCCTCAGGCAGCCGCTTGAGCAGCCGCTCCACGGAGAGGTGGACGCGATTCGCTTCCTCCTCGTTCATCCACGACCCGTTGCCGCCTCTGCGCGCTGTTCCCACCACATCGAGCCACTGAACCGCTTCGACTCCTTCGAGGCGTCGCAGCGACCGGGGTTCGGTGAGGATCGTCAGTCGGTCCCCGTAACAATGCCGGTTGGAGATGCCGACGATGTCCGGGTGACAGCGGAAGTGCTCGTCCAGCAGCAGAGTCTCTCCGGCCGCGTGGGAGGCAGCGTGGAACGAGGAGTAACGGCGGTGCTCGAACCGGTGCTCGTCGAGCCAGCTCGCCCGCAGCCCCGCGCCCCGGTGCACCTCGGCCTCCTGCCGTGGCTGAAGTGTGGTGATGTGCTGCAACTGCATGGGGTCACCGATCACGAGGGCCCGCCGCGCACGGAAGAGCAGAGGCAGCACATCCAGCGTGGAGCACTGGCTCGCCTCGTCGACGATGACCAGGTCGAAGAGGGCGGCCCGGTCCCGGAACCGCCGTGGGGACCTGGCGGTGACGGCCCAGCCAGGCACCTGCGGCAGGATCCGCTCCAAGGACGACCACTGCCGCGGTGATCGTGACTTCACGGCCTCGATGCGGTCATGAATTGCCGCACGTGCGGCCGTTGCCTGCTCCGCCACCAACGCCTGAAGCGATGCTGCCGCCGTCTCCCGGACCCGTCGATCGGCCTCCCGGAGCATCGTCAGGAGTTGGGTGTCGTCCGCCACCGCGTCGGCTTCGGTACTCTTCTGCCGCCACACGGCCTCGGCTTCCGCGAAGGACATCAGTTCGGTGAACTCCCGGTGCCCTGCGGCCTGTACGGACAGCGGGGCGAGAGCGCGCAGGCACCGCCTTCGCAGCCACCCGCCGAAGATGCCGAGGCGTACTGCCGTACGAGCACGACGAAGCCACCGGCCGAGGGAGACATCGTCGCCCAGGGCCGTGGCGAGCACCTGAGGGTCACCGTGGTGTTGTTCGGCGTAGGAGAAGCGCAGTAGGCCGAGCTGGGCCAGTTCCCGCTCCCGACGGGCGACCTCGGCGAGTTGACGGCGCAGCGCCTTCTGCTCCCGGAGACTGTTCCGCAGCTCGCCCTGGTGTGTCTGGGACGACTGGTGGGGCCGGACGATGCGGGTCAGCTGCTCCAGTGTTCGCAACTCCTCCTCGACAGCCGCCTGGTTGCCCGTGCGTACGAGAAGGCCCGGAGCCAGGGCTTCGCAGCGCTGCCAGACCTCGTCCACCGCCTTGTTGTTGGTCGACGCGACGAGCACGGTCTGGTTGGCCGCTCTGGCCGTGGCGACCGCGTTGACGATGAGCTGGCTCTTCCCGGTGCCGGGCGGTCCAGTGGCGACAGTGAGCCTGCGCACCATGGCGGCCCGGATGACGGCCTCCTGTCCTTCGTTCAGTTCCAGGGGAGCGACGACCTGCACCTCCTGCTCGGCGCTCTCGTCCACTCCTGGGTCCGTAGGCCCCGTGAATGCCCCGAGCGCGGTGCCGGCGAACTGCCCGACGCTCTTCTGTAGCGTTGCGTAGTCCTTCATCAGCTGTGCGGTGGCCGCCGAGTCCGACCGGGCGGCGAAGACGACCGCCACATTGCGGGCGCCTTCGTGCGCGGCGTACAGCGAGCTGCCGTCTCCAAGCGCTCCGGGATCGAGGTGCTCCGTGTCGGGCAGTCCCAGCTCCTGCAGCAGACTGCGCAGGTCGCGGACCATGTCCTCCCGGAAGCCCGGCCGCCAGTTGGGCTGGTAGGCGGCGAGCAGTTCCCTGCCTTCGTCCTTGCCCAACCGGTCGAGGACGAGCTGGGGATGCAGGACGATCGGCCCGGTGGGCGTCACCGTGCTGCGTCCCTGCGGACCTGGTGCGACCTCGATCTGACGCATGGCGAGCGGCGCACACACCTGCCGCTTCCCGTCGTAAAGGACAGCGACGGGGTATCCGTACCAGAGGTCGGCCCCGTCCTTCTGGGCACGCTCGGCGAGGTCCGCGACGCGTTCCGGCGCTTGTACCGTGGCTTCCGTGCCGGAGAGAAGGACCTCCTCCGCTGCCGGCCAGACCGCACGGGGAGGATCGCTGCCCACCAGCGGCAGCAGTTCGCCGACGGAATTCTCCGCCTCCAGACAGTGCTGGTAGTACGTCAGCAGTCGTGCCCAGTCGCTGTCGGTGAAGGCGGAGTCGTCGTGCACTGCCTCGGTACTTTTGACCGGCGCGGGCATCACCGCGCCGGCTCCGTCGGTGACTGCGGTGAGCCCGGCCGGCAACGGTTTGAGGGCGGGGATCTGTCGGCCGGCGGCGGCATTGGCGAGATAGATGTCTCCGGTCACCTGGAGACTGGACTGGGTGGGTGTCTGCCGGCGTCCGTCAGGTGCTTTCTTCAAGTCACGGCTGATGTGCCGGAACAGATCGTTCGCAGAGACCTTTCCGTCACCGTCCAGGTCCGCTTGTCCCGAGTGCAGACCTTCGACTATCGCTCTGGTGAACTGCGAGGGCTGGTCCGCATCGGTGGTGAATGCCTGCTCCCAGTGCTGCGACGCGGTGATGACGTACACCCCGCTGGCCTCGACGATCGGTGCGGCGGCCGAGTGCGAGGCACCCTTAGTACGAAAGCCCTGCACCGCGCTGCCACTAAAACAGCAGTCGAGCAGCAGGACTTTGCGCCGAGCGGCGCATCTCTCCAACTGGTCGGTCAGATAGGAGGCTTCGAGGGCGGTCTGCTGGAGCCGGTCCGCATCGGTGTCCGTGGTGACGTAGTAGAGCTGACCGCCCTCACGGTCGTACGCCCCGTGGCCGCTGAGGTAGAGCACGACCAGTTCGTCCGGTTCGCGGTCGCCCAGAAATCGTTCGACGGCCTGCTTGATCGCCGCTTTCGACGAGTCCTCGACCCGTAGGCACTCCTCGTACCGTCCGACCGCCGGCATCTGCAAGACCTGGCTCAGGTAGTGCACGTCTGCGCGTACGGAGGGCAGGGCGGGGAAGTTCCCGTCCTGGTAGGCAGCGGTGCCCACAAGTAAGGCATGGTTACGGCTCATCGCTCGTCTCCGGAACCGGTGCCCGGCCCGTCGCCCTGGCCGCCCCGCAGTGCCTTCACCTCACGCCCGGAGACTCCGCCCTGGAACTCCGTGACCGTTCCGTCGGGATGCACCACGCGCACCTTGCGGCTCTTGCGGACCTCGACCCACGCCTTGATGGCGGTCCTCGCCAGCGCGAGGGTGCCCGTGGTGAGGATGAGCACGACTTCCGGGGTCAGCAGTTCCGGCCCTTTCGCACCCTCCGTAACTCGCGACGCTTCAGGCGACGCAAAGCGCACCTGGGTGCCGTCCAGCCGGTGCAGAACCTCACGGAGCTCTCGCGCTTCGAGCTCCGCATGCCGCGGGTCGGCGCCGAACACCTGGATCCGCGCGGACTCGATCTCGTCGGACATGTTCCCCCTCGTACCGCCAACTCGCTTGCCCTGAAAGGTGATTACGAGCGTTGCTGATGTACCGTCACCCTAGTGACTTTTGTCGGCACCATGATCCGGGGGCCCAGCGCCTGCGTCGTGGGCCCTCATCCGGGACCCGCAGAATTCGGTACAGCGGCTCTCCCAGGTCCGCCCACCTCTCCAGCGCGTCCCGGTCCACCAGGCGAATCCCGTAGCGTGGGCCGCTGGCTCTCGCGGCTGCCGTAAAACCTCCGGTGGTGACGATCACCGCGAACTGGGCGCCGTGATCGTGGCGGTATGTGCCGTTGACCCGCTGCACGTCCTGGTCGCCAACCCTTCGGTCCGGTCGCAGCCGCTTGCACTGCACGACGACCCGTCGCCCTGAGCGGTCGACGACGAGTACGTCGGCCCCCTTGTCCCCCGCCCTGCCGACATGCTGGGCCGTCAGTCCGTCCCGACGGAGCAGGGCACAGATCGCCAGCTCGAACGCCCGGGGGGCCAAGGCATCGAGATGCGCCAGCGAATATCGCACGGGTCCCGCAGGAAGCGCCGAGCGGCCGGCCCACCTCTGTACGGCAAGTCGCCCCGGCTTCAGGCCCAGCCCCAGCGCTACGGCGGTCAGCACGACACCGGTCGGCGCCGGCCAAAGCTCGGCCGCCCTCCACAGGCCACTGGCCCCGGCCAGGACGCCCAGCCCCCACACCCACCAGGGAACGGCCGCCCACCCTCCTTGACTCCTCCTACGCCGCATCAGGCGGCCGGGCCCAAGAGCGCCCACGTACCGAAGGCCAGCCCGTACAGCGCGAGGCCCGCCAGGTCGGTGACCGTGATCAAGGTGAAGGTGTGGTCCCGGCAGCGTGCGAACAGTCCCCTGCGCCTCCGCCGACACGGCCGGTGGAAGGCTGTCGGACCACCGCACCGCGACACCAGAGCGGTGCCGCCGATCACCAGTAATGCCAAGACGAGCAGCATCGGATCCCCCCGTTCCCCGACCCAAGCCCCCATGAATAGCGGGAAAGCCTCCGTCTCGGCCAGTGCATCTTCGGCCGAACCAGCCGAAATGGTGGCGCGTTGGAGCGCTGGCAACGTTATTGCCTCGTGCGTCCCCTGCGTGCCCTCGGGCCTATGGCTTCGGCTAGGAGTCGCCCGGTCGGTGTCGTGGCGGAGAAGAGTAAGGGACCGCGACATTCCCTTTCGCTCAGCGCGAGTCCGCCGACGGTCCTCAGCGGCACAGCGGTCGTATCGGAGGCACGCCGATGGGAGGCGAACCCACGTCCGGCCCGAGGCCGCATCACACAGCAGGGTGGTGTCATCGACGAGGTCGAGGGCCCGCTCGGCTGGGAGCTGCGGGCGTCCCCGCCGCCTCTCCCATCATGCCCCACGCCGCCGCGCGGGCCCGCCATAATGAGAGCCATGCCCGCCAGCTCACAGCCCCATCCGTCCGGGAAAGAAGACCTCTCCGGCGCCTACGCCGAGGACCTCACGCTGTACCAAGAGAAGTTCCGGCGTCGCCTGCCGGAGTCGCTGGACGAGTTGCACGGCCCCACGGAAGGAGTCGTGGAGCTTCCACTGCACGTGGCCTGGTCCGGGATGGCCTCGTACGACCTGGGCAAGCCTCGCCAGCGCATGGGCCTGTACCGCACCGTCCTGCACGAAGGCCTGAGCGACGACCTGCCCCGCTACCTCAACCGGGACCTGCTCCTCCAGATGTGGCCGGTCCTCCGCACCCTCGTCGGGCGCACTGTGCGCACCGTGTGGGAGGACGGGTTCCCCGAGCTCGCCGCACACACCCGGGCAGCCGCGTGACGGACATGCCGGAGCTGCATGCACGGCTCCTGGCGGATGTGATCACCCTCGGTGCCCCATACCCACTGGTTCTCACTGGCGGGTACGCCGTGCAGGCCCACCGCCTCGTCAGCCGTCCCAGCCAGGACCTCGACGTCGCCACTGAGAACCCGGCGCCCATGGCCGACATCGCCGCCACGCTCCGCGCCGGCCTGGAAGCGCGGGGCTGGCAGGTGCAGGCGCTGGAAACCGCCCCGCTGTCCGCCCGCTTCACCGTGTCCGACCCGATCACCGGGCAGGACTGCGAGGTCGACATTCTCAAGGAGATTTTCTGGCGGCCGGTCGTCCAGAGCTCGTACGGGCCCGTCCTCGCGGAAGAAGATGTGATCGGGACCAAGGTCCGCGCCCTCGCCGACCGCGGAGCCCCCCGCGACCTGATCGACGTCTTCGCGGCATCCCGCCGCTGGAGTCCGGCCGACCTCGAAGAGTTCGGCCGTCGGCACGCCCGTGGCCGCTTTGAACGGGAAGACCTGCAGGCCAGCCTCACAGGAGCCGAGTGGACCGACGACGAGGCTTTCGCCGCCTACGGCCTCGATGACTCCACCATCAGCGCACTGCGCACCTGGGCCGTGGATTGGGCCGATGCCCTCGCGGCTCTGCTTCTTGAGGAGTCCGAAGAGCCGGACGCCGACTGATCGCGAGGCATTCCGGCACAGCGTCGACATCCGCCCCAACAGATTTACCTGCGAGCCTGACACGCGCTCAGAACGAGCGTCGTTTGAGCGTCAATATTCCTGGGAGGCAGAGTGGCACTACTGCCGAACTGGTCACCAATACTGCACAAAACAGCAGCTCAGAACGCGTAGGGCAGGCAGCCGATCTACTCAACCTGATGGCTGACCGGAAACAGATCGAACCGCCCAGCCATCGGCGAACCCACAGGTCAGGCGCCGTTGGCCACGGGCTCCAGAATCGCCGCGCACTCCACGTGATGCGTCATAGGAAGGGTGTCGGCTTGGGCGAGTCAAGGAGGTCTTTCAGCGTTGCCGCTCCAGGGTGAGGACGGCGGCGGCGATTGACGTCATTCGATTCGGGCTGCACCGGGATCTGCGGAAGATGCGCCATGACTTCAGTCGTGCGATGCCGCGCTCGACCGGTGCCCGGGCCGCGGACAGCGCACGGTTGACGGTCTGTTGGGTGGGTGTGAGCCCGCGGCCCGGCGGGCGTCTGAGGGCCGTCGTCACCCAGGGGCCGGCTCCCATATAGGCATGATCGGCAAGGACCGGGATGCCCTGGCGTTCGCAGATCCGGATGATCCGGTGGGTGCGGGCGGCGGTGAGGTCGTGTGTGCGGCCGGGCAGTGCGGGTGAGATCCACAGCAGTCGCCCGGCCGGGTCGGTCACGACCTGCACGTTCACCCCGTGTCGGCGGTGCTTGTGGGAGAAGTCGGCCCGGCTGTCGCCGACCCGGTCGCACTCCGCAAGCGTGCCATCCACCAGGACGTAGTCCGGATCGGCCTCGCGCAGGGCACGCAGCAGGCCGGGCGCGCGGTCGGTGAACAGGTCGACGACGGCTGTCGTGTCGGCGTGCGCGGTGCCGACGGAAATGCCGAAGCCGGCCGCGGGCTGGGCGAGGGTGTCGTGCCGGCGCGGGTACACCAGGCCGACCAGCGCACGCTGGTGCGGCGGGAGCTTGCAACGGCGGTCATTACCCTCGCGGGTGACAATGAGCAGGGTGACCCACTCGACCAGGGCATGAGGCAGGTCGAGTGAGGCAGGATAGGGAACCAACAAGGCTCCTGCGCCAATGAGTTGAGACGTCGAACACCTCTCTCAACGGCACAGGATCCTTGTCCGTTGCGGGCGACGGCGTCGTCACCCGTCAGTGGCCACTCTGAAACAGCTCAATGTCTGACGCTGAACGCCCGACGCTCCTTGTCGTCATGGGGATGCGCTCACGTCCGGCGATACCGGATGGCCCGCGAGTCGTCGCCATTACTGCTCCGCGCACGCGGGGCTTTGGTGAGAGGAGAAGCGACCATGTACGGGTTGCAGAAGACCGCGGAACTTGGCCGCATTGACCTCACTGAGGTCAAGCTCCCGCCGCTCGCCTTCGAGTCCCCGCGTGATGTTTTGCCCGCCTCGCTCTTACCCTCGAGATAATTACACGCTGTGCCACCATTCCCCCAGGGGGTAGGGGCCGGTTGTCGTGCATCATTAATTGCGGGTCGGTGCGGGCTAAGGTACCACGCTTGGGGTTCACAAAAGGCCCATTGCGCGACATCATCTGCCTCTCCCACTCCCCCGTTTACGAGAAGCGCTCCCGTACAACCAGGCTTCGCTAAGGTCGCCGCATGTCCATCTTGCAATTCCTGACGGCATAGCTGCTTGTTGCGGTCGCACTCTCCCTCATCTTCAAAAGGAAGATCGCTGAGCTGCTGTCAAACGGGCGTCAGACACCTCAGAGTTGGGCCCCTCAAAGTGGAATGGGATCGGACTTCTCAGAGGCTGAGGTTGATCTGGATCAACCCGGAGCCCTGCTGACGAACAAACCAGGCCTATAACAGTCCGTTAGCCAGGAGCTCGGTGAGCTGCTGCGCATCTCGCCGGGGGGCCGCAGTTTTAGAATCTCATTCCTGAGTGAAACGAGCACTTTTTGACCTCGCCAGCGATGTCGAAGAACAGCAAAACCTACGGGGCGGGGCAGCTGGTCTAGTTCGAATCGCAGTCAATCACAACCGCATCAACGAGGAGACTGCGAAAGCGGGGAAGGCATTGAGCGTACCGCGTAATCTTGTCGCCACCGGTCGAGTAGGCAACACCGGACAAGACCGCACAACGGACTATCTGAGGCTCGTGACACGGTGCTGTATTTGATCACCCGAGGTAGGCGGTTCAGGCCCCAGTCCGCAATGGGATTGCGCGACGCCGGTTGTTCTTTCTCCCCCTATCGATCAGTGTTCCCACCTGCGAACGTACCCTCCCCAAGTAACACCCGCCAGAGAGTGTCGTCAAACCTCCTGACAGCACCACCCCAGCGTGTCACGATGAGCTGCTGCGTGGGGGATGCCCCGGGTAGGGAATCTGTGTCTGGGGGTGCGTATTGAACGCTACGAAGTTCGCATGCCTGGGCAGCGGCGTCCTTCTCCTGCTCCCAGGGCTCTATCTGCTCCTTGTGATCGGAATGAGGGGGAACATCAAAGCGGGATCATTCGAGATATCGGAGCCCCACGTACTGAAGCATCGTGTCCGCCTCTCGCTATTCGCCTGGGGCCTCGTAGTGCTCGCTATCCTTGTCGCGGCCGCCCCATTCATCGCGAGCGATGCAAACACCTCAACAAGTGCAGCACCCTCAGACAGCGATAGTTCTACGCCAATTAGCGAAGAAACGAGACCCGGTACATCTCCTGGCAACAGCTCACCAACACCTGCCAGTGTTACTCCGACCGAGCTGGCCTCCTCCCCAACTGTAGCGAGCGGAAACGTGGCGCCGCTTTTCCTCAGCGATACGGAGCCCGTGGCCGCCCAGGGAATTGGGTCACACTCAACGTCTGCAACGATCGACAAAGTCCCCTACCCTCATAGCGTGGCCCAGTTCCAGAGCCGATGCTCAGAGAGTGGCGAGCCGAAGCAGTGGGAATACAGCATTGGGGCCAACTACCAGTCCTTCTCTGCCTGGATCGGCCTGGACGACAATAACCGTGCCGCCGACCTCAGCGTCACGTTCGAGATATACGCCGACGGTAAACCCGTATATGAGAAGCGCGTCACTGCTGGGGCAGCGATCCAAGCACACATAGATGTGCTGAACGTGCGACGTCTCAAGCTGGTGAGCTCCTTCTCCATCTCGACAAATTGCAACAGCTTCGACGAAGCCGTGTGGGGCAATGCCAAATTCTCCTGACGACTCGCCCCGCTGATGAGCCGAGTACGGCGGAACACTTCGGCGTAGACGAATAAGAAAACCTGTTTTACCCATACGGAACAAAGACGGACAATCCGCCCATGACGAGCGGCTTCATATCGGGCGTCGTGGCGCTCGCTGGCATCGACATTCAGACGCCGGACGATGCGCCCCTTGAGTGGGAGAACGTCACTATCCGCCGTTTGTCAGCGGCCGAGCAGGGCGACCCCATGGTGGGGTTGGGCGCGGCCTTCTGGAGGTCGGCCTGCCGCTGGCCGTCGAGGACCTCGGAGAGGGCCGCTCATCGGTCCTCCGCGAGCTGGGCAGCGGTCTCCCGTCGAGGGACGGGGAGGGGAACGGGTGCCGATGCCGGTGCGGCGCGGGCACCGTGCCGCACCCTGAGGTCGACGATGTCGATCAGGTGGTCGGGACCGCTGAACACACCGTCGGGAGTGCGCCCTTCGGCCGTCGATCCGTCGTCGATTGCGGTCAGCCGGATCTCCATCGAACCGTCCCCGCTGGTGGCCGTGGTGGTGGTGTGCCCGGCCGCCAGGTGGCGCGCGAGTCGCCGAGCAGCCCCAGGAACAGCTGGAAGGCGAGTGGGTCGAGTTCGCCGAGCCGGGACAGCCGCACCGGCCCGCCCGTCACGAGACGGTCCCGGGCCCGCCTGGTCTCCTCCGTCTGCGGGGCGGCGATCTCGGCGAGCCGGCGCTTCGCCTCGCCCCGGTCGGCCACCCACCGGGGCCTGCCGCGCCGTTCGTAGCTGCCGGTGCGGCGCAACTGGGGCTGGCCCTGAGCGGTCGCGCCTCACTCCAGGGGGTAGAGGCCGCCACCGGGGAAGCGGTCCTTTCGGCGAGGGTATCGGCGTCGACGGTGAGGTGCCGGGAGGTGTGCAGCCCGAACGCCATCCGCCACAACCGGTGCCGCGCCGCGTCGTCCGGCGCCTGGGCGAACACCAGCGCGCGAGGGTGCGGAAGTCGGCTGAGCGATCCGAGCGTCCGGCCTGCCGCTCGTTGAGCTGCCGTACGACGGCCAGGAGCTGCGGGATCGATCCGAGCACCCGCCCACGCAGCAGTCTGGCCTGCGACTCCCGCCCCTCCCCCGACACGAACCACTCGGCCAGCCCGGACCGCCGGGCCGTCCACCGCTCGCACGCCACCGTCTCCGCCCGCCCAGCGTCCTCGGGAGCAGCGTCGGCGGCCTCGCGGGCGGCGGCCAGCCGTAGCAGCGGACCGACCCGCTCCTGCTCCTCAAGCTCCCCGATCAGCAGAGCGATGCGCCCGCCGAGGGTGATGAAGTCCTGGATGAAGCGCTCCAGGTACTGGATCAGCCGGTCCTTGTAGGCGAGGAACGCCTCGACCTCGATGTCGTGCAGGTCGATGGTGCGCTGGAGCGAGCCCCGGAAGGCACGGGCGTTGTCGGCGAGGTCGATGAACCGCGCCGTCAGCACGGACAGGGCTACGTACGCCTTGGTCGGGTCGGGCTCGTCCTCCGCGGCGATCACCAGCAGCGCATGCAGCTGCGTGACGATGTCGTGCAGCGCGACCGTTCCGTTGGTTGCGTAGCGTGACCAACGGTGACGCACGACGCGGCCCGTTGTACGCATCGCGCCGGAACGTGTACGAGGTCCGCGGCGTGACGAGGCCGCCGGGATGGCGTTGAGCCTGGGAGGCGGTAGCGATGGCCGAGGGCACGGAGGAGGGGTCCGAGACCGTGATCCGCAGGCCACGCGGGACAGGCGACAACGGACACATCCGGCCGTCCAGGCTGTCGTCATCGCGTTCGGGCAGACTTGAAGACTTTGCGGGTGCGGGCGGGCCTGGAGCGCGAGGAGTTCGGACGGCGGATCGGATACTCGGCGTCCACTGTCGCGTCGTACGAGCAGGGACGGCGGATCCCCTCTCCCAGGACCATCGACCGGGCCGACGAGGTTCTGGACGCGAGCGGGTTGCTGACGGTGTGGAAAGAGCAGGTGAAACGAGCTCAGTATCCGGTGTTCTTCTAGGGGATGACGACGCTGGAGAAGGGGGCTCTGGAGCTCCTCAAGTTCGACACCCATGTGGTCAACGGCCTGCTGCAGACCGAGGAGTACATGAGGCCCTACTCGCCTTGCGGTGTCGCCCGGTCATCCGCGTGTCGCGTGAAACGTGGGCGGGGTTCGTCGGGGAGGCCTGACGGTCGTACGTCGAGCAAGAGCCCTGCCGCCCGATCCCAGGACGGCAGGGCTTCCTCACACCGCTACTTGGGCAAGTACGGGCTCGGCTTGCCGTACCAGCTGATCCGCAAGGTGTCACGGGCGCGGGTGGCCGCGACGAACAGCAGTGACCGGGCCTTGAGTTCCTCGCGGGCGAGGCGCCGGGGGTCCGTGTCGCGGTAGCGCTGGACGACGGACGCCCGGGGAATGACGCCGTCGCGGGCACCGACGATGGCGAGCCTCTGGTATTCGAGGCCCTTGAAGCGGTGCATGGTGCCGACGTGGATGTCACCGTCTCCTTTGACACCCTCCTTGGTGAGTTCGGCTACGGTCAGCTCGGCCTCGGTCGCCAGGTGGTACATGACCTGGTTGACGGCTTCGCGGTCGGCGACACACACCGCGATGGTGCCTCGGGGATCGCGGACCTTGCCGTCGGCTCCGCCGGTGGCGAGTTCCTGGCGCCAGGCTCGCAGGGTCGTGGCGAGCTGCGCGAGTTCGTCGTCCCAGCTCTCGCAGCGGACGAACTCAGGAGCCGGACCGCGCAGAACCGAGCGGTAGCCGTCGAGATTGTCGGTGCCGTCGTCGAGGTCGTCGAAGGTGATCTGGTCGCTCTTGGGGTTCACCACTTCCATGGCCCGGTTCAGGATCTCGCGGGTGGTGCGGTAGCTGAGGGTGAGGCGGGCCGCGCGACCGCGGATGTTGACGCCCACGGTCCCCAGGGTGACCTGCTGGTCGTAGATGCGCTGGTGGGTGTCGCCGGCGATGAACATGTCGTCCTCGCCCGGCGCGACCATGGCACGGAGCATCTTCCAGTGGGCCGGCCTGAGGTCCTGCGCCTCGTCGACGACGACGTGCTTGTAGCGGTGGCCCAGGTAGTACATGCCGGAGCTGTCGTCGCGGTGGATGAGGTCCTTGCCGCCGATCTCGTCCTTGTACTCATGCCGTTGCTGGATCTTTGCCGCGCGCTGCATCTCGAAGCGGGCGGCGCGCTCGGCGGCCTGACCCCAGGTCTCGCGGCCCTCCTTGTCGAGACGCGTGGTGAACTGCTCCAGGAACTTCCAGATCTGCGCCCGGTCGGGGCGGCTGACGGACCGCCCCCGTCCGGCTCGACGGGCGTCGAAGTACGCCTTGCGCGTGCCGAGGGACTGGCCGAGGATCACCTGCTCCCATTCCTCGTAGAGGAACTCCGCGTCCCACCGCTTCTCGTCGAGTTCCAGAAGAACCTGGCGGAGCGTGCCCAGTGCGACGTTGTCGTAGATGCGCTGCTTTCCGGCGCCGGCGACGGTGTTCTCGTTGAGGACGCGGGCGGCGAGCTGGTCGATGTGCGTGATGTCGACGCGGGCCAGCTGCTCAGGTTCGAGCAGGGACGCCAGGCGGGCCCTCAGGTCGGTGGTGAGATTCTTGGTGAAGGTGGTGAGCAGGATCGGCTTGTTGTGGCCGGGGGGCAGCTGTTCGGCGAGGTGCTTGACGCGGTGCAGGGCGACGATGGTCTTGCCGGTACCGGGGCCGCCGGACACCCTGAACGGACCGCTGCAGCGGCGGTCCACGAGCTTGGCCTGGGCCGGGTGGAGAAAGACCTTCCAGGCACGGAAGTCTCCCTCTTCGATGATGTCCTTGAGGGCGTCGTCGATGGTGGTGACCGTGGTGCGGGCGAGCGCCGCGTCCAGGTCGTGCCGCTGGGCTTCGTCGAGTTCGACGTCGACGGGAGCGGTGATCTCCTTGCGCACGTCCGCGATGGACAGGCCGGCGGCAAGGCCGTACAGGATGTCCTTGGTGAGGAGGGGGGCGCCGGAGACGAGAGCGTCGAGTTCGGTGCTCTCGGTGACCGCGAGGGCGAGGTCGATGAGCTGTTCGGCGACGCCGAGGTCGCGGAGGTCTTCGGCGGTGACGTCGACGAGGAGCGGTTCGGCCTGGGAAACGGCGGCCGTGCTGTCCGCCGGTTCGGCGGTGGCCGGTTCGGGGGCGGACGTCTCCGGCTCGTCCGCGGTTTCGGGCTGCTCGGCCGGGGTGAGCGTCATCCCGGCCCGCTGCAGAACGCTCTGGCCCACCACGGAGAGGTCGACGAACTCGATCTCTCCGGTGATGCGGTTGATCGCGACGGAGAGTTCTTCGTAGACGTGTTTGCGGTGCCGGACGGCGACGACCAGCCACTTCTCGCGGCCGGCGTCGTCGATGCCGATCTTGGCGAGAAGCGCGCGGTAGGACTGGTCGATCTTGGCGCGGTAGACGCGGCCGTCGCCCTTGAGCGGCTTGAGGTCGAGGCCGGGGTGGTCGGGGTTCTGCCGGAAGCGGTGGCAAAAGTCGTAGAACTTGCCCTTGACCGAGCGGTCGAGCTTGTACAGCTCTTGTTCGGCCTTCTCGTACAGGCTGAGCCGTGCGGTCATCGGTGGGTGGCGCCTTCCGTGTCCGGGAGCAGGGTGAGCAGGGTGTCGAGGTGGTCGAGCCAGTCGGCTGCCGTGCGCACGGTCCAGCCGTCGCCGGTGTAGGCGTCGTCCCGCTTCTTGCGTTCCTCGCTGTCATGGGCGTCGGAGTCGACGAACGCCGCCACCTTGGTGGCACCGGGCCAGGCGAAGTCGGCCTGCCAGCCGCGGTCACCGAGCTCATAACCGAAGACCGGTGCCTTCTTGCCCCGTGCGGCGAGTGACCTGGCCAGTTGGGTGAGGTCGGAGTCGGGCTCGTCCTCTTCGAGCAGTTCCAGAATGTCCTCGTCCCAGGCCGCGTCCCGAAGCAGTCCTTCGACCGCCTGCTCCAGCGAGGAGGTCGATTCCCGGTCCGGCGCCGCTGCCGGACCGGTGCTCGCCGCCGCGGCCGTCGTACCGTCCGCCGAAGGGCCAGGCGTAGCCGTCTCGGGGTGCAGCCGCGCGATGAGCGTCTCCAGCTCTCCGGGGCCGCCGCCGACCCGCAGCGCCTCCACGGCGAAGTCGGCGGCCAGGCTGCCGGCAAGTTGCACGCCGTCGCCGCCGGTGAAGGCCAGGAACTGGAGGAGGTTGGACCAGTAGAGCCAGGAGCGCCACCGAAGTTTGTGGGCGACGGTCCCGAGCTGGTCCTGGTCCTGGTCGTCGAGTACGGCGAGGGCGCCCCAGCCGACCCCGGCGGTGCCGTCCGGTCCGCTGGACGGGTCGACGGTGTAGAGCAGCGACAGGCCGTGCTCGTCGGTGGCGGACAGGACGAGGATCTCGCCGTTCCCGGTGACGGGTTCGACGCCGGCCGCCGGGTTCCCGCCGCTCGCGAGGGAACCCAGGGCGCTGCGCAGAGTTGCGCGGGCCTGCGCGGGGTTGACGTTCTGGGCCAGCGGTTCGGGCGCGCTGAGGAGTCCGCCGACCAGCGCCTGGGCCCGCCGTCCCCAGCGGGCGCGGGAGGGGTCGCGCAGGTAGCCGAGGAGCGTGTCGACGGGGTTGGCGAAGACGGCGCCGGCGAGGTCGGCGCGGTTGCCGCCGAGTTCCTCGTACCAGTCCTTGGCGGTGTCCTGACCGGTGCGCCGGTAGGGCGGCCACACCGGGCGGGCCTTGGCGCGTTCGCCCTTCTCGAAGAGTTCGAGGTCGTCCCAGGTGACCTGGAAGACCAGGGCTCCACCGGCGCGCAGCTCGTCACGCTTCCGGCAGTCGGAAGCGATCCGGTTGTGCGTGCGGGTCGCGTGGAAGCGGTGACCGTCGAGGAAGACGTGCACCTTCTGGGGTGTGCCGTCGGTCCGCTCGAAGGTGAAGTCGGTCCGGGTGAACTCCTCGTCGCGCTGGGCGGTCATGCGCCAGGCCGCGGTCCCCGCGAACCGCAGGAGGCCGCTGTGCGCGCCGCTCTCCTCCAGAGCGGCGTCGTCCTGACCGGTGCTCCAGGTACGCAGGGCGGCGAGGAAGCGGGCCTCCAGGTCGGACTCGACCTGCCGGTCCAGGCCGATCGCCGCGGTCGTCGGAATCTCCTTGGTGGCCCAGTGGCTGACCGGGTTGCCCTCATCGTCGGTGAGCGGACGGCCGTCCTCGTCGACGGGGCCGAGGAGACTGTTGATGATCTCCAACGCGTCCTTGCGCGACACGGCGTCCTGATATCGCTCTTCCGCGTGCCGGTGCAGGCAGCGGTGGCAGGCGCGCCGCCCCTCTTCCTTGCAGGGACAGCCCACCAACATCTCTCGGGCTTCGGCGAGGGTGTCGCGGAAGGCGTCGGGCTTCTTGAGCCGGTCCAGGTAGCCGGTGCCGCCGGGCAGCCGGTCGTACAGGACGAGGAAGTGCCGCCTCTCGCCGGTGGCCGCGTCGGGCATCGTGGCGAGGGTGGTGTCCAGGTGGACGGGGTCGCCGCCGAAGTGCCGGTCGACACCCAGCCGTAGGGCGGCCCGGAAGGAGTGGACCTTCTCGTCGACGAGGACGGTCGCGGCCGGGAGCAGGATGCGCAGGGCCTCGGTGGTGAGCTGGTGGGCGAGGAGCACCGGTTCTTGCTTCGGCGCGTCCGGCCCCCTCTTGCCCCGGCGCAGCGGGCACCAGGGCTGGTGGTGCTTGACAGCGGGGTTGCGTACGGCGGAGGTGTCGAGGGCATCGGTGTCGTGGTCGAAGACGGGTTTGCCGTCGGCGCTCGCCGCCCCGCAGGCGGTGCAGACGTGGAAGGGCGCCAGCCGGACGTCGTGTCCGGCCAGCTCCTCCTCGGCGCGGGCGTCGAACCGCATCGGGCCGACGTTGATCCTCCGGATGACCGCCTTGCGGGAGTAGTCGACGCCGAAGGTCTCGCGGGTGTGCCGCCAGGACGCTTTGGCCTGGATGTGCTCCGCCGGAAAGTCGACCGCGTCGACGATGGTGTAGAAGCGCTGCTCGCGGTCGTCCTTGTCGTCTCCGATACGGGCGTCGTCGCGCTTGTCGCGAGAGGTGACGACGGTCGGTTCGATCACGTGGTGGAGACAGGAGCCGTCGTCGGCGATGCCGGTGCTGTGGCAGCGCGGGCACGGGCGGCGGTCCTCGGCGGCGTTCTCGGTGCGGACGTAGCCGCACTCTCGGCAGAAGCGCCAGGGCGTCCAGTCGGGCCGGGTGGAGCTGCCGATCTCGATGCCGGTGATCTGGTGCTTGTAGCCGTTGACGTAGAACGTGTTGCCGGGGGCGAGTTCGGACAGTGCGTAGCGCTGGGGCCGCTCGTACGGGCGCACCTTGGAATCGAAGCGTTCCCGCCCGGTCTTCGGGTCGGGGCCGTCGAACCAGTACAGGGTGGCGTTGAGCGTCGTGGTGGCGTCGAGGAGCGCGTAGTTCGGCAGCAGGCCGAGGTCGCAGAGGGCCTGCTGGGCGGTCACGTTGCCGCGTTTCATCAGGCGTCGGCCGACGGCCCGGTGCTCCGCCTCGAGTTCGGCCTTGCGGACGCGCTGCTCGTCGTCGTCCTCGTGCAGTTCGCGGACGGCGTCGTCGATGAAGGTGAGCCTGCGCCGCAGTTCCTCCTCTCCGCGCTTCCACTGCCGTGCGGCCTCCTCGACGGCGCCGCGCAACTCGCGCTCGGCGTAGGCGCGCAGTTCGTCGGCGGCCTGGGGGTTGACGCCGGTGGGGAAGAGGCCGAGGAAGGCCTCCACGTGCTCGGCGGCACCGGCGAGGGCGGCCTCCACGAGGTCTTCGAGATAGCCGGTGGAGCCGAAGAGGGCGGGCGCTTCACGAGGGATCGCGGCGAGCGTCCGTCCGTCGGCACGCTTCAGCCGACCCTGCGCGGCGAGGTCGAGGAGGTGGGCGAGGTACTGCCGGCGCAGGATCTCGATGGCCGACAGGTAACTGCCCGGCGGCACGATCTGCCCGGCGATCATCTCGCGGGGCTGGTCGAGGTAGTACAAGTCCCGGCGACTGCGGTCGGGGATGGTGAGGAGGAAGGCGTTGCCGGTACGCCGTCCCGCACGGCCGACCTGCTGGACGTAGTTGGCGGCGCGGCGGGGCAGCGCGGCGAGCACGACCGCCGACAGGTCGCCGATGTCGATGCCCATTTCCAGGGTGGGCGTGCAGGACAGCACGTTGGGGTCCTTGAACCCGCTGCCGTCCCGGAACGCCGCCTCGACCCGTTCGCGTTCCGGGCGGGTGAGCATGCCGGTGTGCTCGGCGGTGATCACCTGGTAGGTGCCCGCCTTGCGGTACAGCCTGCGGTAATAGTCCTCGCGGTGGTCGCGGTCGCGCTGGTGCCGGCCGAGCCCGTCCGGCCTGGTTCCGGCGACGAGACGGCCGGTGCGGCAGCGGTAGGCGGGGCACTTCTGGCCGTCCCACTGGCCGAGCAGGGACGGGTGGACGGTCTGTTCCCAGAAGCAGGACGGGCAGCGGACGAACGCCTCGTTGACCTCGTCGTCCTTCAGGAGCTGTACGTCGACGGCGCCCGGCTTGAGCCCGTAGATCCGCAGGCTGCTGTCCTCGGGCGTGCGTGCGGCGATGAGTCCGGCGGCGACGAGTTCGGGCAGCAGCCGCGACCAGAACTCGGCGGCCTGCTCACGGGGCAGGCCGAGGCTGCGCTGGGCCCACCGCTCGTACCAGGAGAGGCGTCCGGTGGCGAAGTCGAACTCGCTCCTCGACTTCGGCGCGCTCAGCAGGAAGACGGGGGCGGCGATGCCTTTGGGGAAGGCCCTCATGCCGACGGGCCGCTTGCCCCAGATGAAATAGCGGCTGGTTCCGGCTTCCTTCAGGTAGCCGTCCAGCCAGCGGTGGCCGATGGCGCCGCGGGTCCGCAGCCGCTCCAGGAAGATCCGCAGGAACCCGAGGTAGCGGTCGTCGTCGTCCAGTGCGTCGGGGACGGGCAGTTGGCCGCCCTTGCCGTACGGCGCGGTGTGCGCGGCGCGGACGATGTCGACGGCGGCCGTCGGGTCGGCTATGCGGACCTGGGCGGCGGCGGTGCGGGTGAGTTCGAGGGTGCGGCCGTTGCGGGAGCGGAACCCGAACTCCATCAGCGCCTCGAACGCGAACCGCTCACCGATCAGTTGCCAGGTCTTGTAGTCCCCTCCCCGACCCTGACCGGAGAGGAGCTTCTTGACGCCCTTGATGTCGTGCAGGTCGGTGGGGACGACGGCGGCGAGCGTCGTGCGGTCGGTGGTCGCGGCGACCACGTCGGCGATCAGGTCGTTCAGCGCGGTCGGGGCGTCCTCGGAGAGGTGGCTCTTGAACAGGGCGCGCAGGGAGAACGTGTACGACCGGCTGGCGACGAAGCCGGCGCGGTGCGCGGCGTCCTGCACCGAGTCGTTGAACATCAGGGTCTTCGTCTCGCCCTGCTCATCGTCCAGTTCCCCGCCCGTGAACAGCTGGGTGACGGAGGCGGCGGCGAGCGCGGCGGCGCCGGTACCGAGGAAGCGGATCGTGTTGCGCGAGCCGCACGCCGGACACCAGTCCTCCTCGGCGGCGGTGGTCGCGGTCTCCCCCAGATACACGAGGACGAACGCCGAGTCGGCGCCCGCGAGCCGGGGGCTGCCGGTCTCCGGTTCGTAGTCGGCCACCGGGTCGGGCAGCCGCAGCCTGCGCTTCGGTCCGTCCAGGACGCGGAGCTGGCCCGCTCCGGCCACACTGAGCGCGTTGGCATCGGCGCGCCCGGCGGCACGGCCCGCACCCTCCATGGGCGCGGTTCCGGAACCTTCCCGGGCCTCGCCGTCGGTGGCGGCGATGAGATTGCGCACCCGCATCTTGTCCTGGCTGACCGAAGCCCGCCGGATCTTGTGCGTGTCGACCTCGACGTCCAGGTCGTCGGACTCCGGCGTGAAGACCGCCCACCCGGAACGCCCGCAGTCACGGCAGTAGACGGCGGGCAGGAACAGGTTCGCCGACTGTCCTTCTGTGGCGGTGGTGACGGGCGCGGTGCGCGCCGCCGCCTCCTCGGAGGTCTCGGGCGCGCCGGCCGTGTCCCACTGGAACTCGGCCTTGGGCCAGGGCAGCACTCCCCGCACGAGACGGGACACCGACCGGGCCCATTGATGGACCTCGACCTGCACGAAGGGACGCGGCTCCTCGGTCGTCGACCCCGGGTGACGGGCCACGGAGAGCAGCGCGACAAAGCGGGCGAGAGCCTTCGCCGCCAGCTCGGGGCGCAGAGTGACGGTCCGGCCCCAAGCCTGGGCACCGCGGCGCCACATCAGGTCCAGGACCTCGGGGACGGAACGCACCTTCCCGTCCAGGGCGTGCAGCACGGCGGCGGTCAGCGGATGCCGCTTCAGCACCCGGCCGAGCACGAACGGATCGGTGTCCCGGCTACCGGTGACGACCTCGGCGAGAGCGGCGAACTCCTCCTCGCCGAGGGTGGGGTCGGGCAGGGCGGCCAGTTCGTCGGGGGTCGGCACGGGCAGAATCGGATCGAAGTCACCGCTGGGCACGAACTCGTCCACGGTCAGCCGCTGTTCGCCGACGATGGCGTCGGCGGTGAACTCGGTGCCGAACACCTGGGTCGCCACGTCGAGCAACTGCCGCGCTCCA
This sequence comes from Streptomyces sp. NPDC058274, assembly GCF_042881375.1. NCBI lineage: Bacteria > Bacillati > Actinomycetota > Actinomycetes > Kitasatosporales > Streptomycetaceae > Streptomyces > Streptomyces sp. NPDC058274. The sequence continues at coordinate 197,335 of NZ_JBHVXW010000012.1, forward strand.
TCGGCGTCCGTCCCGGAGGCGAGGGTCGCCGAGGTGGCGACCGGGCAGATACGACCGAGCGGCCGCCCCTTCTCCGAGGCCCCGACGGCGGAGGCGAGCCGGCGCAGGAGCATCGCCACGTCCGTGCCCTGCGCACCGTCGTAGGTGTGGAACTCGTCGACTACGACGTACCGGATGTCGGAGCCCGCCCACATCGCGGCGTCGTCGGCGCGCTGGAGCAGCAGGTCCAGCATCTTGTAATTGGTGATCAGGATGTCCGGCGGCGTGACCTGCATGTCGTACCGGTCGGTGTACACGTAGCCGTACCGGGTCACTGCGCGCTCACCGATGTAGAGACCGGCCCGGACCTTGTTCAGTTCCGGCTGGCCGGTGAGAAGCCCGTTGATGCGCTGCGCCTGGTCGGTGGCGAGGGCGTTCATCGGGTACAGGAACACGGCCTTCACGCCGGCGTGCCCGGCGGCTCGCTCGCGGGCGCAGTGGTCGAGTACCGGATACAGGAACGACTCGGTCTTACCGGACCCGGTGCCGGTGGTGACGAGCGTCGGCCGGGGCGTCCGCCCGCCTGCGGACGACAGCCGCTCGAAGGCAACGGCCTGGTGGGCGTACGGCGTCCAGCCGTCCGTGCGTCGCCAGTCGAGGTACGCCTCCCACGACGCGTCGGCTTGGACGAAGGGCGTGCGCAGCCGGAGGAACGGCCCCCGGAACATGCCGGAGTTGTCGTCGCCGAGAAACCGGTGCAGCGCCTTCCGCGCGCCCTCGTCGGTCAACGCGTAGGTGGTGGACAGGTACTGGAGAAGGCTCTCCTTCAATCCCTCCGCTTCGAGCGTCGGCCTCACGGCTTCGGCACCTCCTGCTTGACCGGGTCCCACTTGCCTGCGGCCACGGCGTCGTCCAGCCGCTTCTGGAAGTAGGCGTGAGCTTCACGCATTTCGGTCTCGCGGTTGGCCTTGTAGAAGGGGGCGGTGTAGCCGTCGGGGGCGGGGGTTTGGGGGGCGGGGTTGTTGGCGGGGTCTTCCTGGTGGGCTTTGAAGGCGGGGTCGGCCTGGTACTTCTCGAACTGCTTCCAGTGGTCAGTTTCCTGACCGACGCCATATGCGTGGCGATCTTGCGCCAACTGCCGCCCTCGCGCATCGAACCATAGGTACTCCTCACGCTGCGCCAAGAGGGCTAGACGAGAGCGATAGGACGCGATGAGGCCATCCGGGGACATGCCGATCCACACGGCAATCAGCGCATCGAGCTCAACCAAGGCGGCTCGCCGCTCGAATTCGCTGCGCAGCGGTGTCCGTGCAGACCAGAGGGATGTGGTTTTCCCGAGCGACGGAATATTGCCCCAGTTGCGCGCCCATACCTCATCCCTCCAGGCTTCTGCGTAGCTAAAATTCCACAGAAGGGAGTATGCACTTGTCAGACAGTTGAGCCGAGCAGACCTGATCATCAAAGCTGACGCCAAAGGATGCCTAAGCGAAGGGGCCGGCAACCTCAACGCCTCCCTTTCACGCATATTGGTGATCGAGAACGCTCGTAGCATGTAATCCAGCGGCACCGATGACCAAAATCCACTTGCCATCAACAAAAATCGGTTGTCACCAAAGGCAAGACTGTTGATGGCATCCACATGTGTTGCCCCTGGAGGAATGATCGCCGAATTCAAGACACGCTCGGTCTTCCCGTCATTCCGCAGCCGGAAAGCGAGCCTGTAGTAGCAGGCGTGCGGACGCCCGCGCCACGGGCCCCAGACACCGCGCCTGCCGAAGAACGCCTCGAAATCCGGCCCTCCGGACATTCTAGTTGACGGGATGAAATCTGCGTCAATTGACGTCAGATCGACACGTTCACCCGCGGGATGAAGGTTTTCTCCTTCCTTGGCGAACGGCGTTGATGGGCTGATGTGCGGACCATGAAGAACAACGTCGTCCCATCGACTCGGAATCGCAGTTCTCCAGGACACGACCCCTGCCTCGACATCGTCACGCTCCCTGAAGCCGCTACTCATGCGGATTTCCGAAGGATGCAACCTAACCGGGAAATCCGAAATCGACTGCACAGCACTGTCCTCACTGAACGTGACAGGGTAGAGCACGTCAGTCTCACTCACTGCACAATCAAGGCCTTGTCGCTCACGCCACCGAGAAAGCGTGTCTCGATTCACCTTGACCACTCGCGCTCTATGGGGTCGAATATCGAAACCCCCGTCATGCCTGAGACCCGGCTCGGGGCCACTACCATCATGCTTCAGAGAATCCAGCAGAACTTCCGGCCTGTAGAGATGACTCAAGTGCTCGAAGTTGACCTCTTGAGTCGGCCCGTAAACGTTCGCGGCGAATTCTTTCTTGTCTCCGACAGGTCGCGGGAATGCCCAGTTTCCCACGTTCACAAACATGCCATGCACACGAAGTCGACGATAAGCTTCAGACCTGATGCGTCTCGTGGCCTCCCCCTTGAGGTGGCCGTCCGGGTGCACCAACCCGACAGCCCCAAGGTGATTGGAATGATCCCAACATTGATTCATGAAACGCGGGTGCAGATGCGCCGATGTGCCAGTCAACTTTGGATAGGTCATCGCTGCTGTCACGTAAGACGACGAGCTTTCTGCGTTATGCAGTTCCTGCACGACACGAGCACACTGTTGGCGGTCTTGGAGGATGCCTTGAACAAAGTCAGAGCGCTCTTCCACGGAAAGGTCTCCCCGCAGGGCAAGCAAGGGAACGTATTCGGCATAGCTTGCGTGAGCGTCCCACTTGATCTCGACCCACGGCGGATTCCCCAATTGAAGATCGAACCCACCACCCTCCACGAAGGCGAGCGCAAAGTCCAACTCCCAATGCAGGAAGCCCTGTTCCTCCGCGATCTCCCTCACGAGCCCCATCCAGGGGTACCGCGCCTCCGGGTCGGTGCGGTCCATCCACATCTCGTCCAGGAGCAGCTTCTCGTACTCCCCCAAGTCCTTCAGACTGTCGAGGTCAGATCCAATGCTGCCGTCGGGGACCGGGCCCACTCCGAGCATGGACTCCAGGAAGTCCAGCCAGTCGTTCAAGTCCTTGAGCGGGATGACAGAGCGGCGGCGCTTCGGAGCTGAACCGGTCGGCTTCTTGCGCTGCTTCGGTACGCCGCCGGCCTTCTGCACCTCGTAGAAGTAGTCGCCCTCCGCCTCCATGTCCGAGTCGTCGAGGGAGGGCTGGTCACCGTCCATCTGGAAGAGCAGGCCCGCCTGAGCGAACCGAGGCACGGGCCCGCTCGTCGCAGGAGCAGGCGCAGGCACAGGTTCGCTGCTCGGCTGCGCCTCCTCCGAAGCCGCCTGAGGCGTCTGCGGCTCGCCGAACCCGCCCAGCAGCTCCTCCACGTCGACGGACTCCGCCGCGTACTCCCCGTCCGTACCATCCAGCAGACCGACCTTGTCCACCGGCCAGAACCACAGCGCGCACCAGGCGTCCATCACCTGCTTCAGCCGCCAGTACGGTGTGTCCACGGCGTTGAATAGGTCCGCGTAGACCTTCTCCTTCGACAGCCGCGTCGCACCGGCACCGTTCTCGGCCCGTCGCAGGAACCCGAACTCCTCATCCTGCGGGTCGGCTTCCCAGACGTCGATGCTGCGGGCGATCTCCCGCTCCGACAGCTCCATCCGCTTGACGACGAGCTTCCACAGGAACTCCGCGCGCCGTGACGCGTCCCGCAGCCGCGTGTACTGGCTAGCGGCCTCGTCGCCGGACTTCCGGTCGATCCTCGGCGTACCGGCCTGCGTGTACTTCCGTTCCGGCTTCTGGAGGACGCCCTTCTTCCACTCCTTGAGCTGCTCGACGCCGTCCCCGGCCAGCTGCCCGAGCAGCTTCTTCGCGTCACCGCCCGCCCGCGTCACCGCCGCCCAGCCCGGCGTCGGCAGCAGGAACTGGTGCACCGCACCGTCCGGCAACGGCAGTTCCTGACCGCCTGCCTCGTTGTCGCGGAACGGCAGCCGGGCGGGGGCCAGGGTGTCCTTGTCCATCAGCCAGCGTGGCTTGCCCTTCTGCGGCGCCACGTCCCCCGCCGCGTACACCGCCCGCCGCCCACCGATTAGCGAGTTACCGCGCCGCAGGTGCAGCCCGAACCACGGCGCCCGCATCCCCGGGTGCATGGTGTTGAGCCACAGCGAGACTTCCGCCAGCTCGACGCCCGTCCGGTTCAGGTCGACGCCGTACGCATTGTGCAGCGCGATGTACGCCTTGGCCTTCTGCTTCTCCGTCAACGCCTGCGAGGTTGGGATCGAGCGGCCCAACTCATCCTGCCGCCGTCGCAGATACTCCTCGGCAACCTGGTTGATCGCCTCGTTGAGGAACGCCCCGGAACCGAGCGCCGGCTCGCAGATGCGGTACTTCAGCAGCTCCGAAGCCCGCGTCTTGACGACGTTCCCCGCCTCGTCCTTCTCCTGGTCCAGGCGATGCTTCAGGGCCAGTTCGACGGTGACCTTCGTCAGCGACTCGGGCGTGTAGTAGGAGGCCGAGGTCTCCCGGTCACGGCCGGCGAGGCGGTACACGAACGTCCCCGCCGGGTACTTCTTCGGGCCACGCAGGCCCTTCTCCTCACGGTCCCGCTCGTCGTACTCGACCCAGGTCTTCTCGTCGTACTCCTTGAGCCGGTGCGAGGGGACGAGCCAGGAGCCCTTCTCCGGGTCACCGCCCTTGGCGACCTCCGACAGCTCCTCCTCGGCGATGATGCCGGTGTACGACATCAGGCCCTCATAGACCGCGCCGAGCTGGTTGATGCCGAGGTTGCGGTACGAGATGAAGCCGCCGCGCTCACCGCGCCGCTTGGCCTTCTTCATGGAGAGCAGGCGCAGCACCTCGTGCAGGGCGCTGTTGCGCAGGCACAGGTCGAGCCAGACCGGGCCGTCGGGGCTGTCCTCGTCGTGGCGCGGGTCGCGGGTGCCGCGTCCGATGAGCCGTACCGCCGCCGGTTCGAAGAGTTCACTCCGCAGCGGTTCGAAGCGCAGGCCTCGGCCCTCGCTGCGCTGCTTGGCCTTCTTCTTACGGGTCTCGGCGTCGTCGCCGTCGAGTTCGTCCCACGGTTCGGTGCCGTACTCGCGGTGCCCGTAGTTGACCTTGTTGAAGAGGAGGTCGAGGGAGTCGTGCAGGTGCGTGCCGTTGCGGGCGGTCTCGTCCGTGAGCTGGGCGTCCCGCTCGACGATCTCCCGGAGCCTCGCCACCGAGTAGCCGGCCTCGTAGGTGCCGTCGTCGGCGGGGAGGATTCCCAGTTCGGGACGGGCCTCGGCGTACAGGAGGAACAGGATGCGGTAGAGGTAGCGCAGTGCCTCGCGGGTGAGCTGCCGGGCGAAGGGCTCCCCCGGCTTTTCGAGGTCGCGCGGTTCGAGACCGGCTTCCTCCAGTCGGGCCAGGACCTCGTTGGCGATGATCTCGACGGACTTCTGGAGCCCCTGGCGCAGCTCGCCGGAGACCCCGACCGCGTTGTCCCGGGATGCCTTGACCAGGGCGTCGATCGCCGACCCCTTGCCGTCCTCGGCCGGGGCGAGCGCGTCGTGGCTGAACAGGCCGGCGATGGTGGCGAGTTCACCCGTCTGGCGACGGTCGTAGCGCTCCAGGGCGGCATCGACGTTGGCGGCGAGGTAGCGTCCCTCGCCCCATGCCTGCCGGTCGGCGAGGACGATCACGCCGCCGCAGAGCAGCAGGACGAAGCGCGGGGCGCTGCCGCCCTCGCCGCCCAGTTCGCTCTGGAACAGCCAGGTGGCGAGCGCGTGGCCGGACTCGTAGGTCTCGCCGTTGCCCACCGTCCTCAGCGGGTGGAGCAGACGGCCGTAGCCGTCGGCGTCCAGGGCGGTGTCGTTGCTCGCGGACCAGCCGCAGTCGACGGCGACGATGCCGTCTCCGTGCCAGGCGACCTCGACTGTGTGGTCGCGTCCGGCGCGGTGGACGGTCAGTTCGAGCGGACCGTCAGCGGCGTCGGCACCCGGGTAGCCGAGGGCGGTGAGCACCCTGCGGTGCCACTCGGCGACGCGCCCGCACCACTCCTCGTCCCTGTAGGTGTTGAGGCGCTCCTCGAAGCCCTCCTTGTCGGGGTGCTCGTCGTCCTCCGCGTCCGCCTTGGCCTGCTCGGCGAAGAACCCCCGGAACTTCTCGTCGAGGTAGACGGAGCGCAGACCGCGCAGGGCTACGCGCGGTGTGGGGCGCTTGTCGTTCTCGTCGGACTCGCGGTCCGTCCAGGCCGCGAACACGCCTTTCTTCAGTCCGTCGGCGAGCTGCTCGGCGAAGTAGTGCGCGGACAGGTACTCGCCGCGGTTGGAGAAGGAGTCGAAGTCGGTGCTCATCGGGCGGTCGTCTCTCCGGCGTCGGGCAGGTCGGTCGCGGCGGACCCGGTGGTGGGCGGTACGGGGGTGGCGGCGAGCGGTTCGAGGACGGCGAGGAGCCGCAACAGCGGGGCGCCCGAGGTGCGCAGTGAGCGGATCAGCGTCCGGCGCCGGTCGGCCGTGAGGTTCACGTCGTTCTTCTTCTTCTGGGAGCGGCGGGCCTCCGCGGTGAACAGCGCGGCCTGCTTCCATTCGGTGACGCGCTTCTCGAACGGTGCGAGCACGGCTTCGATCTGCTGTGCGTAGGCGGCCTCACGTACCTCCAGGAAGCGCCGCGCCTCGGCGACCGCGGCCGGCACCCAGCGCTGCAGCGCGTCCTTGTTCACCGGAGCGTTACGCCCCGGCATGCTCGGGCCGACCCGGCAGGCGGCGAGGAGGGCGTTGTCCATGCGGTAGGTGCGAGGGGCGTCGGGCAGACCGGTGACGGCCATCCACTCGACGACGGTGGGACGTCCGGCCTTGTTCGAGTAGATGCCCTGGAGGAGGTAGACCGGGCCGTCGAGCGCGGCGGGCAACTCTGGATCGATGTCGGCCGCCTTGTCGCGGTCCGGATCGAAGGCGAGCACGAAGGCCTCGTCGTGGCGGAGTGCGGCGAGCGCCTTGTCGGTGACCCAGTCCAGGACGGGATGGACGTCGGAGACGTAGCTGACGTTCGGCCACTGGCTGTCGGACTCCTCGCGGGCCACCTTCAGACGCTTGCCGGCGAGACCCTTGTCGAACGTGAGGCGGATGCGTGCCTCCTTGTTCGCCGTGGGGAGGATCTCCTGCTCGGTCAGATAGGACTTGGGCAGGGCCTTCAGACGGTGGAGGAGGTCCGGCGGCGGCTGGAAGGCGAGGGTGCCGTCACCTTCGCGCCGGAGCTTGAGGGCGATGTCGGGGCTGATGGGGTGGCAGACCTGGCGGAGGGCCTCGTCGAAGTAGTCGGCGGTGGCGGTGGCGCTGCCGACCGTGCCGAACAGGCCGGGCACGGTGGCGCGCGGCACGTCGTCCGTCGGCTTCTTCGCTCCGACGTTGCCCATCGCCCTGGCCAGCATGGCCTTCGCTCCGCCGCCCGACGTCGACGACGACTGCTCGATCGACTCCTCGACGGTGCGTCCGGCGATGAGGTCGCGGGTGAGCCGGTCTTCCTCCTCCTTCGCCTTGTAGATCCCGGTGACCGCTTCCGCGGTGCCCTCGATGCGGTGGGCCTCCTCCTCGCGGGCGAGCAGCTTCGCGCCGACGAGGCGGTCGTCGAGCGGCAGGGACTCACCGGTCGCGTCGTCGGTGCGCCACTCCACGTCGCTGGTGAGCACCAGGGCCCGGAACCGGGGGTTCTTCTTCTGCCCGTAGCGGTCGATACGGCCGTTGCGTTGCTCGATGCGGATCAGCGACCAGGGAAGGTCGTAGTGGATCAGCTCGTGGCACTGCTGGTGCAGGTTGACACCCTCGGAGGCCACGTCGCCGGTGAACAGGAGCCGGACGGGCTTCGTGGCCAGGCCGAACTCCTCGACGATGCGCTGCTGCTCCTGCTCGCCGGTGGCGTCGCCGTGCATGACCTCGACGACCCCGCCGTACGCCTTCCAGGACTTGGATTCCTTCTCGCCCTGGTCCAGCTGCTTCACGCGCGGGAATCCGAGCCGGGCCGGGAGGGTCTCGGCCAGCCACTTCAGGGTGGGGATGCGCTCGGAGAAGACCACGACGCGGGTGTCCGAACCGGGGCCGACACCAATGTCCTTCAGGACCTCGACCAGGGCTTCGAGCTTCGACGAGTCGTCGTCGCCGAGGTCGTCGGCGAGGCGGGCCAGGTCGACGATCGCCTTCCGCTCGATCTGCCGCGCCGCCTCCAGCTGGGCCGGGTCCTGGCCCTTGCGGCCCTTCAGGGGCTTCTCGAGGGTCTTGGTCCGGGCGGCGACGGAGACCTGGAACGCGCGGTGGGAGGAGAGGAACGCCTTCAGCAGGTTGTAGGCGACCATCGAGTCCACGCACACGGAGGAGGCCGCCGGGTCGCGCGGGATCCACCGCGCGGCGAGCTCCGCCAGGACCGCCTCCTCCTTCTCGGTCGCCTTGGCGAACACCGGCTTGGACGGACCACGGTCCGCCCATTCGCCCTTGAGGGAGTCGCGGACCTCGCGGTCCGTCTTGGTGCGGCGGATGTACAGGTGCTTGAGGTCCTTCACGTCGTAGGACGACGGATCGGCGATGGCCGCGTCGTCCAGCATGCCGATCAGCTCGGCGAAGGACTCGGCGTCCCCGTTGTGAGGGGTGGCGGAGGCCAGTACGAAGGCGTCGCTGCGGCGGGCGAGGAGGCGGGCCAGGCCGTTGTTCTTCGTGTTCCGGTTGACCAGGTTGTGGGACTCGTCGATGACGACGGCATCCCACTCGGTGTTCTCCAGGTGGTGGGCGTAGACGTCGCTCTTGAGGGTGTCCACGGAGATGATCGCCCGCCTGAAGTAGGCGAACGGGTTCCGGCCGGCCGGGATGTCCTGCTGGATGCGCTGGATGCCGGTGGAGTCGAGACGGACGAGCGGGATGGAGAAACGGGTCCACAGTTCGCGCTGGAACTGCTCCAGGACGTGCGCCGGGGTGACCACGAGGATGCGCTCGCCGCGACCTCGGCGGATCAGCTCGGCGAGGAGGATGCCGATCTCCAGGGTCTTGCCGAGACCCACCACGTCCGCGATGAGCACGCGCGGCTGGGGGTTGTCCTGTGACAGGGCCAGCTCGGCGGGGCGGAGCTGGTGCGTCTGCTCGTCCATGAGGAAGTTGCCGATCAGCGCGAGCCCGTGCTCGGTCTGCGGCAGCGCGGTCTTGCGGATGACGGCCTCCAGGTAGAGGCGCGCCTTGCGGTGGTTCGGCGAGGCGTCGGGGACCAGACGGGTCTTGTCGGGGTCGATCGGCTCGATGTGGTCCAGCTTCTCGTAGAAGACGGCGTCCATGCCGCGCACCAAGGAGGAGACGCCGGTGACCTCGACCATCCAGCCGTCGTACGTGGTGTCGGCGACCTTTTTTACCAGCCACTGCTCGTTGCGCACCACGACCTGGGATCCAGGGGCGAACCTGGGACGGCGCGAGCGTGGCCCGGCCTCGGACGGGGCGTCCGGTGCGGTCCGCTCACAGACCGTCGAGCCGTCCACCGAATCGAAGGTCCCCTGGTCTGCCAGCGTTGTGCCGTCGCCCGCCCCCGCACCGCTCACGGACCGCTCCGTTCCCTCGTCGTCCTTGACGTCCCGCATACCGTTCTCACTGCCGCCTTCCGGTGTCTCGCCCGCCGCCGGCGCTGAAGCGCCGCCTCGGCCCCCATGGGAATCGCCCTGCCTGCTCACCGCATGTCACAGGTCCGGTTGCATCGCGTACCGGGCTCTCAGCTCCTCGGCCACCTTCTGCGATGCCGGTTTCCGGCCGGGCCCGCGGGGCGACTCGACGGGCGCCCGCTCGGTACGACGGGAGGCGGCGTCCTCACGATCCGTACCGCCGTCCGACGGTACGTCCGCGGCTCCGGTGTGGGTGTCGCCCCCCCCTGTCGCACCGGAGGACTCGGGCTCCACCCCGTCCTCGGCCGTGTCAGGGCGGGCAGGGCGGTCCAGGGGACTGTCGACGCCGTCCTCGTCCACGACCTGGGTGTGCACCTCGGGCGCATCGCCGTACTGGACCGCGATGCGCTCCCACACCGATGGCGAGGGCCCGGTACGACCGTCCCCTGCGCCGAAGGGAACAGCTACGTCGATCAGTGCGTAACGCGCCTCTACAGGGGTGAACCCCGCGTCCTTCATCAGCGCGACACACCGGTCCGTGACCTCCGCGAGCGCGGGCCGGTCCTCCGGAGCGTGGGCGAGCATCGCCGTGACCAACGGAACGAGCGCCTTGGGCAGCCCTGCGAGGTCCGGCGGCTGCGTCTCGTCGGTCACCTGAGCGACGATCGCCGGCCAGCCGTGTCCCTCGTACGGGTAGTGGCCCGTCGCCGCGTACAGCAGAACCGTGCCTAGACCGTAGACGTCAGCCGGTGTTTCCACCCGGGAGCGGCCGAGTGCCTGCTCCGGCGGCATGCAGCGGACCGTGCCGATGATCATGCCGTCGTGCGTGAGGGTGTCCTTGCCCGCGTCCAGGAACGCGCCCAGTCCGAAGTCGATCAGGATCGGGCCGTACTCGCCGAGCATCACGTTCTGCGGCTTCAGATCGCGATGCAGCAGGTCGACGGCGTGCACCGCCCCCAGGCCTTCGGCGAGCAGCGCGCCGAGGCTGGCGACCAGCGGCACCGGGAGGGTCCCTGCCCTCTCGACCTGCTCGTGGACGGTCAGCCCGGGCACGTACTCGACGGCCATCCACGGCTCGTCGGCGTAAGGGTCTGCGTCGAGGAAACGGGCCACCCGGTTGGTTCCGACTACCGTCCGGGCGATCAGCGCCTCCCTCTCGAACCGCGCTCGGGTCGCCTGATCGAGCCTGTCGTTCCTGATCACCTTCACCGCGACCGGGTCGCCGCCGGGCGAGTAGGCCAGATAGACCTGTCCCATGCCCCCCGCGCCCAGCTCGCGCTCAACCGTGTACCGGCCGATCTGCGCGGGCACCTCAGTCATCTCTGCCGCGTCACCCTCTCGCGCCCACCTGCCCCGGCACGTCACACTTTCACCGAAAGTTCACCCTATCGCTGCGGCCGGAGTGCCGTCATCGGGTGCGCGGCCTCTGACATTGGCGAACGTCGAGCCGGCCAGGAACGGCGCCCGCTTCCGGACCACCGCTCACCGTACGCAGTCCCTAAGCTGCCGGGCGAACGAGGTCAAGTCCCGCATGTCCTCCGGCGGCAGCGGATCGTCGTCGAAGTGAGCGATCCTGTTCCTGATGGCCTGCACGCGCTGGAGATGGTGGACGAACTGGCCGCGGTCCAGTGCCGGGCGGCCCAGCGCGACCCAGTTGGCGTCGGCACGCTGAGCCAGTGCGGTCCTCCTCTGAGCGCCGTCCAGGAGCAGGACGTAGTCGCCGAACATCAGGTCCTCCACCTTGCCGGTGCGTTGCTCCGGCCTGCGGTTGGTCGCTTGCACGGCGATGACCGCTTCTGCGTCCAGACGGGCGCCCAGCCAGCGGCGGAGCAGCGACTCGATCTCACCGAGGAGGAAGAACGGCCGGGCGGTGTTCTGGAACCGGCGGACGATCTCCTGGTACGTGACGATGCCAGATATTCGACCGTCCTGTCCCCGCACCAGCACGTAACCATGGTCCACGAGCATGGGCAGGCAGCTGAATAAATCCTCCCTGCTGTCGAACACCGGCAGGGACTCCTGCTGCATGGCGTTCTCCAAGCTCGTCTCCCAACCGTTCTCGTACATCAGAGCGATCGACTTCCAGGTGACCACTCCGTGGAGCTCGGTCATGTTGCTGACCACGGGGATCTGGTTGTAGCCCTCGTAACGCATGAGATAGGTGGCCTGACTCAGCTCGGCACCAGGAGGGACGCACTTGAGACCGACCACGGCCGAGGGCAGTTCCCCCAGCAGCAGGCGCTGGGGCAGCGCACCCGGCGGCAGCGGATCGGCCGGCACGGCGGGATCTTCCTCGGGTGCCACAGCCGTGGTGGCCGCGACCGGCACGAGCCGCACCCGGGCGAGGGTGGGACAGGTGGAGAAGTCGGGAAGCGTCATCAGCCCGGCAGCTGCCAGCGACTCGTTCATCTCCCGGATGATGCCGGTCTGCCGCACCCGCACCTCGTACAGAGCCAGCAGGTCGGACAGTGCGAGTTCCGCCCCCTTGAGGGCGATCAGCTCTGCCGTCGTCGGCTTCTTCATCAGCGCTCCCCCTCTTCGTCAGCAGCGCCGCGGACGACCGTGGTGCGCTTGCCCATGGCCTGGAAGACCAGGTCCTCCAGCGCGGAGGCGCGCGCCTCGAAGAACGCGACGTAGTCGTTGGCCCGCAGCGCCTTGGCGTCGATGAGATGGGTGGAGATCACGTCGTCGAACCACTCGGAGCGCATGTCGGCCGCCGCTGCAAGGGGCTCCAAGTACGCAGCCGGGGCACCGCTGAGGGCCTGGGCCGCACGGAGTGACAACGGCGTTTTATTGATGATGGAGCTAGCCGGGTAGCGCTCGTCGAGGTTCCGGCGCACCCAGTTCTTCGGGAAGATCTGGTGCACGTCGACGCCGTACTCCACCAATGTGCCCGGAGCCATCGGCCCGTCGGTGTAATGCCAGTCCACAGCGCCCTGCCGGATCAGGAGCGCGAAGACGCCCTTGTATGCGGCGCTGTTGCGGGTCTTGAGAGTGAACAGGCGCTGGGGGTCGAAGAGGGAGTCGGCGATCGTGTCGGGGACTTCGCCGTCGTCACAGATCCATGCGATCAGTTGCTCCACGTCACGGGTGAAACGTGTCTCCGTCGAGCCGCCGTACATCTCCCCGAGGACGCCGCACCAGTACCACTGCGTGATCTTCTGAGTCGCGCCCGGATTGTCGAGGTCTTCACCGAGGATCGCCCGGACCGCGGCCAGTGGAACCACCTGCGTCCGGTACGGCAGGTCCGCGGCCTGGACGATGCACTGTGTGAACAGAAACTCCCCGACCCATTCGAAAGCATCTCGAAGACGGGGGGCGAGCGCTTGGAAGTCCTCCAGCGGGAGCTCCAGCAGATCGCGCCGCTTGCAGGAGACGCCCACCGTGGAATCGAGGAGCTTACGGTTCCACGTCCGCACCAGGGCCACTGCCTGGAGAAAGTCGCTGTTGGTCAGACCGTCGTCGAGGTCCACCTCCAGGCGGCCGAGCACCGGGTACCGCTCCGCCACCTGTTCCTTGATCGAACGCCAGACGGAGGGCAGGTCGTAGTAATCGCCTGTGCGACTCGTGTACGCACGATCCCCGGCATAGGTGGCGGTCAGCAATTCGAAGACGTTGAGCGGGACGCCTCCCGTGTTGACGCGTTCGAAGACAGCGCAGACGGCGTCCATGGACGTCGACGAGGACAGATTGATCATGGGCACCTGGAACGACCTGACGGGGTGCAGCACCTGGTCCTCGAACTTGATCCACAGATCGAAGTTCTGCGCCTCGTCCGCCCTCTCGTACTCGCGGCGCCACGCATTGACCCTCTGGGTGTCGAAGACAATCCGCAGGGGGAACATTCCCGCAGCGCATTCACCCGCGGTGTCACTGAGGTCGTGCACGACCTTGCGCCCGAAATCCCTGCGCAGGATGCGGTCCTCCGGCACAGAGACGATCGCCTCGTCGCGGTCGGACGGTGAACCGGTCGCCTTTGCTATGTCGACGTAGTACCAGCGGCGAACCGACTTACCCCGCGTGTCCACGGTCCGTACCGGCGCATCGGCCACGTACAGAGCTTGGAAGAGCGACGTCAGACGCTGCTGGCCGTCCAGCAGCAGGAGACTGGGATCCCGCCCGGCGACCGACTCCGCACCCGTGAGCGGCCTGGTACGGAAGCGGGAGGCGCCACCGGTTTCCAGCGTCATCGTGACGCCCAGGGGGTAGTCGAGCGTCACGGTCGCGATGATGGCCCTGATGCGGTCGTCGTCCCACTTCCAATCCCTCTGGAAGTCGGGGAGTTGAAGCCTTCCCGAGGCGACGTCACCGAGAAGCGTCTTGAGATTTGCACTGTCCAGCCCTGTCACGTGCCCCGTTCCCCACCCTCGCGTCATCGCGGACAAGGCATTGCATCAAGGGAAACTTGCTGCGTCAACAACGATTTGACATAACGTCACATCGCAGTAAAGACCCGGGAGGCAGCCCCTGGTCGGCGTTCACGACGCTGACCGGTCGACTCGAGCGTCTCAACTTCCGGTGGAGCAACGCCTGTCACTGTCTCATCGCACGCATGACGTTAACGCCACGTCCAACGCGGCCTGCTTGCAGAGGACTTGCGGCCAATCCGGTGGCCTTGCTGGAGGAACTCATCGAACTGGGTGTGGTGTGATGACCGGACACAGCGGAGAGGCGATCGACCTGACGGTCATCTACCAGCTGGCGTTCGACATCAGCCGCAAGAACGCTGTGCCCCGCATGCCCGTCAACTGACACCGAACCGCGGTCGTCGGACGGCGCCCTGTCTCCCGGCCGACGACCGGTTACCGCCGGTCGGCTGTCGACCAGTCGTCACACGGGGGCTCGATATTCATCGCCCTGCTCTGCGCTGCGCCGTGCCGACTGAGGCGCCTCCTCCCCGCTCAGGGTGGCGCACGAGGTTGCGCTGTCCTCGGAAGCTACGGATGACCTGCTGTCGCACGAGGTCGGTGCTTGTACCGGTGGTGCCGATCTGGCCCGTCTCCACCAGACGTGTGAACAGCGTGTTGTCCAGGTAGGCCGGGACGTTCTTGTAGCCGAACCGGACAGCGCCGCCCCGCCCGTCGTTCAGCCGGGCGTCGTCGCGCAGCGATTCGAACTGCCGCCGAGAGAAGTACATGCCGTGGATCATTTCCGTCGTGTGCGGCAGCACGGAACGCGGATGACAGAGCTTGATCCAGCTCGGGCTGGAGTCCAGCCGCTGTTCGTCGGCCAGGCCGGCCTGCATCTCCGCGTACCGGTCCAGGCTTCTCATGCATAGCAGTTCCTTGGCGAGGTTCCGGTCACTGTTCAGGTAGTAGAAGCCGCCTCGTTCGGCGTCGAGCTTCTTGTACTGGACGAGGACCAGGCTGTGCCGCTAGACGTTGTAGAAGATGATGTCGCAGCCGAGGGCATGTTCCGCCGGAGTGCGGTTGGCTTTCGCGACCAGCAGTGTGCGGCCGTGTTCGCGGAACCTGCGCCACGCCACGTGGCTGGTCTTCTCGCTTAGCCACCCGTGCATCACCCGGGTGTCATGCATGACGAGGTGGTCCTCGAGTGTCGGCTGATCGCTGAGCATGTCGGAGCGGGCGGGCGGGCTCTGCGGATACGGCTCCGGTGGGTCGAGCAGCTCGTCAGGATGACGGGCTGCCCCCGCCATGCCGAGGAAGAGCGGTGGCACCGTGTCGTCGTACAGCTCCTCGGCTGGAGGGTCCCACTCCGCCAGCTGTGGAGCTTGCATCCCGGCCATACGTGCGACAGCCAGTGTCGATGAGCGTGCCACAGCACGCAGATGTCCGCCTGAGCACGTATCGGAAAATGCGACCGAAGAGACAGCCCCGAGTCACCCGGGGCATCTGCGACGCTCTCACCGGCCCGAACCGCATCGAGAACTCCGAGAACTGAGCTGCCTGGTGTGGTGCGAGATACCGAGATCACCCCGCGATGGCCCCAGTGACGCTCAGAGCCCCGAAACAAGCGTCGGTCGAGCGTCAAGATTCCTCGAAAGAACCCCTGAAGGGCCGCCGAAGCGACCATCTCCCTCAGGAAATCGCAGGTCAGGCAACCTTCAGGATCGATCCATCCACTGGACCCGCTGCATGCAGGGAAACAGGTCGGTCGACCATCCGGAGCCACAAAGCCGCAGGTCAAGCACCCTTCGCAGCAGGCTCCAAAATGGCCACGCACTCCACATGATGCGTCATAGGAAACAGATCGAACGCCCGCAGCGTCCGCACCTTGTAGCCGCCGTCGCGGAAGTACGCCAGGTCGCGGGCCAGGGCCGCCGGGTCGCAGGCGACGTAGGCGATGCGGCGGGCATCCAGGGACGCGAGGTGTTCGACGGTCTTCTTGCCGGCGCCCGCGCGGGGCGGGTCGAGGACGATCAGGTCGACCTCGCTGATGCCGGTGCGCGGGAGGACCGCCTCGACCTTGCCCTGCTCGATGCGGACGCGGTCGAACGCGGCCAGGTTGTGCCGGGCGTCCTCCACCGCGCGCTTGCCCGACTCGATGCCGAGGACCGCGCCCTTCTCGCCGAGGCGGTCGGCCAGCGCGCCCGCGAAGAGACCGACGCCGCAGTACAGGTCGAGCGCCATGTCGCCCTTGCGCGGCAGGAGACCCTGCATGACGGCCTTGACCAGGGTGTCGGCGGCCTGCGGGTGGACCTGCCAGAAGCCGCCGCTGCCGACGCGGTACGTACGGTCGTCGGCGCGTTCGCGCACGAACGCGCGGCCGTGCACGCGGTGGATGCCGCCGTCGTGCTCCTCGACGCGCATGACCGAGACGGGCCGGTCGAGTTCGACGAGGGGCAGCCGGGCTCCGGGCCGGGGCTCCAGGATCACCATGCGGTCCTGCGACCCGGTCGCGGCGATCGCCTCGACGGACGCCATGCCGGACCAGTCGCGCTGCTCGATGCCCAGCTCGCTGACACCCTCGGCGGCGATCATGCAGTGCTCGATCGGTTCGACGTCGTGCGAGCGGTGGCGGCGCAGCCCGGCGTTGCCGTCCACGTCCACCGCGTACTGCACGCGCGTGCGCCACGCGGGGACCTGGCCGGCCGGCAGCTTGTCGCCCTCGGCGGGCATCACGGTGCCGTCCCAGCCGGCCTCCTCGGGCGTGAGGCCCGCGAGCCGCTGCAGCTGCTCGGTGATGACCTCGCCCTTCAGCCGGCGCTGTGCGCCCGGCTTCGCGTGCTGCCAGTCGCAGCCGCCGCACCGGCCGGGGCCGGCGTACGGACAGGGCGCCTCGACGCGGTCCTTCGACGCCGTGAGGACCTCCACGGCGTCCGCGCGCAGGAAGCGCGCCCCTTCCTCGCCCTCGGTCACCCGGGCGACGACCCGCTCACCGGGCAGCGCGTGCCGGACGAAGAGGACCTGGCCCTCACTCGTACGGGCGATGCAGTGCCCTCCGTGGGCGACGGGGCCGATCTCGACCTCGTACTCCTCCCCCACCAGCGACGTCTTCGGTTCTGCCTGCATGGCGGGGTGACTCCAGGTGCGAAAAAGGGGGAACGGCCGGACAACAGCCCACCAGTCTACGTGGACGTCACCCGGCCGCTCACCACGAGCACGTCAGCGCTTCGAACCCGGGGTCTCCTTCGTCCGCTCCTGCGCCGGTCCGCGGCGCACCGCACCGGGCGCGCTCCACTCCTGACGCCTGCGGGCCCGCTTCTTCGCGGCCTCGGAGGACTCCAGCTGATAGGGCACGGAGGTCACCATGACGCCGGGTGTGAACAGCAGCCGGCCCTTGAGGCGCAGGGCGCTCTGGTTGTGCAGCAGATGCTCGTACCAGTGGCCGACGACGTACTCGGGGATGATCACCGAGACCGCGTCGCGCGGCGACTCCCGGCGCAGTCCCTTCACGTACTCGATGACGGGCCGGGTGATCTCGCGGTACGGCGAGTCGAGGACCTTCAGCGGTACGTCGATGCCGCGCCGTTCCCACTCGTCGCGCAGGGCCTTCGTCTCCGCGGGGTCCACGTTGACGCTGAGCGCCTCCAGGGTGTCGGAGCGCATCAGCTTGGCGTACGCGAGGGCGCGCAGCGTCGGGCGGTGGATCTTGGAGATCAGTACGACGGAGTGCACACGGGAGGGGCGGACGCTGTCGTCGGTGGGGCCCTCGGGGGCGGCGATCTCCTCAGCGACCCGGTCGTAGTGCTTACGGATCGCGCTCATCGTCGCGTAGAAGATGCACATGCCGAGCAGCGCGACCCAGGCACCGTGCGTGAACTTCGTGACGAGGACCACGACCAGCACGAGCCCGGTGAAAAAGGCGCCGAAGGTGTTGATCGCCCGCGAGCGGACCATGTGGCGGCGCTTGGCCTGGTCGGTCTCGGTGGCCAGGTGGCGGTTCCAGTGCCGCACCATGCCGGTCTGGCTGAGGGTGAAGGAGACGAAGACGCCGACGATGTAGAGCTGGATCAGCCGGGTCGAGTCGGCTCCGTAGATGATGACCAGCAGGGTGGCCGTGCCGGCGAGCAGCACGATGCCGTTGGAGAAGGCGAGCCGGTCGCCGCGGGTGTGCAGCTGGCGCGGCAGATAGCGGTCCTGGGCGAGGATCGAGCCGAGCAGCGGGAAGCCGTTGTACGCGGTGTTGGCCGCGAGGAACAGGACCAGCGCGGTGGCCGCCGCCAGCACGATGAACAGGAAGCTGCCCTTGCCGAAGACGGCTTCGGCGACCTGGGAGATCACCGGGTTCTGCACATAGCCGGAACCGAGCGCGACGCCGTTGTGCAAGAGGTCGGCCGCCGGGTTCTCGGCCATGCGGACCTTGGTCACCATGGCCAGGGCGATGATGCCGCAGAACATGGTGACGGCGAGCAGGCCCATCGCGGCGAGCGTGCTCGCGGCGTTCTTCGACTTCGGCTTGCGGAAGGCCGGCACACCGTTGGAGATCGCCTCGACACCGGTGAGCGCGGCACAGCCGGAGGAGAAGGCGCGCAGGAGCAGGAAGACGAGGGCGAAGCCTGCGAGCCCCTGGTGTTCGGCCTTGATGTGGTAGTCGGCGGTCGGCGCCCGCATGGTGTCCCCGAGGGCGAGACCGCGGAAGGCGCCCCACGCGATCATGATGAAGACGCCCGCCACGAAGACGTACGTCGGAATCGCGAAGAGCTTTCCGGACTCCTTGACTCCACGCAGGTTCATCAGCGTGAGCAGCACGATGACGGCGACGGCGCAGGACACCTTGTGCTCGACCACGAACGGGACGGCGGAGCCGAGGTTCTCGATGCCGGAGGCGATGGAGACGGCGACGGTGAGGACGTAGTCGACGAGCAGGGCGCTGGCGACCGTGAGGCCGGCCTTGGGGCCCAGGTTGGTGTTGGCCACCTCGTAGTCGCCGCCACCGCTCGGATACGCGTGCACGTTCTGGCGGTAGGAGGCGACGACCGTGAACATCAGCACGACGACCGCGACCGCGATCCACGGGCTGAAGTGGTAGGCCGACACGCCCGCGATGGAGAGGACCAGCAGCACTTCTCCGGGCGCGTACGCGACGGAGGAGAGTGGGTCGGAAGCGAAGACGGGGAGTGCGATGCGCTTCGGCAGGAGCGTTTCTCCGAGCCGATCACTGCGCAGTGCGCGCCCGATCAAGATCCGTTTGGGCACGTCGGTCAGTTTGGACACGCAGAGGATCGTAAGCGTTCGAACGGGCGCGCGCCCACCCGCCACCCGGCATCTGCCCTCTGAGTGAAATCCCCGGCCGCTCCCGCTGCGGATTCCGTAGTCACGCGGATCCGCATGCCTATATGACAAAACCCCGTCCCACACCGCTTACGGAGGCTCCATGCATGCGACCGCGGAACTCATCGGCGCAGCCGCCGGACTCGTCGGCCTCGGAATCCTGACTCTTGTCAGCGTCCGCAGCATCAGCCGACGGTGATCGCGGAAAACCCGCAGGCGGACGTGCACAGGGGTGCCCCCGGCTGACCGTGCGTGTGTAGCTTGGGCGGCGGTCTGAGACCCTGTTCCACTGAGCCGTATCTGTTGACACCGGAAGGACGGTCGTGCACATCGTCATCATGGGCTGCGGAAGAGTGGGTTCCGCTCTTGCCCAGACCCTGGAGCAACAGGGGCACACGGTCGCCGTGATCGACCAGGACCCCACCGCCTTCCGTCGGCTGGGCTCCGGGTTCGGCGGCCGTCGCGTCACCGGAGTCGGCTTCGACCAGGACACCCTGCGCGAGGCGGGCATCGAGGAGGCCGGCGCCTTCGCCGCCGTCTCCAGCGGTGACAACTCCAACATCATCGCCGCCCGGGTGGCCCGCGAGATGTTCGGCATCGAGAACGTCGCGGCCCGTATCTACGACCCCCGCCGCGCCGAGGTCTACCAGCGCCTGGGCATCCCCACCGTCGCCACCGTCCGCTGGACGGCGGACCAGATGCTGCGCCGGCTGCTCCCCTCCGGCTCCGAGCCGCTGTGGCGCGACCCCACCGGCGGGGTACAGCTCGCCGAAGTGCACGCCTCCGCCTCCTGGGTGGGCCACAAGATCAGCCGGATCCAGGACGACACCGGCGTACGCGTGGCCTTTCTGACCCGGCTCGGCGAGGCGGTCCTGCCCACCTCGCAGACGGTGCTGCAGGAAGGCGACCTGGTGCACGTGATGATGCGCTCGGACGACGTCGAGAAGGTCGAGGCGGCGTTCGCCGAGGGCCCTGAAGAGGAGACCGGTCACTGATGAGGGTCGCCATTGCCGGTGCCGGTGCCGTGGGCCGCTCGATCGCGGGCGAGCTCCTGGAGAACGGGCACGAGGTCCTTCTGATCGACAAGGCGCCGACCGCCATCTCGGTCGAGCGCGTCCCGCAGGCGGAGTGGCTGCTCGCCGACGCCTGCGAGATCACCTCCCTGGACGAGGCCGCGCTCCAGCGCTGCAACGTGGTCATCGCGGCCACCGGCGACGACAAGGTCAACCTGGTCGTCTCCCTGCTCGCGAAGACCGAGTACGGCGTCCCGCGGGTCGTCGCCCGCGTCAACAACCCGAAGAACGAGTGGCTCTTCAACGAGTCCTGGGGTGTCGACGTCGCCGTCTCCACCCCCCGGCTGATGTCGGCCCTGGTCGAGGAGGCCGTCAGCGTCGGCGACCTGGTCCGCCTGCTCCGCTTCAGCCACGGCGACGCCAACCTCGTCGAGCTGACCCTGCCGCCGGAGTCCGCCCTGGCCGGGACCCGGGTCGGCGACGTGGAGTGGCCCGAGGACACCTCGCTGGTCACGATCATCCGCGGTACGCGCGTCCTCACCCCCTCCCGGGACGACTCCCTGGAAGCGGGCGACGAGCTCCTCTTCGTGGCCGCGCAGGCCCGCGAGGAACAGTTGGAGGACCTGCTGTCGGTGCGCCGCGAGGACGCGACGAGCTGACTCTCGGACGTGCGTACGCCGAAGGGGCGCCCTGAGATCTCAGGG